>CAJWEP010000008.1 GCA_913030945.1 uncultured Verrucomicrobiota bacterium
GATGCCGTCGGCGTCGGTGTTGTAGCCCTTGGCGCGAATCTCACCGGTGGCCGGTCCAGGCAGTTGGCCAAGCGGCGTCCAGTCGCCGGAGTCGCTTTTCGCCTCGAAACAAATCGTGTTCACCGCGCCCCAGGTCGTCGCTGACTCATCGAGTGCATCGACCAACTCGACGGCGAGCAGCTTGTGCGGAACGGTGAGGTTGAGGCCGACGAAGTGCATCGCCCTCGCGCCCTCGATCGCTTGGCCAAGCGCGTCCGGGCTGACCTCGAACGCGAGGTATCGCCAGTCCAGCCCCAGCTTGGCCAAGGCGGGATTGTGCATCGCTGGCGAGCCGGAGTGGCGGATCGGCTGGCCGTACACCGCACAAAAACGGGTGGCGGCGCCGATCGGTCTTTGGAACAAGTCATCCACGCGCGCAGAGTAGGAACACCCCCACCCAGCGGAAAGGAGAAAAACAGCCAAGCCGTTGGCCATTATTGCTTTGCAATCCCGGGGCGAAAAGCGTAATGGAAGCGGCCCTGCACGGGAAGGAAGGACCGGATTTCAAGCTCGGCTTCGCATTTTGGACCGCTTTAAACAGAGAGGAATTATCGGCTTGGCCGCTGTTGGGCTGGCGCTTGGCCAAGCGGAGTTAGTGCAGGGCATTGAGCCGGAGGATATCCTGGCGCCGATCGTTGGCCCGGTTGTTGTGCTGCCGCACGTTTCGTTGTCGGAGCGTTATGACGACAACGTTTTTCTAATGAGCGACGAGCAGGGAAAGATCGATGATCTGGTGACCACGCTCTCGCCGGGCATCGGCCTGCAGTTTGGCGAAAACATCCTCGACAGCAACTACATCGGGCTCGACTACACCATGAGTCAGCAGTGGTATGCAGAGCACGACGAACTCGACAGTGACAATCATGCCCTGACTTTCGCCATCAATTACCTGAAGGAAGGGAAGTTCACATTCACTGGAGGTGACATGATTCGTTTGGACAACGCCTTGTTGAAAGGCCGTGAGAGATCTTATTTTACCGATTTGGACGAAGGCACGCCAGAAACCAGGAGCATTCTGATCGAGCGCAAGTCGTTCAACGACCGATACCGTTTTGAATACACGATCAGCCCGAAAACCAGCGTTTACGCTGCCACATCCTACAATGCCTCCGATTACAGTGAGGAACCACACTACTACTATCAGGATGTTTTTGGCACCCGCATACCGTATTCCTACTTTGATGTCGCCAACTGGAACAACACGGTTGGTTTTGGCTGGCAGGCTTTTGCCAAGATCAAGCTCTACGGCAGTTTCTTTTATGGCATTTCGATGGTCGAAACCAACTTGGAAAGAATGGGGGAGCGACCAGACTCCGATTTTTTCGGCGGTCACATCTCCGCTGTGGGTGATTTTTCAGAGAAATTAAAGGGCAAGGTACAGGTGGGTTATCAGACCCGCCAATTTGATCGCCTCTCAAATGGATACGGAGGGGGCTCGCACGGCCTGCCTATTTTCGAGGCAGAGGTGGATTACGATTTTACCGAGAAAAGAACGGCCTCACTCACCTACAGGCATGGGGGCAATGTTTCGATCGAGAGCCCGGATTCCGCAGTGACCTCGGATTATATTATTTTGGAGGTTACTCAACAAATCGGTACGACAGGCAAACTCAGCGCCAACTTCGGCACCACTTACGAATTGGACACCTACGAAACCCGGGATGCACGAGAGTACCAATATCTCAGGATGAACGCAGGGGTCTCCTACAGTTTCAACCAGTGGCTCAGATCAAGCCTAAGATACGATTTTGAGATGTTCGACAGCAGCGAGGGGAATATTGACTATAACGTCAATCGCGTTATGTTGGGCCTTTCGGTTGGCTATTAAGATGAAAACTTTTACAAAAGGGGTTCAGCGAGTGGGTTGCGTGATTGCCGTGTGCGTTCTGCTTGGCCAAGCGGCGTTCGCCCAAGATGCGGCGACAGCCAAGGCCAAGACGGGCACCAAGGTGGATACCGACCGCAAAATAGAAGCCCTCGACATGCTCACGGTCAACGTGTTTGGTGAGGAGGAGTTCAGTGGCACAAACAACAGCGGATTGGAGTTGAGGGTTTCATCGACCGGTGAAGTGACGCTTTACCTGCTGGGCAGTGTTCAGGTGGCCGGAAAAACTCCCGCCGAGGCGGAGAGACATATTCGTGATCTGCTCAAGAAGGATTACATCCGCGACCCTCATGTTTTGGTGCTCGTCAAGACCTACCGTGTCAGCAACGTCACTGTGATGGGGCAGGTAAGCAGCCCCGGCCTGATCGACCTGCCAGCGGAACGGCGGCTGGACATTCTGTCGGGCATTGCGCAGGCGGGCGGGTTCACCAAGTTGGCCAAAACGAGCAAGATTGACCTGACCCGGGGAGGCGTCACCGAAACCTACGATTTGAATAAACTCAAAAGAGAGACCAATCCGGCCAAGAAAATCTGGCTGAGTCCGGACGACCTGATTTACGTCCACGAATCTGCATTTTAATCGTGCCCATGGAGCAACAACAATTTGGGGAACCGAGGGAGGAGGGGCTTTTTGAGGAGTCCATCAATCTTCGCCATTACTGGCACATTATTCTTGAGCGGCGCTGGCTTGTGGCTGCCACATTTCTGGTGGTGATGGTGCTGTGCGTGTTTTATTTGTTCACCGCCACGCCCATATTCTCGGCGACAACCCGGCTGCAAATCGACAATGAAACAGAAAACTCGATGCGCATGGAGTCGTTCGTAATGGAGGGTAGGCAGGGGCAGGATTATCTGCAGACCCAATACAAGAACCTCCAAAGCCGTTCGCTGATGAAGATGGTTCTGGCCGAAACACTGCAGAACGCCAAGATTCTGGAGGGTGTCAAATCCGGAAAGCGTACTCCGAGTCAACTGGCCGCCTATGCTAACGCTGCGTTAGGTGACTTATCATCCGACATAGACAAAAAATTGTCCGGCTTGGCCAAGGAGGAAGTGGAGCAGCGGCTTGAACAAATGGCAGTGGCCGGTTTTTTCGGACCAACAGGATACTCGAGCGGCAATGCCCCAGCCTTGACCAGGGAGGAGAATAAGCCACTTGTTCTCGGCAAGTTTGTCTTTCCGGAAAAGAAGGAAGAGGACGAGAACGAACCCGTTATTCCTCCCAGCTATGAGTCACTGCTCGGCAGGGTTTCGGGTGGCGTGACTATTTCTCCAATCCGCCTCAGCCGATTGGTGGACGTTAGTGTGGAGAGCCCGAATCGCAACGAAGCGGCCATGATCGCCAACACGATCGTTTCCAAGTTTCTTGAGCAGGACAACACACGCAAGCGCGGCAAGCTGACCAACGCCGTCGATTTCCTTCAGACGGAGGCCGCTAATCTTAGCGACAAGGTTCGGGATAACTTTGGGGAGCTGCTGAATTACAAGAGGGAAAATGACATCATCTCCCTTCAGGAAAGTCAGAACGTCACGTTGCAGGCGTTGATCCAGTCCCAGACCGACTACGATACTGCTCACAGCGCCGAGGTCACAGCGGTGGCTGCAGCCGAAGAAGCGATCCGGATTTTTGAAGAAACCAAGCAGAATGGAACCATCCCATCTGTGGCTACCGATCCGGAGGTCAGAAAAATTCGTGGCGATCTGGCCTTGGCTGAAGCGGAACTGGCCCAACTGCTGAAGCGTTACCTTGAAAAATATCCCAAGGTCATCGAGAAACGCGCCCAGATCGAGTCGCTGAAAGAGGGCTTGGCCAGTTCCGAGAAGCGAATTTTTGGTTCTATCCTAAACATAGCCCAGTTGGCCAAGGCAACCGCCTTGAACTTGAATGGAGTGTTGGAAATTCGCAAATCCGAACAGCAGGCAATGAACCAGAAGAGCATCCAGTACTATGCGCTGGAACGGGAGGCCAAGCAGTCCGAGACGTTGTACAATCTAGCTCTTCAGCGCCTGAAAGAAACCGAGTTGCAGGAGAAGGATATCGTCCAAAACATGCACGTCATCGACTTGGCCACGGCGCAGATGGCTCCGATCAAGCCGAAGAAAATGTTGACCCTCTTCCTCGGTATCGTGGGCGGCCTGGGGGCCGGCTTTGGCCTAGCCTTCTTCATGAACTTTCTCGATGACTCGATCAAGAGCCAGGACGACGTGGAGGCTTATCTCAAGCTGCCGTTCCTCGGATATGTTCCCAACATCAAGACCACCAGCGTCATCGAGCGGGATTTGCAGGCGCACCTGCATCCGCAATCCAACTCAGCGGAATCGTTTCGCACCATTCGCGCGGCCATTGCGCTTTCGCATCGCGCCGGAGATCTTCAGGTGATGGCCGTCACCAGCACCGTTCCCGCCGAGGGCAAGTCCCTTGTTGCCAGCAACCACGCCATCGTGACGGCGCAGACCGGCGTCAAGACGTTGCTGGTGGATTTCGACCTTCGCCGCCCCTCCGTTCACAAGGCGTTCCAGCTGCAGAGTCCTCGCGGCCTGTCATCGTATCTGCTTGGCAAGGTCGACAGCATTGATGAAATCGTTCACCACGCCGAGGTGCCGAACCTGGACGTCATTTGTTGCGGCGCGGTTCCCAACAATCCGTCGGAGCTGGCCGGTTCGCAGCGGATGCGTGATTTCATCGAGGAGGTCAAGAAGAAATACGACAAGATCATGTTCGACTGCCCACCGGTCTCGGCTGTCAGCGACCCGCTGATGATTGCCGCAGCGACGGACGGGATCATCTTTGTGAGCAAGTTCAACAAGATTCGCCGCGAGCACGCCCGCAAGACCGTGCAGCGAATCCAGGATGCCGGCATCAACATTGTCGGTGTCTGCATCAACGATCTCGATTTCGAGGGCAAGGATTCCTACTACTACTCCTATTACTATTACCAGAACCGCTACTACGCGAGTCACTACAAGAGCGACAAGCCGGACGGCAAAGATGGTAAGGAAGGGGAACCTGACTCGAAGAAGCCTGAAAAGGAATCAAGCGCGGCTTGATCGCTTGGCCAAGCGTTTGGTCAGTCCCGCAATGTTTTCACCCCGCTCCTAAAGCCACGCCGCCGGATGGAGCTTTCCTCGCTGAACCCCGAGCAACGGCAGGCTGTGCGCACCGTTGACGGCCCGTTGCTCATCCTCGCCGGTGCCGGCACCGGCAAGACGCGCGTCATCACCAGCCGCGTGGCTTACATGATCGCGCGCGGCATCCGGCCCGGTAACATTCTTGCCGTCACTTTCACAAACAAAGCCGCCCGCGAGATGCAGGAACGTGTAAAAAGGCTGGTACCCAAGCGGCGCTTGACGGATGGGAACGGCCAAGCGGAGAAGCCGACGATCTGCACATTCCACTCGCTGTGCGTCCGCATCCTGCGTCGGCATATCACGAAGCTTGGCTACAAGAAAAATTTTGTTATCTACGATGCCGCTGAGCAACTGGGCGTGGTTCGCCGCATCTTGAGTCAGATTTCACTTGGATCGAGAAAGCCGGATCCCGGTGCCGTTCTGTCGCTGATAAGTCGCTGGCGAAACACCAATAGCGATGAGCTCGTTGCCGAGGATGAGGACTTGGCCGCCTTGGCCAAGCGCTTGGTTTCGACCTATCAACAAACACTCAAGGCCAGCAACGCCGTCGATTTCGATGACCTGATCCTGCTCGTGCTGCGACTGTTTGCGGAATGCTCCAAGGCGTTGAACGAATGCCGCGAGCGTTACCACTATATCATGGTGGACGAGTATCAGGACACCAACCATTCGCAATTCCAGCTCGTGCACAGTTTGGCCAAGACACACCAGAATTTTTGCGTCGTCGGCGACGATGACCAGAGCATTTACGGATGGCGCGGTGCCGAGGTGGCCAATTTGCTCGATCTCGATAAACATTTTCCAGATGTGCAGGTGGTTAAGCTTGAGCAAAACTACCGCTCCACCAACTCGATTCTTGAGGCTGCCAACGCGGTTATCAAAAACAATGTCCAGCGGCGTGCAAAAAAACTTTGGTCTGACAAGGGCGCGGGGGAGCCGATCATGCTTTGGGAGTTTCGCGATGATGAAGAGGAGGCGCAGGCGCTGGTGGAGGAGATCAACTACAATCGCAGCATCAAAAAGATAAAGTGGCGTGAACAGGCGATTCTGTTCCGGACCAACCAGCAATCTCGCCCGCTCGAGACGGCTCTGCGCAAGGCCGAAGTCCGCTATAATCTGGTCGGTGGGCAGAGTTTCTTTGACCGGCGCGAAATCCGCGATTTCGTCTCGTACCTTAAGCTGTTCCTGAACCCCGACGACGATAGCGGACTGCTGCGCATCGCAAACGTCCCGGCCCGGGGCCTCAGCAACACCACGATGGAGAAGTTGCTTGGCTTGAGCCAGGAGCGCGGCGGTTCGGTGTTTGCCGTGATGCGCGACGAGTCAGCGCTTGGCCAATTTCAGCGGCGTACAGTGGACAGCATCCTCGACTTTGTAGAACTGGTGGAGTCGACCAACGAGCGATTGAACCGTCCGATTGCATTACACTCGGCAAATCCGCTCAAGGCGTGGTGCACGGCGTGGCTCGATGAGGTGGAGTTGTTCCGTGAGATCCGGCGGATGGAGAAGGACGAGGAAACCGCCGAGAACCGTGTGCGCAACATCGTTGATCTGCTCGACTCGATGGATCCTGATTTCGTCCCGGCAGATCGCCCCGTGCCGGAACGGCTGCACCGCTTCCTCGAGCACATCTCGCTCGATCGCGAGCGCGACGAAGAGGACGAAGCCGGTGACGCTGTGACACTGATCACGGTGCACAGCTGTAAGGGACTGGAGTTCCCCCACGTGTTCATCGCTGGCGTGGAGGATGGTCTGATCCCGCACGCCCGCTCGAAGGTTGAGGGGACGCTTGACGAGGAGCGACGGTTGTTTTACGTGGCAATCACGCGGGCGCAGAAGACGTTGGCCATGAGCCACTGCAAAAACCGCAGGAAATTCGGCGAACAAATTCCCTGCCACCCCTCGCCGTTTTTGAAGGAAATCCCCGAGGAACTGATCGTGCACGGCAACGAGGCGGAGCCGGTCTCGGAGGAGGAGGGGCTCGACTTTTTCGCCAACCTCAAGGCATCACTGGAGTGATCGCGCTTTCCTTCGTTTTGGGGCTCATTTAGGCTTCGCGCTTCGCTGCCGCTTGGCCAGCGAGCCGATTGAGATGGGTAACACAAATAACAATTCTGTAGAAGCCGACAATGGTAAAGCCAAGCCGGATTCGCTCGATTTCATCCGCGAAATCGTCGCCAACGATCTGGCCAGTGGCAAGCATACCTCGACGGTGACGCGCTTTCCGCCGGAGCCCAACGGCTACCTGCACATCGGCCACGCCAAGTCGATCTGCCTCAACTTCGGCATCGCGCTCGAGAACGAGAGTGGCGTCTGCCACCTGCGGTTTGACGACACAAACCCGGCAAAGGAGGACGTGGAGTACGTTAACTCCATCAAGGAGGACGTGCAGTGGCTCGGCTTTGACTGGGGCAAAAACATTTTCTTTGCTTCCGATTATTTTGAGAAGCTGTACGACTTTGCCGTCGAGTTGATCCGGGCCGGCAGGGCGTTTGTCTGCGAGTTGACGCTGGACGAGATCGCCGAGCACCGCGGCACGCCGACCGAGCCGGGCAGGAACAGCCCGTATCGCGACCGCTCGCCGGAGGAGAATCTGGAGCTGTTCCAGCGAATGCGCGACGGCGAGTTCGATGATGGCACACGGGTCTTGCGGGCGAAGATCGACATGGCCTCGCCGAACCTGCACATGCGCGACCCGGTGCTGTATCGCATTCGCAAGACGCCGCATCATCGCACCGGCAACAAGTGGTGCCTCTATCCGATGTACGACTTCACGCACTGCCTTTCCGACTCGATCGAGGGCATCACCCACTCGCTCTGCACTCTGGAATTCGAGGTGCACCGGCCGCTCTACGACTGGGTGCTCGACAACGTGACCATCGACTGCCGTCCCAGGCAGATCGAGTTCGCGCGGCTCAACCTCACCTACACCGTCCTCAGCAAGCGCAAGCTGCTGACGCTCGTCGAGGGGGGGCATGCCGGTGGTTGGGATGATCCCCGTATGCCGACCGTCTCCGGGCTGCGTCGCCGGGGCTACACGCCGGCGAGCATCCGCTCATTCTGCAAGACCATCGGCATGACCAAGTTCAACAGCCTCACCGACGTGGCGCTGCTCGAGCACAGCATTCGGCAGGACTTGAACGACACCACGCCCCGCAGAATGGCAGTGCTTCGTCCGCTCAAGGTCGTGATCACCAATTTCGACGAGGGCAAAGTCGAGGAGCTCGACGCGGCCAATCATCCGAAGGATCCTGACGCTGGAACGCGCACGGTGCCGTTCACGCGCGAGATTTACGTGGAGCGGGACGACTTCATGGAGGAGCCTCCAGCGAAATTTTTCCGCCTCGGCCCGGGGCGCGAAGTGCGGCTGCGCTTCGCCTATTTCATCACCTGCAACGAGGTCATCCGGAACGCCGCCGGGGAGGTCACCGAGCTGCACTGCACATACGACCCGGAGACGCGCGGCGGCAACGCGCCGGACGGCAGGAAGGTCAAGGGCACCATCCACTGGGTGTCCGCTGCGCACGCGCACGAGGCGGAGGTGCGGCTGTACGACCGGCTTTTCACCGTTGAGAATCCCAATAAGGAGGAGGACGGCGAAACGTATCTCGACCACCTCAACCCCGGTTCGCTGGAGGTGATCTCCGATGCCAGGCTCGAGCCGGGCCTGGCCAAGGCCGAGCCGGGCGAGCGGTTTCAGTTCGAGCGCCTGGGCTACTTTTGTGCCGATGTCACCAACTCGCAGCCCGGGGAGCCGGTATTCAACCGCACCGTCACGCTGCGGGATACTTGGACCAGGCAGCAGGGAAAGAGGTGAGCCGCCCGGCGCTTGGCCAAGCGTGTTGCCTTTTGTCCGTGAATGACTACATTCCGCGTGTGGGCTTGGATGCCACCAAGGAGGCGCTCTGCCAAAAAACCTGGGATGGGGGGCGTGTGAGTGCCGACGAGGCGGTGCAGCTTTACGAGCTGCCGCTGCCGCAGCTTGGCGCGCTGGCGGATCGCCGCCGTCGATTGGCCAAGGCCGACGCCTACGGCGGGCGCGGCAACGACATCGTCACCTACAACATCGACCGCAACATCAACTACACCAACGTCTGCGATGCGTACTGCAAGTTCTGCGCGTTTTGGCGGAC
Organism: uncultured Verrucomicrobiota bacterium; assembly: GCA_913030945.1. Lineage (GTDB taxonomy): Bacteria > Verrucomicrobiota > Verrucomicrobiia > Limisphaerales > UBA1096 > UBA1096. The sequence continues at coordinate 9,187 of CAJWEP010000008.1, forward strand.
GGAAAAACAGGACGACTCATACGTGATCACCCACGACGAGATCGACCGGAAAATCGAGGAGACTATCGCGCTGGGTGGCACGCAGATTCTGATGCAAGGCGGGCATCATCCGAAGCTCAACAAGCAGTGGTACCTCGATCTGCTCTCGCATATCCGGGACAAGTTTCCACATATCAACATTCACGGCTTCAGCCCCAGTGAGTTCATCCATTTTCGTGACGTGTTTGGCGAGCCGCTGGAGTCGCTGATCCGGGATTTCCGCGACGCCGGCCTGGGCTCGATCCCCGGCGGCGGCGGCGAGATTTTGATTGATGAAGTCCGCCAACGCATCTCGCCGCTCAAGGCGATGAGCGATGACTGGCTGGAGGTGATGGCCGTGGCGCACAGGCTGGGCATGGCCTCGACGGCGACGATGATGTTCGGCCACGTCGAGTCGCTCCGGCATCGGATTGAACATCTCGAGCGTGTCCGGCGTCAGCAGGACGAGACAGGAGGTTTCACGGCGTTCATTGTGTGGACATTCCAGGCGGAGAACACCCGGCTCAAGGCGACGCCGGTCGGAGCCCATGAATATTTGCGGATGCAGGCGATCAGCCGAATCTACCTCGACAACATCCCGAACATCCAAAGCTCGTGGGTGACGCAGGGGCTCGAGATTGGCCAGGTCGCGCTGAAGTACGGCGCGAATGACCTGGGCAGCATCATGATCGAGGAAAATGTGGTTTCCGAGGCGGGTACGACTTTTCAAATGGGCGTCGCGGATATGAGGCGCCTGATCGAGGGCATCGGCTACGAGGCACGGCAGCGCGACAACTGGTATCGGCTGGTCGATGGTCAAGCCGCAGCAGCGTGACAAACAACAAGCGAAAACAAACGAATCGGTGGCAGCGCTTGGCCAAGCGCTGCATCGGCCTGGTCGTTGGCTTGGCGTTGGCGACGGCGGCCGGGTGCCAGTCGTCGAAGCAGGATACATCGGCGTCTCTGGCGAAAAGACGCACGGCCCGCCCATCTTCTTTCCCGCAAACCAACAGGACATTCAGCCTGAGCGATCGGGTGGAGTACAGCGCCGCCTACGACAAGGAACTCGAGTTCATCTTCCGCCTGTCCGAGAAGGGCAAGTGGGAGGAGGCCGAGGCCGAAGTGGGCTTGCTACTGCAGATACACCCGAAAGACCCGACGCTTCTGCGGATTGGTGAGTGGGTGGCCACACAGAAAAAACTGCTTCGCCAGCAGGCCATCGAGGATCGCATCCGCACCATCGATGCCAAGCAGACCGGGATGAACCCATCGATCAAGGATATCTGGAAGGATAACAAGAGTCGCGGGTTGCCGCCGCGCAAGGATATCCGCGATGTCCTTGAGATGATCCAGGCCGAGCCGTACGTCCCTGAGACTTATGGAAAAACAATTACGAAACAGGGATTTTTGTTTGATGCACGAAGCAAACTCGGCCGCATGTCCGGCCTGCTCGACAACACGGTGTCAATCCAGACCGATGAGCAAACCGTGAAGGACATTCTTTTCGACATCGGTGGCAAAGAGGGCATCAACTTTATCGCCGATCAGGGGCTTGCGCCGCTGGAGCAAAAGCTCACGCTCAACATCGACAGGGTGAAGTTGGGTGAACTGCTGAGCTACATTTCGCGCAACGCAGGTGTGCAGTTCCAGGTTGGGGAGGACCTGATCTGGGTGATCGACAGCAAAGCGTCTAAGGAATTGATCGAGCAGACGCGGTTTTACCGGTTGCGGAAGGGCTTCATGATGCCGGCACAATTTGGGCCGGAAGAGACCACCCTGGTGACCATGAAGCCGGAGAAAGGTCCAACCACCATCACCGAGACGGCCAAGTACAAGATGTTCGTCAACGACAGCATCACGAAAAGACCGTCGATCGAGGATGCGATCACGACGTTTTTCAAGGGCCCGGAATATATGATCGACTACGAGCGGAACCTCATTGTCGCCACCGGCTCGCCGGCGCAGCTCGAGGTTCTGGAGCGAATCATCGAGGAGTTTGACCGTCCGATTCAGCAGGTTTTGATCGAGGCGCGCTTCATCACAATCTCCGAGGCGGCGTTTCTCGATCTTGGTTTCCGGTGGGCATCCAGCGTTGCGAGCAATCCGCCACAAGACCAGACCGGGATCGGCAACGGAGCGCTGGGCAGCGAGGAGGGTCTGCTAACAAGGGTCACATTCAACAATGTGTTCAAGGAAAGCAGCATCCTCAGCAACGCTGACCTGTCCGCAGCGCTGACTGCACTCGAGCAGAGCGGCGAGAGCCAGTTGCTTAGTGCGCCGCGCCTGACGCTGCTCAACAACCGGCCAGGCTCCATCAACGATGGCCAAGTGAACTACTTCTATGAGGAATTTACGATTGAGGAAACGTTGACCGAGCGCCAATACAGTCAGCGCTTGGTTCCAAAAGGTACCCCCAGCAAAATCACTGCGGGCGTTTCACTGGAGGTCGTGGCTAGCATTGGTGGAGATGGACAAAGTATCCTGATCGCGTTGCACCCGGTGGTTAATCAAAATGTCAGCTATGTCTCACTCAAGGGCCAGACCTTCGATGAAGCTTCTGAGGGCGACCAGAACAAGCTCGAGATTTTCCTGCCCCAGTGGCGTACGCAGGAACTCGCCACTCGCGTGGTGGTCGGTTCCGGTCAAAGCGTCATGATGGGCGGTGTGCTCGAGCGCGAGCAGCGCACCATTGTCGAGTCGGTTCCGATTCTTGGCAACCTGCCCGGTATCGGCGCGATGTTTCGCAAACGTTCCACAATCGACAAGCCGCGGTATCTGCTAATTTTTGTCACCGCCACGCTGGTCGATGAGGACGGCTCCTTCGTGACCTACGAGCAGCCCGGCGACGAGCGGCCAACTCCGGTCAGCCTGCCGAAGTCCCTACCGACACCGGGGCCGACGGCATTCCCGCCGCCCCAGCCCCCGGCCAAGCCAAGCGCTGAGTCAAGCGTGACCCCGGCTCCAACCAAGCCAGCTGAGGGCAAATAATCGTTCGCTTGGCCAAGCGGCATGTAGCTTGATTTTTTTGCCGCGGAAACGAACATTGCCAGGCCCACCACCGGGCCGGCAGCCGCAACCCGAACAACAGCATCATGCCCAAGATTGAGAGCGCGCTCATTTCCGTTTCCGACAAGACCGATATCGTCCCGTTCGCCGAGGTGCTTTCCCGTGCCGGCGTCGAGATCATCTCCACCGGCGGCACCGCCAGTGTGCTGCGCGAGGCCGGCATTGAGGTGCAGGATCTCAGCGACTACACCGGCTTCCCCGAGATGCTCGACGGCCGCGTCAAGACGCTGCACCCCAAGGTCCATGGCGGCCTGCTTTTCCTGCGCGAGAACACCGAGCACACCGCCACCGCCGCCGAGCACGGTATCCGGCCAATCGATCTCGTTGTGGTGAATCTTTACCCGTTCGAGCAAACCGTGGCCAAGCCGGACGTCACCCTCGGGGACGCCATCGAGAACATCGACATCGGCGGCCCATCGATGCTTCGCAGCGCCGCCAAGAACCATCAGAGCGTCACGGTCATCGTTGATCCTGCCGACTACGGCCGCGTCGCCGATCAGGTTTCCTCCGGCGGTGAAACCACGCTTGAGCTTCGCCGTGAACTGGCTGTCAAGGTGTACTCACGAACCGCCGCCTACGACGGCGCGATTGCGCTGCACCTGGCCAACGTCTATGAGCAGGAGCAGCCCAGCGCAGATCTGCCGGGCAAGCTTGTCGTCCGCGCCGACAAGGCGCAGGACCTGCGCTACGGAGAAAACCCCCACCAACGCGCCGCCCTGTACGGGCGCTTCGGCGAGTTTTACCAGCAGCTTCACGGCAAGGCGCTCTCGTACAACAACATTCTCGACCTTACCGCTGCCGCCGGGTTGATCGTCGAGTTCGATGCCGAACTGCCCACGCTCGCCATCCTAAAGCACACCAATGCCTGCGGCCTTGGCCAAGCAGACATTCTCTGCGACGCGTGGGACAAGGCCTACGCGACCGACCGGCAGGCGCCGTTCGGCGGCATCATCGCCTGCAACACCACGCTCGACCTCGCCACCGCCGAGGCGATCAGCGAAATCTTCACCGAGGTCATCGTCGCGCCCGACTTTGAGGTCGACGCACTCGAGTTGCTGCAGCAGAAAAAAAACCTGCGCCTGGCCAAGCTGCTGCTCAACCCGGCCAACGCCGTGCCGTGGGATGTCCGCTCCGTCGGCGCCGAGTCGTTCCTCGTGCAGGAGCGCGACCTCCGGCAGACCACCGCTGTCGATCTCGAGATCGTCACCGAGCGCCACCCGTCCGAGGACGAACTCAAGGCGATGCTCTTCGGCTGGCGCGCCGTCAAGCACGTCAAGTCCAACGCCATCGTTTATGCCGCCAAGGATCGCACCCTCGGCGTGGGCGCCGGGCAGATGAGCCGCGTCGATGCCAGCCGCATCGCCGTCTGGAAGGCCGGCGAGGCCGGGCTCGACCTCAACGGCAGCGTCGTTTGTAGCGATGCCTTCTTCCCGTTCGCCGACGGTCTCATCGCCGCTGCCGAGGCCGGCGCGACCGCGGCCATACAGCCAGGCGGCTCCAAGCGTGACGATGAAGTCATTGCCGCCGCCAATGAGCGCAACATGGCGATGGCTTTCACCGGAGGCAGGCACTTCAGGCACTGAGCGCTTGGCCAAGCGGAGGTTTTGTTGGCTGAACCGCCCGGCGGCGATTAACTTGGCGCGGCGTGCTGACACACAGACCATGGAATCCCGAGTCGCTGCTCTGGCTTGGCTGCGCCTTCATGCTGGCCTTGGCCCCGGGCGCGGCCATTGCCGGCCTGTTCGAGGACGGTTCGATCGCGCAGATGGCGGCCAACGTCACAGCGCTTCCCGTGGCTATCCTCGTCGCCGTCGCCGTTTGGCTTCAAGCCAGCCGCCGAGTTTACCGGGTGCCGATCCGGCTGGCGGATGCCTTCGGCTTCAACCGCAACAACACCGGCCGCTGCCTGCTGCTCGGCTTGGGAACGGGGCTTGGCCTGGTTCTCATCGCGATGACGCTTGCCTTGCTGACCAGCCGGTTGCTACAGGCCCTCGGGAATCAGGCCGAGCCGCAGAAGTTGGTTTCACTCATCGCAGAAGAGGCGACCAAGCCGGACCAGACCGGCCTGCTGATTTTTTTCGTGGTGATGGCTGTCGCCGTCGCTCCGGTTGCGGAGGAGTTTCTATTTCGCGGCATCCTTTACCCGGCAATCAAGCAAATTGGTTATCCGCGCCTGGCTGCGATTGGCACGGCTCTTCTGTTCGCGCTGTTCCACGTCAACCTATTGACCTTCGCGTCGCTGACAGCCGTGGCGCTGGTGCTGATCGCATTGTACGAGTTCACCGACAATCTGATCGCTCCGATCATCGCTCACGCCGTTTTCAACGCCTCCAATTTAATCATGCTGTTTTGGCAATGAGCAAAGCCACTCGCAACTCCGGGCCGGACGAACTTGAGTTGATCTTGCGGCTAACGGCCAAGCTGCCGGTTGGCGACTCGGTGGTCGTTGGCGCGGGCGACGATTGCGCCGTGATCGACGCCGGAGTACCCGGCCTGTGGCAGCTTCACAAGACCGACGCCGTGGTCAAGGGCATCCATTTCACCAGTGACTCCGATCCACGGCAGGTCGGCCACAAGGCGCTTGGCCGCGCAATGAGCGACATCGCCGCGATGGCCGGCACGCCGCGCTGGGCCACGGTCACGCTTGGCCTGCCTGACGGCTTCGACGCCCAACGCATCGAGTCGGTTTACGACGGCATGGCCGCCTTGGCCCAGCGGCACGAGGTGTCGCTCGTCGGCGGCGAAACGGTGGCCAACCCGGATCGGCTTTTCATCGGCGTGTCGCTCGTCGGCGAGGTGGAGCGGGACAAATGCATCCTGCGCAGCGGCGCGGCCGTGGGCGACGGCGTGTGGGTCACCGGCGAACTGGGCGGCTCGATCGCCGGGCATCATCTCGCGTTCACGCCGCGACTGGCCGAGGCGCGCTGGCTTGCAGCCCGTTTTAAGCCCAGCGCCATGATCGATCTCAGCGACGGCCTGGCTGGCGACCTTGGCCATCTGCTCAACAAAGCCAGCGCCGGCGCCGAGTTGCTCGAGTCCGCCTTGCCGATCCGGCGCGAGGCCCGGCTGCGCGCCCGCGAATCGGAGGCCGCCAAGCCGCCACTGCTGGCCGCGCTGACCGACGGCGAGGATTACGAGCTATGTTTCACGCTTGGCCAGGGCCAGGCCGTCGATCTGCTCGACCGGTTCAAACAGGAATTCCCCGACACGCCGCTGAGTTGCGTCGGCAAAATCGTCAGGCAGCCGGGACTCAAGATCCGCCAAAAAACTGGCCTCATGGAGATCCCCACCCGTGGACACGTTCATTTCCAATAGCCCGGCAGATACCTTCGAGCTGGGTCGGCGCTGGGCGGCCGAACTGCGCCCCGGCTGGGTCGTCGGCCTCATCGGCGACCTCGGCACCGGCAAGACGCAACTCGTCAAGGGCCTCGCCGCCGGGCTGGGAGTCACGGGCACCGTCACCTCGCCGACGTTCGCGCTGTTGCAGGAGCACAGTGGCGGCGCGCTGCCGCTGGCGCACATCGACCTGTACCGGCTGGAAAGCCAGCAGGAAATCGTCGGCGCGGGACTCGAGCATTATCTCACATTGCCCGACGGCGTCGCCGCGGTCGAGTGGTTTGAGCGTTGGCTCGGCAGCGACTGGCAGCCGGGCCAGCCGCTGCCGGGCCAGCTCCATGTCGCCTGGCGCCGGACCGGGTCCATCCGGCCGATGGCCAAGCGCTGCGGCTCGTCCGGTTTTCAGACGAGGGCGAAACCAGGCGGAGGATCGTTCATGAAGATTTTGGCCATTGAGTTTTCGTCCGACCACCGGAGCGTCGCGGTGTTGGACGGCGGGCGGCTTCTCGCGGAGCAGACAGTCACTGAGGGCCGGGACACCGCCGCGGTTGCGCTGATCGAGTCCGCGCTTGGCCAAGCCAAAGTCGGGCGGTCGGAGATAGAGTGCATCGCTGTCGGCCTCGGCCCCGGCTCTTACACCGGCATCCGTGCAGCGATCGCGCTGACACAGGGTTGGCAACTTGCGCTTGGCGTGAAGGTGTTGGGCGTGGACAGTTTGGAGGCCCTGGCCAGGGGCGAGCAGGCCGGCGGGCGTCGTGGCGAAGTCACGCTGGCGGTGGACGCCCAGCGCGGGGAGTTTTACCTGGCCCGTTTCGAGTTGGCCGCCGACGGCATCCGCAGCATCGAGCCGACGCGCTTGGCCAAGCGGGAGGAATACGAGTCACTGCTCACCGCTGGCCGGCCCGTCATCGGTCCCGGCTTGGGCGACACATTTCCCGCTGCTGAACACGTTGGCTGTTTGGCCGCCGGGCAGAACGATTTCGTTGAGGCCTCCCAACTCGAGCCAGTCTATCTCCGGCAGGTCGATTTCGTTAAAGCACCACCCCAGCGCGAGATTCCACCTGTCTAGCCAAGGGCGTTGCGCTCAGCTCTCGATGACGTTGATCTCGACCGGCTCGACGCTGATGCCCTTGCGGCCCAGCCAGGTGATGGCTTTTTTCACGTCGTCGGCCAGGCCGTCAAGCTCGAGGCAGACCAGGCCAATTTCATCTGTCACGCTTGCCTGGCGGACGTTGGTGATGACGGGGAACTTTTGTGAAAGCTCCCACACCACCGGCTTGGTGATGAGTTTGGGCGGAAACATGAGCCAAAGGCGCGCGGTCTTGCGGGCCTTGGCTGCCGGCTTGGCTTTGCGGGCCGCCCTTTTTTTGGCTGCCATGGTGTTGCCTCCCCAGGTCAGCCGCCGGCGATTGCCGGGATGATGCTGACGTCGTCGCCGTCCTTGAGCGGGGTGGCCCGGTTTTCGAGGAACCGGATGTCCTCCTCGTTGACGTACACGTTGACGAAGCGGCGAACCTCGCCGTCTTCGCCGACGAGGCGCTCCTTGATGCCAGGGAACTTGCCTTCGAGTTCATCGATCGCCGCGCCGATCGTTACGGACTCGACCTCGACGGTTTCCTGCTCGTTGGTGAGCTTCCGCAACGGAGTGGGGATTCTTACTGTTACTGCCATGCTGAAATGGGTCCTGGATTACTTCGATTTGACTTTGCTGTCCTTCTCGATCAGTTGCTCAAACTCGCGCAGGCTCGGCTTGATCTCGGCCGGCTTGCCGACATGCCTTTGCACGGCGTCGAGCGTTTTTAGGCCGTTACCGGTGACGCAAAGCACAACCGAATCCTCGGCGGGAATCCTGCCCGAAGCAACCAGTTTCTTGGCCGTACCCACGGTCACGCCGCCGGCGGTCTCGGTGAAGATGCCCTCGCATTCGGCCAGCGCCGACATCGCCTCGCGGATTTCGTCGTCGGTCACGTCGTCGGCCGCGCCGCCGGTTTCCTTCATCACCTTGAGCGCATAAAACCCGTCCGCCGGAGTGCCGATGGCGAGCGACTTGGCGATGGTGGCCGGCTTGACCGGCTTGAAAAAATCCATGCCCTGCTTGTACGCGGCGGAGATGGGCGAGCAACCGGTCGCCTGCGCGCCGTGCACAGCCGGCTTCGAGTCCTTGGCCAAGCCGAGCTTGATCAACTCCTGATAGCCCTTGTGAATCTTCGTGAGCAGGGAGCCGGACGCCATCGGCACGACAGTGTGCTGAGGCAGCTTCCAGTCGAGCTGCTCGGCGATCTCGTACGCCATGCTCTTCGAGCCCTCGGCGTAGTACGGGCGCATGTTCACGTTGACGAAGGCCCAGCCGTACTTGCCGGCAATCTCGGCGCAGAGCCGGTTCACCTCGTCGTAATGGCCGCGGATGCCCACCACGCGCGCACCGTAAATCAGTGAGTTGAGAATCTTGCCCTCCTCGAGGTCGGCCGGAATGAACACGAACGAGTCGAGCCCGGCGGCGGCGGCGTTGGCAGCGACGGAGTTGGCGAGGTTGCCGGTGGAAGCGCAGGCGACCGTCTCGAAACCAAGCTCCTTGGCTCGGCTCAACGCAACGCTCACGACGCGATCCTTGAACGACAGCGTCGGGTAGTTGACGGCGTCGTTCTTCACCCACGCCTCGCGCACGCCGAGCCACTTGGCTAGGCGGTCGGCCTTTATCAGCGGCGTGTAGCCGACTCGCGTGCCGACCGTCGGCTCGTTGGCCACCGGCAGCAACTCGCGGAAGCGCCACATTGTTTGCGGCCGCCTGGCCAGGGCCGCCTTTTTCATCGACTTCTTGATTTTGTCGTAGTCGTACGCGACCTCAAGCGGTCCGAAATCGAACTCGCACACATGGGTGGCCTCGAGCGGATATTCCCGCCCGCATTCGCGGCACTTCAGTGCCCTCATGAATCCTGCACTCTTGCTCATTGTTCTGCTTCCGTTGCGAAAGGTTGGGATTGAGTGGGACAAAAAAAGCCCCTTCCCGGAAGACGAGAAGGGGTGAAAATTAATTCCGCGATCTCGTCCCATTTTTCCTGGCAACGCGCCGGGCTGGAATTGGCACCTAGGCGTTGGCTTCGCGGGCCAACCGGTTGCCGTGGTGTCATCGGGCCAAATCCCTCAACCACTCTTAATGAGAACGCCGCCAAGGCGGCGACGCCAGATGAAGCGTAAAACGGACCAATTTGTCAAACACTATCGATGTTTTCCCCTGTTTTCGGTAGTCCCTGCCCAAATGGAACCCTTACCCATGCCCGCTCGTGGAAGTAGTACACGACAAACTTGACCACAAACTCAATCGCCCCGATTTGCAATGCCTGGGCCTGTTCGCCGGTGATGCAGTAAGCAATCACGACTGTTGTGAAGGTCGCCACCAGACGCCACGTGAATCCTTTCAGGGCACTGCGCATTGGCGATTCAGTCAATAAAGGTGCATTTTCTGTCATCATTTTTAAGACGGATACCGAGCCAAGAGCTTGGCCAAGCGACTCCAGAACGGCAATGTACGCCTTTAATCTCTACTATGTCAATGGGGATTGTAGTAAAATTGCAAAACCTTGTTTTTTCTTGTTGTTTTGTCTTTTTGCCGCTTGGTTTGGGTCGTGTTTCGCCGTCTTTTCTTCGTTTTCTCTTGGCTTGGTCTGTTTGCACTGGCCCTTTTCGCCGCTGAGCCGGAGGCTGCCAAGGAGAATCTTCCCCGCTTAAAACCAACCGAGACGGCTGATGCCCTTGGCACGTTCACGCTCAAGCCCGGTTTTCGCATCGAGTTGGCCGCCGCCGAGCCGTTGGTCACCGATCCGGTGGCGATGGCGTTCGACGAGAACAGCCGGTTGTACGTCATCGAGATGATCGGCTACTCCGAACACCGCGACGACAAACTTGGCCAAGTGCGGCTGCTCGAGGATACCGACGGCGATGGCCGCTTCGACCGATCGACCGTCTTTGCCGGCGACCTGGCCTGGCCAACGGCGATCGCCTGCTTCGACGGCGGCGTGTTTGTCGGCGTGACGCCGGACATTCTTTACTTGAAAGACACCGACGGTGACCGAAGGGCCGACGAGCGGCGTGTCGTGTTCACCGGCTTCGGCAACGAAGTGACCAAGCTCAACATGCAGTCTCTGATGAACAGTTTTCGCTGGGGGCTGGACAATCGCATTCACGGCACTGCCAGCGCAACGCCTGGGAAAGTGCGAGTTGTAGGCAAGCCGGAACGCGGCACGGTCTCTTTTCGGCGAGGCGATTTTTCGTTCGACCCGCGTGCTCTCGACTTCCGGCTCGAGAGCGGCGGCGCGCAACACGGGATGGATTTTGATGCCGCCGGACGGAAGTTCGTCTGCAGCAACAGCCACCACATCCAGCAGGTGATGTACGAGCGGCGTTACGCCGGGGCGAATCCGAACTTCAGTCCGCCCTCGCCGCTGGTGGACATCCCGGTGGACGGCGCCTCGGCGACGGTTTTCCGGCTGAGCTCGGACGAGGCGTGGCGGGTGATCCGTACGCGCTGGCGTGTTGCCAAGCAAGTGTCCGGGCCGGTGGAGGGCGGCGGCCGTCCGTCAGGTTATTTCACGGCGGCCACCGGCGTGACGATTTACGATGGGCACGCTTGGCCAAGCGCCTTCAGCGGCGACGCATTCATTGCCGATGCTGGGAGCAACTTGGTTCACCGGAAAAAACTTCGGGGCGATTGGATACAACTCAAAGCCGAGCGGCCCGGCGACGAGAGCGACCGGGAGTTCCTCGCATCGACCGACAACTGGTTTCGGCCGGTCCAAATGGAGATCGGCCCGGACGGCGCGCTGTACATCGCCGACATGTACCGCGAAGTAATCGAGCACCCGTGGTCGCTGCCGCACGGGATCAAGCAGCATATCGACCTCGACAGCGGCAATGACCGCGGTCGTATTTACCGAATCGTGCTTGAAAACTTCGTTCAACCGAAGCTGCCCCGACTTGGCCAAGTGACAGTAGCCAAGTTGGTTGCGACGCTCGACCATCCGAACGGCTGGCATCGCGGCACGGCGGCTCGGCTGTTGTACGAGCGGCGTGACCCAGCGGCCGTTGAGCCGGTTCGCCGCTTGGCCAAGCGAGGCAAAACAGCCCTCGGCAGGATCGGCGCCAACTACTTACTGGCAGCGTTGGATGCGCTCAAGAGCGTCGACCTCGTGCCGGCATTGGCCGACGAATCGCTGGTTGTGCGTGCCCATACCATTCGCCTGGCGGAGGATTTTTTACCCAAGCTCAAGCCCGGTGTCGCCGGGCAGGCGGCGGTGTTCGACTCGCCGTTGGCTGCCGGCCTGCGCCGTCTGGCCAATGACCCGGCTGCGCAGGTGCGTTATCAGCTTGGTTGGACGCTTGGCGTGGTGCTCTTTCCCGGCAAACCGGCCGCAGTGGCAACGCTGTTGAAACATGGCGCGGGAGATCGCTGGCAACAGGCGGCCGCGCTTAATGCCGCCACCGAGAACCACGCGAAGATTGTCGAGGCGCTGAAGGCTGACGAGGCATTTGCAAAATCGAAAACCGGCGCGGAGATCGTGAAGCAGCTTGAGGCGATGGCGGCGGGCCGCTTGGCTAGGGTCACCACCGGCTCGGCGAGCCAGTATCATGCGCAAGTCTTCAAGCCGAAAACTAGGGTGAACCCGGATCGGGCCAAGGCGGTCGAGCAATTCCGTCCGGCCTTGGCCAAGCGCGGTCGTGCGGCAGCAGGCAAGGCCACGTTCGAGCAGCGCTGTGCTGCCTGCCACCAACTCGGGGGCGTGGGGCGTGCCATCGGGCCGGATCTGAAATCAACCCGGGCAAACGGGGCCGAGAAAATGCTCGTCAGCTTGATCGATCCGAATCGCGAAGTGGCGCCGCAGTTCCTGCTGTTCACCCTGCGCTTGGCCAAGGGCGACGGGGCGCTCGTCGGGATGATCGCCAACGAAAACGCGTCCGTGGTGGAGTTGATTCAGCCCGACGGAAGTGAGAGGAGCGTACGCCGTGCCGAGGTGCGCTCGATCGAGTCGACCGGCCTGTCGCTGATGCCGGCGGGGCTGGAGGCGGGGTTGAGCACCGGGCAGATGGCGGATTTGCTGGCGTGGCTGCTGGAGGCGGGGTGAGGCTGAAGGCAAAAAGGCAGCGCCGGGATGGCGCTGCCTAGTTGTTGCACGAGAATGGGCCGACTCCGAACTTGGAGAGCCACATTCCCTGGGTTTTCCCTCCTTGGAAAATCAGGTTCAGGTGATCAATTGGAGGGCCGCCTTAGGCATGATGTTCGCCTGGGTCAGCATCGAGGTTCCGCTCTGGACTAGAATGTTGAAACGGGCATATTCGGTGGTCTCCTCGGCCACGTCGACGTCGAGAATCCGGCTGTTGGTTGCTGACAGGTTTTCGTTGAGCAGGCCCACCTGGCTGCGGGTGACGTTCAGGCGCTGGATGTTTGCGCCGATGTTCGCGCGCATGTCGGCGAGATTCTGAATGGCAGTCTGGATGTTGCTCAACGCGGAGGAGGCGCTGGTGGTCGTGTAGATCGCGGAGGTGGCACTGTCAAACGCGCGGGCCAGGCCGGTTGTCGCTGTGGTGGAGTTCAGGTTCAGCGCGTTCATGGTGAACGTGTTGGCGTCGCTGTCGATGGTGACTTCTGTCCCGGTGCCGGCAAACAGCGACACGCTGTTGAAGTCCTTTGTCCCGATGTCGCTGATGTAGTTCTGCAGCTGGGTGAACTCGACCGAGTAGTTCGAGCGATCCGTGTTCGTCTTGGTGATGTCCATGGCGAGCACGGTCAATTCACTCATTCGGTCGAGGGCGTGCATCACCTTTTGGGTGAAGCCGTCCTGCGTTTGGGAGAAAGACACCGCGTTGCCGAGGTTATTCATCGCGGCCGAGTTTCGGCTGATTTGTGCGGTGAACCGACTGCTCACCGCCAGCCCTGCGGCGTCGTCTTGTGGTTGGACGATCCGGGATCCGGTGGAGAGTCGTGATAGGGATTTCGTTAAGTTTCGCTGGGAAGTGTCCAGCATGCGGGCGCCAGTCATGGCGGCCAGGTTCGTATTGATTATCATTTCGACAAATCCGTTTGTCTTTTACAGCATTGGCATCCGTGCCGCTGATGAACCTTTCTGATGGGTGATTCAAAAACCCTTGAGGAACCGTTCCTCGTGCAACGCAATCAGTATCGGCAGCGAACGGTTTTCCTTTAGGATTTTTTTCTTATTGACGCCGACTGGGCCGAAATCACCCCGTTTTCTGGGGGCGTTTTGCCTTTTTGAGCAGCGAGCGGAGGGTGGCCAAGTTTGCGATGTCCTCATGCAGGTCGGGCGACTTGGGCGTCTCGAGGCAGCCGGGTGTGTCGGCAAACCTCGGGTCGTTGACGATGTGCGCGAACGCCTTTTTGCCCATCAACCCGTGGCCAATGTGGTCGTGCCGGTCGACCCGCGAATTGAGCCCGGTCTTCGAGTCGTTCAGGTGAAACGCTAGCACCTGCTCCAGGCCGATCATCCGCCCGACCTCGGCGATCGCGGCGTCCCAGCCCTTGCGCGTGCGGATGTCGTAACCGGCGGCGAAGAAGTGTGCCGTGTCGAGACAAACGCCGAGCCGTTCCGGCTGCTTGACGTGCTCAAAAATATCGGCGAGGTGGCGGATGCGGTGGCCTAGGTAGGTGCCCTGCCCGGCGGTATTCTCGAGCGCAATGCGCACCGGTGATTTTTTCGTGGCCCGGAAGATCCCGTTGAGCGCTCGCGCGATGCGCTTCACGCCGGTTTTGTCGCCTTGGCCAAGGTGCGCGCCGGGATGCAGCACGAGAAAGGGAACCCCGAGCGTCGTAGCAATCTCGATTTCCTGCGTGAGCGACTTGATCGACTTGTCGCGGTTGTTGCCGTCCGGCCCGGCGAGGTTGATGAGGTAGCCGGCGTGGCCGAACACCGTCCCCACGTCGCCTTTGGCCAACTCGATCGCGAAGCGCTCGGCGTCGGCCGGCTTGGGTGGCTTGCCGAACCACTGCATGTTGCTTTTGACAAAAATCTGAGTGCTTTCGCAATCAACCGAGCGGGCGCGCTCGATGGCCTTCCAAGCGCCGCCTGCGGTGGACATGTGGGAACCGAGTTTCATCATTGCACCGCCCGGCTTGGCCAAGCGGGGCGGCAGTCTGTTCCGGGCGCCCGGCCCGGTAAAGCGCCGATCGGGATGTGCGCGAATGCGCTTGGCCAAGCGGGGGGGAGTTTCTACCCTTGGCTGGCCAAGCGAATGCCCTTCGCATGACGAATCCAAGCAACAAAGCACCATCCACTGATCCTGCCGGCAACCCTGAAGTTTTCGATGGTGTCGTGGTGGGCATTTTTCGCTCCACGGAGGAGGGCCGGTATGTCTACGCCAACCACCGGCTGGCGGAGCTTTACGGGTACGATTCACCGGCGCAGCTGATCGAGGCCATCGGGGACATCGAGGGGCAGCTGTACGTGGAGCCAAAGCAGCGGGATTTATTCCTGAAGCTCATCCAGCAACAGGGGCGCATCGAGCAGTTCGAGTCGGAGATTTTCCGCCGGGATGGATCCCGGATCTGGATCTCGGAGACAGCCCGGACGGTGCGGGACGTGTCCGGCCGGGTGCTTTTCTACGAGGGCACCGTGCAGGATATTGCCGAGCAGAAGGAAGCCGAACTGGAGCTGCGCCGCTCGGAGATTTTGTTTCACTCGCTGGTGGAAAACCTGCCGCAGAACATTTTCCGCAAGGATGCCGCTGGGAAATTCACCTTTGCCAACAACCGGTTCTGCGAGGAACTGGGGAAGACGCGCCGGGAAATCATCGGCAAAACCGACCTTGATTTTTTCCCCGCTGACCTCGCTAAAAAGTACAGGGAGGACGACATCGGCATTATGGAGAGCGGCGAGTCGCTGGACACGGTGGAGGAACACGTCACGCCGGAGGGGGAAAAATCGTGGGTGCAAGTCGTCAAGACGCCGATCCGCGACGAGGCCGGGCGGTGCACCGGCGTGCAGGGCATCTTTTGGGATGTCACCCAGCAGAGGCGCACCGAGATCGCGCTGGCGCATGAGCGCGACCTGTTGCGCACGCTGCTCGACAACATCCCGGACAGGATTTATTTCAAGGATCGCGATAGCCGGTTTCTGATGATCAGCCGGGCCGTGGCCAAAGACTTCGGGCTCGATGATCCCGGCGAGGCGGTTGGCAAAAAAGACGCCGATTTTTTTAGCGAGGAACACGCCCGGCTCGCGCTCGAGGACGAGCAGGCCATCCTCGAGACCGGCCAGTCCATCATTGGCAAGACGGAAAAGGAAACCTGGAACGACGGCCGCGAAGGTTGGGTGTTGACGACCAAGATGCCGATGAGAAACGCCGATGGGGAAATCGTTGGGACGTTCGGCATTTCCAAGGACATCACCGTCCTGAAGGAGGCCGAGGCCGAACTGGCCCAGGCCCGGGATGCCGCGCTGGAGTCGACGAGGGTCAAGTCGGAGTTTCTCGCCAACACCAGTCATGAGATTCGCACTCCGATGAACGCCATCATGGGCATGACCGGGCTGCTGCTGGAAACGCCGCTGAACGAGCAGCAGCGCGAATTCCTCAACACCATCCGGCAGAGCGCCGACGCGCTGCTGGGGGTCATCAACGACATCCTTGACTTCTCGAAAATCGAGGCGCGCAAGCTTGTGATTGAGGAGGCCCCGTTTGACCTCCGAGATACGGTCGAGAGCGCCGTGGATCTTTTGGCGGAGCGGGCCCAGAGCAAGGGGCTGCATCTGGCCTGCCTTGTGTTCGAGGACGTGTGGACGGGTGTCATCGGCGACTCGGGGCGGCTGCGCCAAATCGTGACCAACCTTATTGGCAACGCGATCAAGTTTACCGAGCAGGGCGAGGTCACGGTGCGGCTCAGCACCGTTGGTGAGACTGGCCGCGAGGTGACGGTTCGCTGCGAGATTGTTGACACTGGCATCGGCATTCCTTTGGAGGTTCAAAAGCACCTGTTTCAGCCGTTCACTCAGGGGGATGGGTCACTTTCCCGCCGATACGGGGGCACCGGCCTTGGCCTGACCATCTCCAAGCAGTTGACCGAGATCATGGGCGGCCGGATTGGGTTTGACAGCAAACTGGGACAGGGATCGAGTTTTTGGTTTGAACTGCCCTTGCGCAAGCAGCTCGAGTCCGGCACGGCGGAGGCGCAGCGGCAACTGTTGGCTGGCCTACATGTGTTGGTTGTCGATGACAACGAGACCAACCACCAGATTCTGCGCCACCAACTGCGCTCGAGGCGGATAAAGACTACCGAGGCTTGCGAGGCGGCTGGGGCGTTGCAGTTGCTCCAGGAGGCTGTCACCACCGACTTTCCCTTTCGGGTGGTCATTCTGGACAGTGAAATGCCGGAGGAGGACAGCTTCGGCCTGGCCCGGGCCATCAAGGATGATCTGCTTTTTACCGAGTTGAAGTTGATCCTGCTGACCCCGATGGGGAATGTATTGCCGCCCGACTCCTGGCAGGGCGCCGGCATCGATGACTGCCTAGCTAGGCCGGTCAAACAATCCCGGTTGCTCGAGTGCATCACTCGCCTGATCAACGGGGAAGCCGTTTCTGCCGACCGTCCATCCGCCGATGAACACGCAAAGGGCGAGGCCAAGCCGCTCAGGGTATTGGTGGCGGAAGACAACCAGGTGAACCGCAAAGTCCTACTGCTGCAACTCGGGAAACTCGGCTACACGGCGGACGCCGTGGTCAACGGACTGGAGGCGTTCGAGGCGATCCGCAAAACGCCCTACGATGTGGTGCTGATGGATTGCCACATGCCGGAGATGAACGGCTACGAGGCTACCCGCGCCATCCGTCAACTCCCGGGACGCACTCGGCAGATCCGCATCCTGGCGGTCACTGCAAACGCAGACCCGGACGAAAAACGAAAATGCCTCGATGCCGGCGTCGATGCCTATCTCATCAAGCCGATCGACCTCGAGCAGCTTGGTCAGGCGCTGGGCGGGATCGCCGGCGAAATTGGCGCGATGCGGGGGGAAGCCGGCTCAGGCGACACCGACTCCATTGTCGAGGGCCTTCTCTCCTTTGGCGATGCCGCCGTGGTTGCGGAACTGATAGACTTGTTTCTGCAGGACGCCCCGGCCCGGCTGACCCAAGCCAGGGAGGCGCTGGCTGCCGGCAACGCCGCCGAGGCTGGCGAAGCGGCCCACTCGCTCAAAGGCAGCGCCCGCAACCTTCGGGCCGGGCAATTAGCCAAGGCGTGTGAAGCTCTTGAAAAAATGGGGACAGGGTCGCTGGACGATGCCGGGTTCCAGCTTGGCCAAGTGGAGGCTGAGTTAAAAAAAGTCACCGCCCTGCTCAAGGAGCAAAAGAAGGAGCTTGGCCAAGCCGGCTAATGCGCCCGCCCGCGCTGGAGCGCAAACCAGCCGCCCAGCCCGATGACGGCGGCCCATCCGGCGGTCTGCCCCCACGGTGAGCCAAAGACCACCGTCGCGTTGAACCACATGAAGGCCATGAAACAATGCAGCGCCGCGCCCACCCAAGCCGGTCGGTTTTCGTGGCTCCGCTTGGCCAGGTGCCACCAGGCGGCATCCGCCAGCCAAGCCAGGGCGAAGGCGTAATTCAGATAAAGCCCGAGGCCGGTGTCGACACCGGTGACTTTTACAGTCTCCGCGGTTGTGGCCGCCAGCGCCTTGGCATGACTCCAACCGTGCTCGAAGTGGAAGGCGCAGACCATGTGCGCTAGGAAAGCCACCAGGCCAAGTAACCACCAGCCGTTGCCGCTTGGCCCGGTGCTGCAACCCCGACCTCGGCAGCAGGCCAGCGCGAGTCCATACCCCGCGAAGGCAAGGAACGCCGTCAGTCGAATCGCCCACTCGGCACCGTCCACGCCCCGGGCATAAATGAGAGGCGAGCCACTTGCGAGTTTTTTTGCAGCAGGCCGATTAACCCCTTGACGGGCAAAAAAAATCGTTTAACTAAAGGGCGTGCGCGAGGAGGTTTCGCCCGGTTCAACTCGATAAATCATGATGCTCGGCCCCATTTCCGGGTTAGCCATTTTGCCTATTTCCGCTGCCTTGCGGCATCGCGTTTCTTGTGTTCTGAACGGTTGGCACTTTCCACCCACGATTTCTACCCTGACAAATACCAATGGATAATCTTCTCATAATTCCTATCATCGGCGCCATCGCGCTGTTGTACACCTTCTGGTTCTCCAAATGGGTGGCCAACCGGGACGCCGGCACCGACCGCATGAAACGCATCGCCGGTTACATCAGCGAGGGAGCGATGGCTTTTCTCAAGGCCGAGTATTCGCGCCTGGCCTGGTTCGTCGTCATCGTGGCGGTGCTGCTGGGCGTGACGAGCACCGGGGATGAAACCAGCCCGCTGATCGCGCTCTCGTTTGCCGTGGGCGCTCTATGCTCCGGCTTGGCCGGGTTCATCGGCATGAGGGTGGCTACCAACGCCAACGTGCGCACCGCCAACGCTGCTCGCGGCGGGTTGAACCAGGCGCTGAACGTCGCCTTCCGAGGCGGCTCTGTGATGGGCATGGGCGTGGTCGGCCTCGGCGTGCTGGGCCTGAGCCTGCTGTTTTTGTTCTACAAGGGCCAAGAGGGCTGGGACATCACCAAGGTAATCACCGTACTGACCGGCTTTTCCTTTGGCGCATCATCGATCGCGCTGTTCGCCCGCGTGGGCGGCGGCATCTACACCAAGGCGGCCGACGTCGGCGCGGACTTGGTGGGCAAGGTCGAGGCCGGCATCCCGGAGGATCATCCGCTGAACCCGGCCACCATCGCCGACAACGTGGGCGACAACGTGGGCGACGTCGCCGGCATGGGCGCGGACCTGTTCGAGAGCTACGTCGGCTCGATGATCGGCGCAATGGTGTTGGGCGCGACGTTCGTTGGACTGACTGGCTTTGGCAGCGGAGACACGCTGGATGGCTTGGGCGCGGTGGTGTTGCCGCTCATCCTCGCCGCCATCGGCATTGTCGCCTCGGTGCTGGGCACGCTGTTTGTTTCCGTGAAGGAGGGGGGCGATCCCAAGACCGGCCTGACACGCGGCGAATTGATTGCGGCCGTGCTGATGCTCGTCGGGGGGTACTTCGCGATCACAAACATCCTACCGGATGAATGGACAAAAGATGGGCAAAATTACACGGCGCTGGGCGTTTTTTACGCGAGCATCCTAGGCCTCGTGTGCGGGTTGGCCATCGGGTTCGTCACCGAATACTACACCGGCATCCACAAAAAGCCGGTGGTTGCGATTAGCGAGCAGTCGGTCACCGGCACGGCCACCAACATTATCTCCGGCTTGGGCACGGGCATGTCCTCGACGCTCTGGCCGATCCTATTCATCGCTGCCACCATACTCGGCGCCTTCGAGTTCGCGGGTCTGTATGGTATCGCGATTGCCGCCGTTGGCATGCTGGCCAACACCGGCATCCAGTTGGCGATCGACGCCTACGGCCCCATTGCCGACAACGCCGGCGGCGTCGCGGAGATGAGCGAACTGCCGCCGGAGGTCCGCGCCCGCACCGACCAACTGGACGCTGTCGGCAACACCACCGCCGCCATTGGCAAGGGCTTCGCGATTGGTTCAGCCGCATTGACCGCGCTGGCGTTGTTCGCCGCCTACATGGCCTCGGCCGGCATCAGCTCGATCAATATCTCCGATCCCAACGTGATGGCCTGCCTGTTCGTCGGCGCCATGCTGCCTTTCGTTTTCAGCGCCATGGCCATCGACGCTGTGGGCCGCGCCGCCATGGCAATGATCCAGGAAGTACGCCGGCAATTTCAGTCCATCCCGGAACTCAGCAACGCCCTCGACGCGATGCGTCGTAACGACGGCAAGCCGATCGATCAATGGTCCGCCGAGGACCAGGAAATCTACCGTGCAGCGGACGGCAAGCCGGAGTACGGCAGTTGCGTGAAAATCTCCACCGAGGCCGCCATCATCAGCATGATCAAGCCGGGTCTGCTTGCCGTGCTGACACCGATCGTCGTCGGATTCGGCTTCAGGGAATATCTCGGTGACGGCAAACTCGCCGCCGAGGCGCTGGGTGGGCTGCTCGCGGGTGTCACCGTCAGCGGCGTGCTGCTGGCGCTGTTCCAGGCCAACGCCGGCGGTGCGTGGGACAACGCCAAGAAAATGTTCGAGGAGGGCGACGGCCTGACGATCGACGGCCAGAGCTACGGCAAGGGCTCCGAGCCGCACAAGGCTGCCGTCGTGGGCGACACCGTGGGCGACCCGCTCAAGGATACCTCCGGCCCGTCGCTGAACATCCTGCTCAAGCTGATGAGCGTCATCGCGTTGGTGATCGCGCCGCTGCTCGTCGGGTAACGAACGCGATCGAGCGATCGCCCCGCCCAAGCCGTGACTGAACCGAGCGAACAACCCTTCAGCACGGAGATTCAACCGGCGGACGCGCCCGGCGCGCTTGGCCAGGCGGCCGGACTGCTTGGCCAGGGGCAGCTCGTCGCGCTGCCGACCGAGACCGTTTACGGCTTAGCCGCCGACGCCCGCTCGCCCGGGGCCGTCGCCCGCATCTTCAAGGCCAAGGGCCGTCCTGCCGGCAATCCACTCATCGTTCACGTTGATTCTGTCGAGATGGCGAAGGGCTGCGTCGCCGCTTGGCCAAGTGCTGCCTCTCAATTGGCCGGGGCGTTTTGGCCCGGGCCACTGTCATTCGTTCTGCCCAAGGCCGACTTGATTCCGGACATCGTCACCGCCGGGGGGCCAACCGTGGCCGTTCGCTGCCCCGCGCATCCGTTGATGCGCTCCGTGCTGGCCAAATGCGGCTTCCCGCTGGCGGCCCCAAGCGCGAACCGCTCGAGCCGCGTGTCGCCAACCCGGGCGGAGCACGTCGTCGATCAACTTGGCGGCCACATTCCACTGGTGCTCGACGGCGGAGCGTGCGACATCGGCATCGAGTCCACCGTGCTCGACCTCACCGGCGACACGCCGACCATCCTGCGGCCTGGAATAATTTCGCTTGGCCAGCTGCAAGCTGTCATCGGTTCGGTGGCGGTGGCTAAGCCGCCTGCCGGCGACGAGTCGCTGAAAAGCCCCGGCCAACTTCAACAACACTACTCGCCGCAGGCAAAACTGGTGGTCTGCGGCGATCTGGCGGCTGCGCTTGGCCAAGTGGACGAGGCGACCCACGTCATTGCCCGCGAGCCGGCACCTGCCACTTGGCCAAGCGAGCTCTGGCATCGCTTGCCGGACGCCGCTCCCGACTTCGCAAGGGAACTTTACGACACGTTGCATCGCTGCGACCGTCTCGGCGCAGAAACCATTTTGGTGCAATCACTTCCTAGCACTGACGAATGGGCTGCGCTCCGGGATCGCCTGAACCGTGCCGGTGCCGTGGCTTAAAGGCTTTTGGAGCAAAAAATGCGGGCGCCCCTAGCGGGACGCCCGTCAACCCAAACAACCAAACCAACCTCCTTTGGCCGCAAAAACGGCCATCTTAGGTCATGCCCACAATCGCGGACATCGGGGGCTCCGACGCGCAATCGGGACGAATTGTTCATTCTTTTTTAAGAAACAACCATCCGTTACTGCCGCTCGTATTCGCCTTTGCCGAGTTTTTTGTAAACCGTGAAGCCGGCTTTTTTTGCATCGGTGATCGAAAGCGGCTTGAGATGGGTGGGGGTGCTGAAGCCGGAGATGATCTTGCGCACCGGCCGCCTGCACGCCGGGCACTTCTCAAGCGGCTTGGCTGAAACTGGGCGGCGCAGGGTGAAGCCGGGGCCGCCGCATGGTTTGCAATCGCCCTTGCCGTCGCACAGTTCGTATTCGTAAATCGGCATTGCCGTCGTCGCAGCAAGCTACCACCAAACCAGACGCTTGGCCAAGCGCGGCCAAACACGTAGCGTCGGGCGCATGGGGATCGTTCGCGTTCTGGTGGATGGATACAGCCTTCTGCATCACTGGCCGGAACTGGCGCCGGGTCAGGTGCGTCATTCGTTCCATGCCCGCGAGGCGCTGGTGGCGGCGCTAACCCAGTATCAGGATTCGTCCTGCACACCGGTCACGGTTATCTTTGACGGTGGTGGCGCGCCGCCCGACACGCCGAAAAACGAGACGGCAAGGGACGGCATCGAAGTGCTCTTTTCCAAGAAAGGCCAGACGGCCGACCAGATCATCGAGCGGGTGGCCCATCTGATGAAGCCATACGGCGAGGTGTTGGCGGTGACCAACGACTATGCCGAACGTGAGACGGTCATCAGCCTCGGCGGCTCGGCCTGCAGTTGTGAGAATTTTTTGGAGATTCTCGATGACGTTGTGGGCGATATGCAGTTGGGTGTGGCCAAGCACAACAAGCTCGAGCGTAAAGGCTACAAGCGCAGCGGTTGAGCCTAGACACTACACGCTTCAGTTCCTACGCTCCCTGCCGCATGAGCAGGCTCAGTGAGTCATTAATTGAATTAATCCGGCGCACCTCGGTGGAGATCCCCGACGATGTTCAGTCGGCGATCCTGCGTGGTATGGAACAGGAGAAGGAGGGAACCATTGCCAAGTCGGCTTTGGAGATCATCGAGCGCAACATCGATTTGGCCAAGCGCAAGTCGCAGCCAGTGTGCCAGGACACCGGCTGCATTTTGTTTTACGTTGATTGCCCGGTGGGTCTGGATCAGGTCGAGTTCGAGCAGGAAGCACGCGAGGCGGTCAAGGAGGCAACCCAGCTTGGTTACCTGCGGCAAAACTCGGTGGACTCGATCACTGGCAAAAACGACGGCACCAATGTTGGCCCTGGCTCGCCGAACCTGCATTTTCACCAGCATGCCTCCGACGATATTGCCGTCCGTCTCGTGCTCAAGGGCGGTGGCTGCGAGAATGTCGGTTTGCAATTTGCTCTACCCAACACCCAGCTATCGGCCGGCCGCGACCTCGACGGCTGCCGCAAGGTGATTCTCGAGGCGGTACATCAGGCGCAGGGCAAAGGCTGCGGTCCGGGCATTCTTGGCGTGTGCATCGGTGGCGATCGAGCGTCCGGCTACGAGCTGTCCAAGCGCGAATTTCTCCGTAAACTTGATGATCGCAACTCCGATCCCAAGCTCGACGAACTCGAGCAGGACATCCTTAGGACCGCCAACGAGCTGGGTATAGGTCCCATGGGCTTCGGCGGCAAAACAACACTGCTTGGCGTGAAGATCGGCACCGCCAATCGCGTGCCGGCGTCGTATTTCGTGAGTGTCAGCTACATGTGCTGGGCCTTCCGCCGCCACGGAGCGATGCTGGCCAGCGACGGCGAAATCACCGGTTGGCTTTATTGAACGAAACGCAGCATGACTCACAATCTTTCCAGTCCAATATCAGAGGAGGCAATTCGCGAATTGAAGGTTGGCGATCAGGTTTTGATCTCCGGCACGGTGTTCACAGGGCGCGATGCGGTGCACAAGTATCTGCACGATGGCGGCGAGTTGCCGGACGGCGTCAATCTCGATGGCGGCATCCTGTATCATTGCGGGCCGGTTGTATTGAGGGACGAAAACGATGAGTGGAAGGTGACAGCCGCCGGGCCGACAACTTCCATCCGAGAGGAGCCGTACCAGGGCGATATCATGAAGCAGTTCGGCATCCGCGGCGTGATCGGCAAGGGCGGCATGGCGGACAAGACACTTGCCGCCTGTCAGGAGCACGGCGCAGTTTATCTGCACGCCATCGGCGGCGCAGCGCAGGTGCTGGCCGAGTGCATCACCAGGGTGCGCGATGTGCACATGCTTGAGGAGTTTGGCTCGCCGGAGGCGATCTGGGAATTCGAGGTGCAGGACTTCCCCGCTGTGGTCACGATGGATTCACACGGGGAATCCTTGCACAAGGACATCCTCGCTAAGAGCGAGGATGCTTTGGCTCAACGGCATTAAACTTTCGTTCGTTCCGGTTTCTTAATTTACCGCCCGGAAGAATCCGGCCTCGCCGAGTTCATTGAGGTTCAATTGTAACGGGGCGTCCACGTTTTCCCACGGTCCGATTACACTTGGGGCAGCCTGCAATGAGCCGGAACTGGTGTTGATGATGATCACGCCGTCACCCTCCTCGAGTGTGACGACTGGCGGCTCCGCTTGGTCACCTTCCTGTTCCACCGGGACGACTATCATCGTGTCAGCGGCGATCTCGTTATTGCCTGCGTCGCGGACGCCGTTGATTGTCACCTTGGCTTCCTTCGACTCAATGCCGTAGGCGACGATCCGCACGGAGCGACCGTCACTGAGGTACTTAAGCGATTCAATCTTTGCGCCCTCGATCTGGAACGTGCCCGGAATCGCCTGGCCCTTTGGCCCCTCAATGGTGAAGGCAGGCCCGGCTCCTGTACTCCAGTTGGCATCGGTCATGTTATTCAAATCGCCATTAAACTCGTTTACGGAGATGTCCTCCAGAATATCCCCGCTCAGTTCGTCAAACTGGTAGTAGGCCAAGAGGCCTTCCTCTTCGCCTGAGAGCGGCTTGTTCATCCACTCCTGCAACTCCTCCTCAGTGCGAACCACCTCCCAGATGCGAACTTCGTCCAACTGGCCATTGGTGAATTCGGACACACCCTGATACGCCCCGAGATAGGCCTGACCGTTGATCACCGGCAGCGGGTTCGGGCCGGAATCACGCTCGGCCACAAGTTCCCCGTCCAGGTAGCTCCTGAACCCGCCAACCCAATCCTGTTCCCAGGTCATGGCCACGTGATGCCAATCGCCATCGTTGGCCGGGCCAACCGCAATGCCGGCGCCCGTGCCGCCATCGGTGGAGATGATGTGCAGCCCGTTCCAACCGGCCACGAAGTACTCGCCGTCCTGCCAGCGCACCGCCGACTGGAACGACTCGCCCTTGAACCAGTACTCGACCGTGATCGCCCAGCCGTCGCTGAGAATCTGAGGAATATCGTCCGGCAGCGCGACGCTTGCGCCTTCACCATCGAACATCAGCGAGCCGCCGCTGCCCAAGTCGGGGTTGCGAATCAGATCGTTGAACGTGATGTTTAGTGTTGTCGGCAACTCGAAGCCCTCGAGTGGCGCTTGGCCAAGTGGCGCCTCGGAGATCGTCCAATTACGGTCGCCCATTCCCATTAGCACACCGTCGTATCCCTCAAGCAGATCCGGCAAAACCGTACCACTCACTTCAT
>CAJWEP010000009.1 GCA_913030945.1 uncultured Verrucomicrobiota bacterium
CGTTTTTCTCGAGCAGCAGGACATCGGTTTTGCCGGCTTGGCAGAGGCTGTGTACCACGCCGCAGCCGACGCCCCCGCCGCCGATCACCACAATTTTCGCATCGCTGGGCGAGTCCATCGGGTTAATTTCCGTTCCGGTTTTTTGCCGCCTCGGCGAGCAACGGCACGATCTCGAACAAGTCGCCGACGATGCCGTAATCGGCCACCTGAAAGATCGGCGCTTCCGGGTCTGTGTTGATGGCGACGATGTGCTTTGAAGTGCGCATGCCGGCCAAGTGTTGAATCGCGCCGCTGACGCCACACGCGATGTAAACCTGCGGCGACACCACCTTGCCGGTCTGCCCCACCTGATCGCGATACGGCCGATAGCCGGCATCGACCGCCGCCCGGGACGAGCCGACCGCCGCACCGATGCTGTCAGCGAAATCCTCAATGACACTGAAATTCTCCGCACTGCCAAGCGAGCGGCCGCCGGTCACGATGATCGCCGCCTCGGTGACGTCCGGGCGCTCGTTGCCGCCGGCGAGGATTTCCCTGAGCGCGGTTTTTTGTTCCGGCAACTCAACGGCCACCGTGGCGACTTCGGCGCTGCGGGCGGCGTCCGGCTCCGGTGCCTTGACCGTGCGCGGCCGGACGGTGATCACCTTCAGGCTGTCATCGGTGAACTCGACTTCCGCCGTGGCTTTGCCGGCGTAAACCGGACGGCGCACGGTCACTTCGCCGCCGTCCAGATTCACTTGGATGCAGTCGGTGGCCAGGGCGGCATCAAGCGCGGCGGCCAAGCGCGGGGCCAGGTCTTTGCCCAGCGGCGTGTGCGCGACAACCACGGCGTCGGGGGCGAGTTGCTCAATGAACTGGCCAATCGCTTGGTCAAGCGACTCGCCAGTGCCATCGGCCAAGACCGGCGAGTCGATCAGGTGCACCTTGGCCGCGCCCAGTTGGCCAAGCGACGCAGCGAGCGGCTCGACGCCCTCCCCTGCGGCAACGGCGTGGACTTCCGCCTGTCCAAACGGCAGCCCAAACAATTCCCTAGTGGCTTCGCTCAAGGCTCCGTTTTTGTGTTCGGCAATGACTAAAATTTTCATGTCGTTTCTCCGGTCAAATGGCCTGGATTTCCTCCGCGAGCACGCGGATCAGTTCGTTGGCCTGCTCGGCGGTCGCGCCCTCGATGAGGCGGCACGGCTGCTTGGGCGGCGGCAGCTCAAAGTTCTTCAAGCGCATTTTGCGGTCGGCCTCGGTGATGCCCAGCTCGTCGGCGGAGAGCGTGTCGATCGGTTTCTTTTTGGCCTTGATGATGTTAAGCGCGGTGGCGTAACGCGGCTCGTTGAGGCCGACCTGCGCGGCGACGACCGCCGGGAGCGGCGTCTCGATGACCTCGATGTTGCCGCCGCCGACATCGCGGCGACAGGTAATCGCACCGTCGCCGTAGTCGATGCCGTTGACCACGGTGACACAGGGCAGGCCGAGAAATACGGCCAGCATCGGCCCCACCGCGGCCGCGCCGTCGTCGACCGCCTCCTTGCCGGTGAAAATAATGTCCGCTTGGCCAAGCCTGCCGATGGCGGCGGCGAGTGCACGGGCGTTCATCGCAGAATCGGCGTCACCGGGTAGATCGACTTGCACGGCTGAGTCAACGCCCATGGCCAAGGCCATTCGCAGCGAATCGGTCACTCGTTCTGGACCAGCTGAAAGCACTGTGATGATCGACTCCGGCTCCTGCTCGCGCAGCCTCAGCGCCTCCTCGATGGCCAATTCGTCGTGTGGTGAGATGATCCACTGTATGTCCGCCTCATCGATTCCATTGCCGTCACCGCGCAGCTTGATCCGCGTCGTGGTGTCCGGCACCTGCTTGATACAAACAAAGATGTTCATCAAAAAAATTATTCAGTATTCCACCCAGATATTGCCGTCGCTGGCTTCGCACTTGGCATCTGCCTGGGCGAACGCCTCTGTCAGAGCGGCGTGGAGGATAGCCTTGACGTCGGGGCCGTGCTCGATGCGGCGCAGGATGGCCTCGCCCTTCCTGTCGCCCAGGCTGACGCTGATCTTGAGGCCGCGGCGTTTGCAAGCCAGGCGCACTTCGTCCTCCAGCTCGCCGTTGAGCGGCTTCAGAAAGGCGTCCACGTAATTGGCGCCGATGCCGGAGCTGTCCGGTTTGTTCTCAGGCAGCCACTCGGCGGCAGCCGGGTTTTCCTTGATCACTTTTTCCATTTTTCAGCTCTGGTTTTTTGCCTCGATAAACTGGTTCATGCGCTCGCGCAAGGCGGCGATGTGGGCCGGTGTGCTGCCGCAGCACGCGCCGAGGATGGCGATGCCGGCCTCGAACATGTCGCCGGCCTGGGCGCTCATTTCTTCCGGGGTTTGGTCGTAGATTACCTTTAGTTTTTTCAGCTCAGGCTGGCCGGCATTGGGCTGCGCCATGACCGGCAAGGCCGAGCATTCGCGGTAACGCTGCACGGCGGCCAGCGCGCGGGCCATGTCGATGTTGGTGCCGCAGTTGAGCCCGAGCACGTCCGCCCCGGCCTTCTCCAGAAACGTAGCTGCCTCGTCCGGACCGGTTCCCATCATCGTGCGCAGTTCGTGTGTCTCTTGGGTGAAATCGAACGCCATCGAGGCGATGACGCACGGCGCGCCGGCAGCCTTGGCGGCAGCGATGGCGGCGCCGGCCTCGTCGAGCACCGTCTGTGTCTCGACGATGATCGCGTCCGCCCCGGCCTCGACGAGTGCCCTGGCCTGCTCGGCGAAGGCGCGATCGACCTCCGCGCGTGTGATTTCGCCGTAAGGCTCCATCAGCCCACCGAACGGTCCGATATCACCGAGCACGAAGCCGTCCCGGTCGCCGAACGCCCGGCGGGCCACTTCGACCGCGGCCTTGTTGATGCCGACGACGTCGGGGTTGGCCGTGTGCCGCTCGAGCATGATGCGGCTCCCGCCGAAGGTGTTGGTGATGAGGCAGTCCGACCCGGCCTCAACGTAGCGCCGCTGGATGGCGACGACGCGATCCGGCTCGTCGAGGTTCCACGCCTCGCCGCAGCCGCCGCTCTCGAGACCGGCCTCCTGCAGCTGCGTACCCATGGCACCGTCGCCCAGCAGCGGATGTTCCTTGATAGTTTCCAGCAGTGTCTTTTTCATCGTGTTAATTCTAGCTCCACACGGGCGGTTGCCGGCCTGCGGCGGTGTGAGCAGGGATCCATACTGCACCGGGCGCACGCCAGCGTGTCGGGCGACGTTGCCTCCACCACCTCGGCTGGCCCAAGGCCAAACAGCGCGAGCTGCGAATGTTCCGGCGTGAGCATCCCGCTCTCGAGCAGGTCCAATTTGGCGGCGCTTGGCCAAGCGGGCTGCGCGGCCAGCAGGTCCAGCAGCGCGTGCTGATCGCCCAGGTTCCAGCCGTCGTAGCCGGGGCTTTCATGCGACAGCGCGGCCAAGTCGGCCGACTTGGCGTGGTCGCAGATCGACTTGTGCGCGCGGAGCAACAACTGCTCGGTGGCCGCAGCCGCCGCCGCGTTCAGGAAAAACGCCTCGTCAAGCCGGTCTTCCTCCCACAAATGCTGAACCTGCGGCGAGACAGCCGAGCCAGCGCAAACCGCCACCGCCACCGCAACACGCGCTTGACCAATCCGCAGTTTTTCGGCCAAGGCGCGACTGGTGAATTGGGTGCTGTTGGCCAAGCGGATGAGGTCGCCCTCCGTCACCAAGTCGATCGGCTCGGAAACAAAACTCCACGGGCAACCGTGCTCGTTCACCCACGCCAAGGCGCTCTCGACACCGGCTTGGGCAGTCTCGCTGAGCGGCCCGGCGATGGGGATGCACAGGTGACGCTTCCACTCGGCAACAGGAACGGTTAGCGGCTCGGCGATCATACGATGGGCTCCGTGGCGCGTGTCTGAAACGGCACGAACTGTGCGCCCTCGGCAAAGCAGTGAAAGAATTCCGGGAACGTCTCCAGTTCGACGTGCTCGATGCGGCGGACGAGTTGGTCGATCTCCTCGCGGGCCGCCACCGAGAGCAGCGCAAGCGTGGCACCCTCGAGCGCCGCGTTGCCCACCTGCACGATGCGCTCATCCGGCAGGTCGGGGATCAGGCCGATACGTCGCGCGTGCCCGACGTCGATGTGCCGGGCGAATCCGCCGGCGAGGTAAAACAGGTCGAGGTCGGCAAAATCGATGCCGTAATTTTGGTGGAGCAGATGCAGCCCGGCGACGTTGGCGGCCTTGGCCTGGGCGAGTTGACTGATGTCCTTCTCGGTGAGGTAAACATTGTTGTCGGCGTCGAGACAAAACCGGTCGGAGCCGTCGGCCAAGCGGCCGGCGCTGTTGATCCGCCCGGTGCGAAGCAGTTCGCCCAGCAGATCGATCAGGCCGGAGCCGCACACGCCGGTAGGCCGGCCGCCGCCGATCACACCGAGGCGTTGTTCCGGCTCGAGTCGCACGCGCTCGATCGCGCCCTCGAGCGCCGGCATGCCGCACTGGATTTGCCCTCCCTCGAACGCCGGCCCGGCGGGGCAGGAGGCGACCTGGAGTTTGTGGCGATTGCCGATGACCAACTCGGTGTTGGTGCCGATGTCCATCACGGCGACGGTGCGCTCCTCGCGAGCCAGGCCAGTGGCCAGCAGACAGGCGGTGGTGTCCGACCCGACGTGCGAGCCAATGAGCGGCAGCGCATAAACGCGCCCGTCGGGATGGATCGGCAGCAGTGACTGTTTGCCGCACTTGGCCAAGTGCGTGCCGGGGCGCTGGCCCTCGCGAAACTCGTGCTCGGTGACGGACCGATACGGCATTTGGCCAAGCGGATAAACGTCCAGCCCGAAGAACAGGTCGCGCATCACCGGGTTGCCGACCACCACGACCTCGTAAATACTCCCGGACGGCACACCGAACGACTCGATGGCCCGGCTCATGTAGCCGGCGAGCGTGCGGCGCAGCAGCCGGCCCTTGTGGTCGGTGTCGAATTTTACCCGCGCCAGCACGTCGCTGCCGCCGAAGCGCTGGGGATTCTCGAACGACTGGCTGGCCTTGATGCGGCCGGACTCGAGATCGACCAGGCGCATCGCCACCGTGGTGGTGCCCAAATCCACGGCCAAGCCGTGCAGCGGGCCGGTGGAACGGTCGATTTCCCCGCCGTCGAGCAGCACCTGTTCACCGTTGCGCGTCACCGCCGGGCCAAGCGGCGGTGCCTCGTCGAGGCACGGCAGGCGAATGCCACGTTCCTCGATTTGAATTGCACCGCGCTGCGGTGTCTGGCAGCAGATGGCCCCCGTGCCGGCCTCGACCGTTGCGCGGCAGGAGAGCCGGAAGTCGCCCTGTAAATGAACCTCCTCCGGCGCGCGGTCGCTGAGCAGTTCAGCGCCCTCGGCGATCTCGACGAGGCATTCGCAGCAGCTGCCGTTGCCGGAACAGGAGGTGGGAATCCGCACGTCCATCCGCTTGGCCAAGTCGAACAACGTCGCGCCGGCGGCGGACTCGATCCGCTGCGAATCAATCTGGACGGTGACGCTCACGTTTCCTGTTTTACCGGGTCGGTTCCGTCAACCGGCGGTCGAGGTGGTCTTCATTTCCGAGGCGAGATTCTTGAACAGATCGACGGCGGTGGCGGCATCGGGGGCGTAGCCGTCGGCGCCGATCTCGTCGGCAAACAACTGGGTCACCGGCGCGCCACCGACGCAGATTTTCACATGGCCCAGCCCGGCGGCCTCCATCTCGGTGATGACGGTTTTCATATAAATCATCGTGGTGGTCAGCAGGGCGCTCATGCCTAGAAGGGTGGCGTCGTGCTCCCGGACAGCGGAGATGAAATCCGCAGCGGAGGTGTTGGTGCCGAGGTTGACGGACTTGAAGCCGGCGCCCTCGGCCATCATCAGCACGAGGTTTTTGCCGATATCATGCAGGTCGCCCTTCACCGTGCCCATGACCAACGTGCCCATCGAGTCGCCCTCGCCCTGCTGCGCGGCGAGCAGCGGATTGAGCACGGTCATACCGGCCTTCATCGCGCGTGCCGCCAGAACCACCTCCGGCAGGTAGACCCGGTTGCGCTTGAAGTCCTCGCCCACCACGTTCATCCCGGCGATCAGGCCGTCGTTGAGCACCTCATTCACGTCGCACCCGTTGGCGATCGCTTCTGCGGTCAGCCGCTGCACTTCGGGCGCCTTGCCCTCGAAGAGCAGTTGGTTCATCGACGCGTAGTCGGGCATGTTGGAATCGTTGTCAGGCATCGTGCAAAAAATTACCACCCCTCGGGCATGCTGAAATTGCCGGCGACCATGCCCTCGAACTGGCTTCGGATGCGCGCCTCGACTTCCGGCGAGAAGAGGGTTTTCCGGTCCTCGGCCAGGATTTCGCGGGCTTTTTGAAGGGCGCGGCCGGAGGCGTCAAGCGCGCCGTTCTCGCTCCAGATCTGCCGGGTGTCGCGGTCGGCCACGTCCGGCATCAGCGCGGTGGAGGTCATCAACTCCAGCGTGCGGTCGGTGGCCACGAACATGCCGCCCGGCCCGATCTCGCCGATCTCGCCCAGCGCGAGGTTGTCCTCGGAAAACTCCATGCCGCGGGCCACGCGCTTGAGCATCTGCGCGATCTCGTTGTCCACCACCGCCATGCCGTAGTCGAACGCCATAAGCGCATCGATCAGCCCGGCGAACTGGAGCACGTGCATCCCGCCGAGCAGGCCGCCCATGCAGGAGAGTGCCTTCTCGTAGCCGGCCTGCGCGTCGTTGAGCTTGGAATTGGTCAGGCCGATGTAGCCGCTGCACGGCACATTGTAAAAGCCGGCCATCTGCGCGTGAGCCATGTTGAGCATCCCGCACTCCACCCCGCCTGGGGCGTAGGCACCCGAGCGCATGTCACCCACGGTCGAGAGCGAACTGTAAAGCAGCGGCGTACCGGGACGGGTCATCTGCATGAGCGCGGCCAGTGCGAGGAACTCGGCGTTGCCCTGGGCCAGCGTCGAGGCCAGTGTGAGGGGCGAAGTCAGCCCGGCGTTGGGCACCACCGTCGAGTGGCTCGGCAGCCCCTGCTCGGTGTAAAACATCAGCAACTCGGTCGAGTTCTCGTCCATCTTCAGCGGCGAAATGACCGGGCAGTAATGGTGGGTGATGAACGGCCGTTCCTTGTAGGCCGCCTCGCTGCCGGCAATGGCGTAGGCCAACTGCAGGATCGACTCGCAGTCGATCCCCGGGTCGCCGCTGCCGCGCACCGGTTTGCGGCAGTGCTTCAGCGCGGTGTAAAACCGGGACAAACTATATTGACCGGCCGGCGCATCCGAGGCCAGCACCGAGACCGAGAACAGATCGATGGCTGGCAGCGCGTCGATCAACCGGGCGATGCGTGCGATGTCTTCCGAGGTGGAAAAACGCTCCTCGCCGGTGACCGGGTCGATGAGGTTCGGGGCCGAACTGGCGGTGATCACCAGCGGTGCCTGGTCGGGCACTACCCGGTCGAACTCGGGATCCTGGGCGTAAAAGGTGAACTTGGGAGGGATCGACTTGAGACATTCCCCGATCACCGCGGGCGGAAAGGTCACCCGCTCGGTCGCGTCATCGACCCGACAGCCGTGTTCGCGGAACCGCTCCCGCGCCCTGGGATTGTTCACCTCCAGGCCGACCTGGTCGAGAATCTCGAGCGACGCCTCATGAACGCGCCGCACCTCCTCCGGGGCGAGCAATTGAGCCAGTTGGGGAATCATGATTTCACCGCTGCAAACGCGGCACGGACGGTCGCACGGCGCGTCCGCTCCCCGAATAACCAATTTTGGGGGGAAATCGCCGCCATTTTATTTTTGCAGATACGCCATGACGGCCTCGGTGCGGTTTTGGACGCCCAGCTTTTCGTAAATGTTCTTGAGATGATTGTGCACGGTCCAGGCGCTGATCTGGAGCAACTCGGCAATTTCCTTGTCCAGCGCGCCCCGGCTCAGATGGGTCATCACCTGGTGCTCACGCGGAGTCAGGTGCGGAAGCGTGTCCTCTGCGGAATCGCCCACCAGAAAATCGACCTGCTTCTTGAAATATTGCCGGACCCGGCGTGACAGGTTTGCGGGGTTCAGCCGTGGTTTGCCCTTGACCCCGGTGGCGGCGTTCTCCTCCAGCAGATGCAGCACCCGACCCGGTGGCGTGCGGTGCAGATAATAGCCGTAAAGGCTCCCGGCGGTGGAGTTGAACAACTGTTCACTGTCCTCGAAGGTGGCGAACGGCACCACCGGGCAGTCCGGAAACCGCTGCTTGAAACTGGCGTCCAGTTCCTCACCGGAAAACCCAGGCAACCCGCGATTGACCAGCAGCAGGCCCGGTTCGTTCGCCTGATCAAGCGCGCGCAGCGATCCGATGTCCGGAACCGTCTCCCGACAGACAAAACCAAGCGCTTGGCTCGTCAACTCCTGCAGGCTCGACGCCACCGTCCTGTCCGGTTCCACCACGAAAACATCCACCGAAACGGAGGCTGCGGTATCAAGCCTGGCCAGGCGCTTGGCCTCTCCGGGGCAGGTGTGAATTGTCGTGTAGGTGCAGCAAAACGGGCTACCAAACCAAAACAGCGCCAACGTCAGTTCACGCCGATGCCGCGCCGCAGCCGCATCCCAGCCCTCCCCGATGACACAGTTAAAAATTCGCAGCGACTCCTCCGCCGCCTGCGCCTCGTTCAGTGTGCCCAGCGGGAAGTAGCAGCCGGTGCCGTCGTGCTCGATGCGGCACGACAACTCCGGCTTGCCACCCGATGTCGAACGGTATTTGCGCTCCACCAGTCGCAACCGCCAGTAATCGACCGACCTGCGCGGATCGCCACCCGGCACAGTCGTCACGCCCGGTCGGGCGGTTCCCTCCCGTTGGCCAAGCGCTGGCCAGCCGTGCTGCTGAATTTGCGCAAACAGGCTCGCCGCCTTGGCCGCAGCCACATCCTGATCCACCGCACCGAGCGAGATCGTCCGGCGCACCCCCTGATGCTGAATCTTGGCCGACCAGCCCCGCACCCGGTGCAGTTTGCCAGCGCGG
The DNA here is from genome assembly GCA_913030945.1 of uncultured Verrucomicrobiota bacterium. Taxonomy (GTDB): domain Bacteria; phylum Verrucomicrobiota; class Verrucomicrobiia; order Limisphaerales; family UBA1096; genus UBA1096. The sequence continues at coordinate 8,978 of CAJWEP010000009.1, forward strand.
ACGTAGCTGTTGCGGAACACACGGGTGCGCCAATAGGCCGGCTCCAGTCGCTGATCGGCCGCCGCCTCACCCGTTCCAACCCACTCCGTTGCCACTTGCTTGGACATGCTTGGACATTTCTATCGCAGCTTCCCCCCATTTGCGAACCCTGAATCGGCTTGGCTAAGCGGCAGCGACTTGGACACGCTTGGACAGCTCTTGGCTGAGATCTCCCGCGATGGAATTGTTTTTTGCGGCTAAAAAAGGCCATTTCTGCTTTGATTGGAGTTCCTGACAATCTCCGGTACCGGATTCATGTCGAGTCTCCTCATTATACAACCAAAAAGATGAAACAAACGTTGAAGACCAAGTGGCTCCTCATGGCCGGCATATTGGCTGTACAGGCCTGGGCCGCGCACGGGCAGGAAGTCAGCACCGATTATGGAAACTATATCGAAGACGAGGAGATTATCGTCACGTTCAGCGATGGCCCCGGTAATCCCAAGGACTGGGTGGGTCTCTACAAGCCGGATATGGTCGCGGGCGAGGTCGACTCTCTCACGTGGTTTTATGTCGATGGAACCCAGACCGGCAGCGAGGGCCTCACCGATGGGGAATTGACCTTTCCTGACGGAATGATCGACGAGGGGATTTACGAGGCGCGGTTCTTTGAGAACGACGGCTACACACTGCTTGCCAAGGCCATCTTCACCGTCGGAGATATTGGTCCAACGGTCCAAACAGACAAGTCAACCTATCTGCCGGGGGAACCGATCACGATCGATTTTCTGGTAGGCCCGGGTAATCCAAAGGATTGGGTGGGGCTATACAGGGAGGACATGGTGTCCGACGGCTCCGTCGGCAGTCTGGTTTGGTTTTATGTCGACGGAACCACGACTGGCAGTGAAGGAATTGAATCCGGAACACTTACATTTGCCAATGGTATGACTGATGAGGGAGCCTACAAGGCGGTGTTTTTTGAGAACGACGGCTACACCATCCTCGCTGAGAAAAAATTTAAGGTGATGCAGCCGGCACCGGACACGCCAAAGGTGGTTTCCACCCTACCAGAGGCTGATGACAAGAATGCCGATCCTGAGATTCAATTTAACGCCGTCATTCGTGACGGAACCACAACACTGAACCCTGAAAGCGTAAAACTGACCTTGGACAATAAGGATGTGAAGGTGGAAATCGCAGCCGGCGATGAAGGGTTCAACACCGTTTCCTTTGTTGGGGAAGGGAATTTTGATGCCGGTTCCACTCATAGATTTCAGCTGGACTTTTCTGATAATGGCGACCCCACCACGGCCGAGTCGATTGTGGTGGAGTTTGATGTCGCAAACTATCGGCAAATCGAGATGCCCGAGCCGCTTTACTTCGAGAATTTCGACGGGGTTGAAGAATTTGAGCTTCCAGAGGACTGGGAGGTCGTCAACCTGTCGCAGGAACTCAACATCGAACTTGAGCCTGATGACTTCACCTCGGCCTATTACGAGGGTTGGGTGAATGTATCGCTGAGTCGTTGGAGCAACAGCCCCTACTGGGCTGAAAAATCGACGCGCCCCGCGCCGCCTGTTTTTGTGAATGGCGCTCGACAGACGCTCGAGGGCAATGCATTGGTGGCGGACTCCTCCTCGCGCAATGGTCAATTCATCACATTCCTTTACACAGCCGATTATGACCTGAGTGAACACAACGATGTGCACCTGGCCTATTACAGTCACTACGCGCAGAACCAGGATAGTTTCGGTTCCGTTGAGTACTCCCTTGACCAAGGCGAGACGTGGCTTCCGGTGGTCTACATGCTCGACAGAGGTGACATCCTCAAGGACGCCGACGGGAAGGTGGACGTCTTTGCCACGATGGAGAACCCACACACGGATATTGCAGTGGGCTACGACCCGGATACTTTCGAGGAGGTCGGGGGATTCTACGGCGCCTATATCGGCGCGGAAATTGGCGAGGAACTGGCCCCCTACATCAGCGGACGGATCGACGACAATCACACCGAATCGAAGCGGTACGAGCTGTTCCGGCTGCCTGAAGCGGACGAAGAAAAAACGGTTCGCTTCCGTATCGCCACATCCGGCACCTGGAGCTGGTATTGGGGCATCGACAATTTCGGCCTTTACAGCATCGCGCCCAGTTCGATGCCGGAAGTGGTCGAGGCCAACCCGGCCGCCGGTGGCGAGGGCGCCAACCCAATGCCTTTAATGACTTTTATAATCAAAAATGGCGAGGCCAAGCTGGATCCGGATTCGGTCAGGCTCGAGTTCAACGGCAGTGCTGTCGAGGAAGTCACCGTGTCGGAAACCAAGATCGGCGCAGAGGAAGGCTATCAGGTCACCTATCAGGTGCCCGAACTGCTGGCGGCCCTCTCAGATAACAGCTTCAAGCTCACCTTCACGGAGGATTCCGCTGAGAAACGGGAGGGGACCTACGAGGGAAGTTTCACCGTGGGCGACTTCGCCAGCCACAGTCTGCCCGAGCCGATCGCCTTCGAGTCGTTTGACGATCTGGAGGAATTCACCCTGCCGGAGGGATGGGTCATGAAAAGCTACGTCAATGAAGCCGATGCTACTGATCTTGAAGAGAATCCAGACATCTGGACCTCGATGACCTATGCCGGCTGGACATCCGTATCACTGGACCGCTGGAAGAGTAGCCCCTACTGGACTGAAAAATCAGAGGCGCCAAGTCCCCCGGTATTCGTAAATGGCAAGGCCCAGTTCCCCGATGGCAATTTCCTGATCGCCGACTCCTCCCTGCGCAACGTCCATTTCATGACCGTGCTCGAGACGAAAGACTTCGACCTTGGCCAGCACTCCAACGTGCATCTCGGCTTTTACAGCCACTATGCCCAGAACCAGGACAACTCTGCCAACGTCGAGTACTCGATCGACGGCGGCGAAACCTGGCTGCCGGTCATCTATATGCTCGAACAAGCCGACGTCGTCGCCGGTGACGACGGCACAGCAGATGCGGTAGCAACCTTTGAAAATGCGCAGGGTGATGTCGCCTTGGTCGACAACCTCCTTTATCAGGATGAGGACGACTGGTGGGACATGGAACCACTCGACGAGCCGATCGGCGGCAGCTACGGGGCATTCATCGGAGCGGCCATCGACGAGTCGCTTGCGCCACACATCAGTGGGCGAGTCAACGACAGCCAGACAGAGTCCAAGCGCTACGAACTGCACCGCCTGCCCGAAGCCGACAAGCAGTCCAAGGTGCGCATCCGATTTGCCATGAACGGCACATGGAGCTGGTACTGGGCCGTCGACAACTTCGGCCTCTACAGCATTGAGGAAACGCCCACCACCGCCCCGGTGATCGACAGCATTGCCGTCGATGGCGGCATCGTGACCATCAGTTGGCAGGGCGTGGCAGGGGTACGACTGCAGAAAGCCTCCAACCTGGCCAACCCTAACTGGTCCGATATCGCCAATACCCAGGCGGAATCCTCCGCCAAGGAGGTTGCCGACCAGGCGGAAGCGTACTATCGTTTGATCCGCGACTAGCGCGATCGGCTTGACCAAGCGCACCCATGAAAACAGAACAACCAACCACACGCCCACAGCGGCGCGGATTCACGCTGATCGAGTTGCTGGTGGTCATCGCCATCATCGCAATTCTCGCCTCGCTGCTTCTGCCGGCCCTGGCCAAGGCCAAGGGCATGGCCCAAAAGATCAGCTGCCTCAACAACCACAAGCAGCTTGGCCTGGCAGTCCAGCTCTACTCGAGCGACAACGAGGATTGGCTCAACCCCATCCAGGAACGGCTCGCCTCCGGCATCGAGTCGAGCTGGCGTCCCTACCTCATGAGGTATCTCGGTGCGCGCTGGGATTCCAGCAAACAAATGTTCCTCGGCGGGAGCAAGCCGATCTATGACTGCCCCACCGAGAATGCGAAGGGCAAAAAGGGGGACGTGTACCACCAGGGCAACCCGGCGGTCGTCGGCCAGTTTCGCGTCGGTGAGATCAGCATCGCCAGCGGCATCGGCGCGGTGAACGTCCACTGGACCAGTGGGGGCGCCCAGCCACCCTTTGGCCGGCCGCTCGGGTATGAGAACAACCTCTGCAACTGGGGCATGGTCGAGTCGGCCTCCGAGATGATCCTGCTCGGCGACGGCCACAGCAACATTGGCGGCTGGCCCAACGACGAGTGGTGGATCTGGAAGGAACTGGGCAATGCCAATTCCGCCGGATACAACCGCTTCATCCAGAACGACCCCGGCGCGATGCGGCACGGCGGCAAGTCCAACTACGTGTTCGGCGATGGCCGGGCCGAGACGCTTGATCCCAATCTCATCCCGTGCGACGAGTCGGCCTGCTGGTGGTCCGCCCCGCAGAGCCCTCACTGATCGGCCACTCTCCCGTACGCCACTTCGATGCAAGCCTCTGAAAAAAAACAACTCACCCTTGCCGGTGTATTGTTCGCGCTGGCCATCCTTTTTTTTGTCCTGTTCAGCTCGCCCGAACGAGAAGCTCTGGAGTTCTTTTACGATGAGAGCGAACAGAAACTGTTCACCGCCCCGATCGGCTCCATCCCACCAATCAAGGGCATTAACGACAACCAACTCGACGGGGTCCGCGCGATCGTCATCGCACCCAAGGGCCAACGCGACGACGAGTCCGCCCATCGCATCGCCTACCTCGAAAAATGGTCGCCCCAGTTGAAACAGCACATGGAAGCCGCCGCCAAGGCCAAGGCCGCCGGACACGCCGTGCCCAATGTCGTGGATCGTTCCCAACGGAAATTCCATCAGTTTGTCCGCCGAACAGATTCCCCGGAGTGGTATACCATGAACACCGATGAGGCGGCGAAAATCATGGCGACTCTTCGCACCAAGGACGCTCAGGGAAAAATCCCCGACATCTGCACGCCAAACCGCTGAGGATGCCAGATGAACCGTCACCGGCCCATTCTCCTCGCGACTCTGCTGGCCATTGCTGCCTCTCCCTCGGCTGAAGAACCCCCGGCCAAGCCTGCCCCGAACTCACCCGACGAGCCCTTGGCCAAGCGGATGTCCGTGGCCAGGGCAGTGGACTTTATTGATCGCGCCTCGCTCCACTGGCAGCGCTCCCGCGAGTGCGTCACCTGCCACACCAACGGCGCCTACCTCATGGCACGCGGCCGATTTCAAGCCGATCCCGCGCCGCACATTTCCATTCGAAAATTCTTCGAGCAGTATGTCGATGGCTGGGTGGATAAGAGACCGGGGCCGTACATCATTGTTACCACCGCCGCCTCACTCGCCATGGACGACGCAGCCAAGGATAAGTTAAGCGCAACCACCAAGACCGCCTTCGACGAGGCATGGAAAATACAACGCGAAGATGGTTCGTGGGACTGGCTCAAGTGCGGCTGGGGGCCGTTTGAGTCCGACGACCACTACGGCGTGACGCTCGCCGCAATCGCAACCGCCAAGGCGCCGGGCAACTATGCGCAAACCAAAAGCGCCGCAGCCGGCTTGGCCAAGCTCCGCAGCTGGCTGGAGAACCATCCATCCAGGCTTCCCCATCAAAAGGCCATGATGCTCTGGCTTGGCAGCGAACTACCGGAGTGGGTGAATAATAATGACCGGCAACGTTGGCAAAAAGAGCTGCTTGGCCTACAGTTAGTCGACGGTGGCTGGGCGACCGCTGGGTTGGGGGATTGGAAACGCAAGGACGGTTCCGCGCAGACTCTCGACAAGGCCGACGGCTACGGAACCGGCTTTGTCATTTTTTCCCTCCGCCAATCCGGCCTGCCGGCGAGCCACCCGGCAATTCGGCGCGGCATCGGCTGGCTCAAAACGCACCAACGCGAAAGTGGCCGCTGGTTTACCCGGTCGCCCTACAAGGACGGCAGGCACTACATCAGTCACGCCGGGACGGTCTTCGCGCTGCTGGCACTGGCCGAGTGCGGCGAGCTGAAATAATCTGGATGGACATAACCTCATTTAACTTCCCGACGGACACGCGGGTCGGCCCGGGAGTCATCGGGCAACTCAACAAAACCCTGCTCGCGCTGGGCATCCACCGGCCGCTGGTCGTGACCGATGCCGGCCTGCTGGCCACCGACGCCTTCAGGAAACTCGCCGACGCACTGCTGCCCGGCGAACCGGATCGCGACTGGTTTTTGCACTCCGACGTGCAGCCCAATCCCACCGAGGCCAACACCCGCGGCGCGGCTGAACTGGCCCTGGCCAAGGGCTGCGACGGCGTCATCGGCATCGGCGGCGGCAGCGCGCTCGACGCCGCCAAGGTCTGCCGCATCCTTATCAAGCAGCCGCAACTCAAGCTCGCCGACTACGACTGGGAGGCCGACTGGAGCGGCCTGCTGCCGTTTATCGCCGTGCCCACCACCGCCGGCACCGGCAGCGAGGTCGGCCGCAGCGGCGTGGTCACCCCCGACGGGGCGAACAGCAAGGGCATGTACTTTCATCCGGAACTGCTGGCTAAATGCGTCTTTCTCGACCCCGAGCTGACCACCGGCCTGCCGACGGGGTTGACCGCCGCCACCGGGCTTGACGCGCTCACCCACTGCATCGAGTCGTACACCTCCCCGGTGTTTCAGCCGCTGTGCGACGGCATCGCACTCGAGGGCATCACGCTCATCGTGCGAGCGCTTCCGGCAGTCATCGCCGATGGCTCCGACCTCGACGCACGCGGCCGCATGCTCGTTGCCGCCGCGATGGGCGGCGTGGCGTTCCAAAAAGATCTCGGGGCAACTCACTCGCTGGCGCATCCGCTCTCAGCGATTTGTGGCGTGCACCACGGCACGGCCAACGCCATCTGCCTGCCGCATGTCATGCGCTTCAACGCCCGGCAAACACCGGGTGTCTACCGGCGTATCGGCCTGGCCTGCGGACTGGATGCCGTCTCGTGCCCCGACACGGAGGCCGACGAGCAGACGATTCATTTCATCGACGACTTCATACGGCGCTGCGGCATGCCGCCGTCGCTCGAGGAGGTCGGCGTGGAGGAGCAGCACATCGAGGCGCTGGCCGACCAGGCCTGGCTCGATCCGTGCCACCAGACCAACCCCGTGCCGGTGAATCGTGAAGATTTGAAGGAACTTTTCCTGAAGTCATTGTGAGCAAATTCCCAACCCAACTCCTGATTAACGGCCAGTGGCTCAACGGCTCGGGAGCCAAGCGCCTGGCCATCATCAACCCGGCAACGGAAGAGACGTTCGCCGAGGTCAGCGCCGCGACGCCGGACGAGATAGGCCAGGCGGTTGAGACGGCCCAAGCGGCGTTTGAATCCGGATGGCGCGATATGCCGCCAGGCCAGCGCGCCGAGTTGCTGCACGGCTTGGCCAAGTGCATCCGCGACAACACCGAGTCGATCGCGCAACTCGAGACGCGCAACGTCGGCAAGCCGATCGGCGACGCCCGCTGGGAGGTCGATGCCGGCGCGAAGGTCTTCGAGTATTACGCCGGGGCCATCGGGCATTTATGCGGCCAAACAATCCCCGTGGCGCGGGGCGGGTTCGACTTCACGCTGCGGCAGCCGATGGGCGTCATTGCCGCGATCACGCCGTGGAATTTCCCATTCCTTATCGCCTGCTGGAAAGTCGCCCCGGCGCTGGCCGCCGGCAACTCGGTCGTGCTGAAGCCGGCATCGCTGACGCCACTGACCGCGCTGCGGCTCGGTCAACTGGCGCAGGAAGCGGGCCTGCCGGACGGTGTGCTGCAGGTGCTTCCCGGTAGTGGCGCGGAAGCCGGCAACGCGCTGGCCACCCACCCGCTCGTCCGCAAAATCGGCTTCACCGGCTCGACTGAGGTTGGCGCCACCATCATGAAACTCGCCGCGGATGACATCAAGCGCGTATCGCTCGAGCTTGGCGGCAAATCGCCGAACATCGTCTTTGCCGATGCCGACTGGCAACGCGCCGCCGCCGAGTCTCCGATGAGCGTGTTTGCCAACACGGGCCAGGACTGCTGCGCCCGGAGCCGCATGTTCATCGAGCAACCTATCTTCGACGATTTTGTGGATCATTTCGTCGCGGCCACTGAAGCGCTCAAGATTGGCAACCCCACGGACGACACAACGCAGGTCGGCCCCATGGTCTGCGCCTCCCAGCGCGAACTCTCCGAGTCATTCGTCAATGAGGCCAGAAACGAGGGGCGCAACATCCGCACCGGTGGAGACCGGCCAGACGGGAACGGTTTTTACCTGAACCCGGCCGTGATTACCGGCAGCGAAACCGGCGACCGCGCTTGGCGAGAGGAGATTTTCGGGCCGGTCGTTTGCCTGCGCCCATTCACCGACGAGGGGGAAATGCTACAAGAGGTCAACGACACCAACTTCGGCCTGAGCGGTACCGTCTGGTCGAAAGACCTGAACCGGGCGCTGCGCGTGGCGCGCCAGGTCGAGAGCGGCGTCATTAGCGTCAACAGCCACTCGAGCGTGCACACCGAGGCGCCGTTCGGCGGGTTCAAGCGCAGCGGCCTCGGCCGCGACCTTGGCATGTCCGCGATGGAGGCCTGCACCGAGGTGAAAAACATCTATGTCGGCGAATAGAGAATGAATCGGCCACGGCAACAAACCGTCCGCTTGGCCAAGCGATGCCTGTTGCTCGGTCTGATGACGCTTGGTCAATCGGCATTGGCCGGCTTGGTGGCTTACAACGACTTTGGTGCACCGAGCCGACGAGACAAATCGATCACCCGCATTGGCGCAACATCGGTCGAACTGAAAGCCGGCACCGGCTCGGTCGTGAAAACCGGCAACCTCATCGACTTCGCCACCGGCCAAGCGAGCGGCGTTCAGTTGAAATTGACCGTAACCGGTTCCCCGCTTGGCCAAGCGGAGATCGGCAACGACGCCCCCGCCGGAACCAACGCGGGCGACATCTTCGCCAACAGGGTCAACAGCGCGGGCGGCACACCGCTCCCGGCCAGCAAGGTGCATTTCATCGACCTGTCCGGGCTCGACCCAGCCAATCGCTACGAGCTGGTCTTGTTCTCAAGCAGCCCGGGTGATGGCGAGGCCAAGCCGGTTTCGTTCACGCTTTGGGATGTTTCATCGTTTGAGAATCGCAGCGCCGTCGCGCCGGGCCGTATCACGATCAGCGGCCAGTTTGGACGTACAACAAAAATTGAAACCGTCGGCAACTCCGGAGCGGGACGCGGTGATGTCTGCCGATACGAGTTTATCCGCAGCGGCAACGACGGCGATCTGCGCGTGATTCTCCAGTCTCCCAGCGGTGGCCAGTTGAGAGCCCTCATGCTGCGCGAGCAGACGCCGCCGGTGCTCACCGCCAAGCCGGTTGTTGAGCTTGGCGAAGATCACGCCGTCATTCGCGGCACAGTCGCCGACCCGGCCAAGGGCATGGTCGAGTTGCGCTGGCGCGAGACGGGCAGCCAGGCGGCGTGGCAATCGCAGGGGCTGACACCGGACACGAGCGGCGCGGTCGTGGCCCGGCTCGACTCTCTGCCGGTGTTCGTCGAGCAGGAGTTCGTTTTTGTGCAGCGAACCGCCAACCGCGAAATCGACTCGGAGGCGCAGGTCATCCGGCCGCAAAAGCTGGGTGTGATCTACTCGACCGGCTTCGAGCCGACCGAACCGGTGACGTTCCTGCCAGGAGCGATCACGGCACAGACCGGGCCGTGGCGCGTGGCCAAGGGCAGCGCCGAAATCCAAAGCAGCCGCGTCGCGCATGGCGGCCAGGCGGTGCGCACCGGCGACTGCGTCATCGAGATGACCCTCGAGAACCCGGAGCCGGTGCTGTGGGCCGATGCGTTCATACAGGATCCCGGCATCAGCCAGGCGCAACAGATCCCCGATGGCAAGGCCAGCAGCGTGCTGTTGTTTCACGACGGAAAACTTCTCGCACTCGACGGCGACGGCTCCGGCGACGGCTCCTTTGTCATCGCGGCGGAATTGACGGGCGAACGTTTTACGCGGCTCACCATCCGCACCGACTACGAGGCCAAGCGGTTCGACGTGTGGGTGGACGGCAAACCGGCACTGGCCAAGCTCGGCTTCAAGGACGACTCGGTGACACGCTTCCACGGGGTCAAGCGACTCGCTGGCGCGAACAGTTACCTCGACGACTTCAGCCTCTCGACCTGGGGGCTCGACAGCGACAGCGACGGCGACGGTTTGGTCGATCTTGACGAGGCCAAGTTTTACGGCTCGTACCCGCTGCTCCCCGACAGCGACCGCGACGGCGCGAGCGATGCCCATGAGATCGCCGCCGGGACGCACCCGGCCGATTCCGGCTCAATCTTTGCCGTGAAGATCGACGCGACGGACAGCGGCAAAACCAAGCTCTCGATCCCGACACTCACCGGCCTCGAGTACACGCTGCAGCGCCGCGCTGCGCTTGGCCAAGGGCGTTGGCAGACCCTCCCCGGCTTCGAGAACGTGCCGGGCGATGGCAGCGTGCAGTCGTTTCTCGAGACACCGGACGGGCGCAACTTTTTTTACCGGGGTGTCATCGTGAATCGCCTCAACGCCGTGAATCCCTGACATGACCCAACACAAAACAACCTGGCCAGGCACATCCGTTTTTCGGGCCGCACTCTTGCTGGTCGGTTGTACTTCCGGATTCGCACAAAGCCCAGTCAACCAGTGGGTGCTCTCGCCGGAAAACATAGATATCACAACGGTGAAAGACCTGTCCGGAAACGAGGACGGCCTGTTGCACGGCCGGATGGTGCCGGTGAAAAACCCGCCGGCACTCTACTTTGACGGGACGGACACCTACATCGAGTTGGCCGGCAAGGACGAGGCCAAGTCGCTGCCAACGGGCAAGCTCACCGCCGAGGCATGGGTGGCCGTGAACTCACCGGCCGAATGGGGTGGCATCGTCGGCTGCCTGCAGGACAACGGCAGTTTCGAGAAAGGCTGGGTGCTCGGCTACAACAACGACAAGTTCAACTTCGCGCTCTCCACCAGCGGCGACCTTACCTACCTGAATGCCACCGTCCCGTACGAGACCGGCCGTTGGTATCACGTTGTGGGCACCTACGACGGCTCGAGAATGCGCATTTACATCAACGGCACCGAGCGTGGCAGCAGCAGCAATCGACGGGGATCGATCGATTACTCTCCCGCCGCATTCGTCATCGGCTGCTACCTCGATGACAATGAGTTTTATCCGCTGGAGGGATTCATCTCCGAAGTGCGCCTCTACAACCGTGCGCTCACCAGCCAGCAGATTCGCAACCGTTACAACCGCACCCGCGGAAGCCACACCAAACGCCCCAAGCCGCCGGTCGTTGCCACCAACCGTGAGTTGAGCGCCGGGCCGTACCTCGCGTTTGCCTCGCCGGACGAGGCAGTCGTCCGCTGGGAAACCGCCAAGCCGATACCGACGCGCCTCGCCTACGGCACAACGCCGACGCTGCAGAACCGCATCGATCTGCCGAAACGGACCCGGCAGCACGAGGCCACGATCCCCGGCATCGTGCCCGGCGCCACGTATCATTACTCAGTCGGCGTCGAGCAGGACGGGCAGACCCAGTGGCTTGCGCCCGCAACCGGCGAATCGGATTTCAACTACTCAAGGACGGACATCACCGGCGTCGACTCGCCGTATGCGGAGGATGACCGGATGAAAAAAAGTCGCGCGGCAGCCGAGGCGATTCTCGCGGCGACCGGCCTCCGCAAAGGCTACGCAATCGACTACGGCTGCGGCGAGGGGCGACTGGTTTTCGCCTTGGCCAAGCGCTCGGAGTTGACCGTGATCGGCATGACCGCTGACGCCGCCGAGGCGGCACGCGCCCGGGCGGCGCTGCGGCAGGCCGGCATTTACGGCACGCGCGTGACCATCCAGCACCGGCCCTTGGCCAAGCTGGGGCTTACCGACAACCTGTTTAACCTGGCCGTGTCGAGTGAACTGCTCCACAACGGCACCCTGCCCGGCAACCGCTCGGAACTGTTGCGCGTGCTCCGGCCAAGCGGCGGCGTGCTTGCGCTCGGCGGCCTGCCACAAAGCAACTTGGCCCAACTCATCTCCGGCACGGCGTTGGGCAATGCGACAACCTCCGAGATCCACGGCGAGTTCCTTCTGGCCAAGCGCGAGCCGCTCGAGGGCGCGGGCGAATGGACGCACACCTACGGCAGTGCCGCGCAGACCGCCAACAGCGACGACAAAATTGTCAACGGCGCCAAAATGGCGTTGCAGTGGTTCGGCAAGCCGGGCGCACGCGGCATGATCGACCGGCAGGGACGCAATCCGCCGCCGCTCACCAGCAATGGCTACCTCTACGTGCAGGGCGACAACCGAATCTGGGGGCAGGACGCCTTCAATGGGACAATCCTCTGGAACTACGAGTTTCCCAACGAATTGCGTCGTGTCAACACGCCGCGCGACGGCAGCAACATGTGTGCGGACGACTCGTCGCTCTTCGTCGCGATGCGCGACCGCGCCTACCGGTTCGACGGCCAAACCGGACGACTGATCCGGAGTTTCCTGGTGATCAACTCCGACACCGCCAACTGGGGCTACATCGCCAACGATGGTGCTCTGCTCTTCGGCGGCGGCACCAAGCCCGGTTCGCAGTACACGAAATACAAGGGCACACCGTACTGGTACGACTCCACCGGCACCCAGGACACAGCCAAGGTTTGCAGCGAAAACCTGTTTGCAATCGACAAGCAGACCGGCCTGAAAAAGTGGGAGTATCGCGGTGGCAAAATCATCAACACCACAATCGCGATCGGCGACGGGCGGGTGTACTTCGTTGAGTCAAACTCATCGAGCCTCCAGAACGAGCCGACCAGCCGCATCGACTCGAGCAGCCTGTGGTCAAGCCTGCGGCTCGTCGCGCTGAACCAGCAGACCGGCGCGAAGGCCTGGAGCAAGTCCATCACCGTCAACAAGTCGCCCTACCCGGCCGTGTTCTTCCTCGCGCAGGCCAAGGACCGCCTGATCCTCAGCTACACCACCAGCCGTTATTACGTGGACGCATTTTCCTCCCGCACCGGCAGCAAGGTATGGTCAAAAAACCACTCGTGGAATCGCGACCACCACGGCGGACACATGTACCATCCGGTGATCGTGAATGATACGGTACTCGTTGAGCCGTACGGCTACCGCCTCTCCGACGGTGCCACCGTCCATCGCGGCCTACCGTCGCGCGGCGGTTGCAGCACGATGTCCGCCTCACACGACACGGTGCATTACATCAATTGGGATTACGACAAGGGCTCGATGTATTTTTGGGACGTGAAAACCAATCAGCGCCGGTTGATGGTCGGCTCAAGGTCAAGCTGCTGGCTTTCGCTCGTCTCCGGCAACGGCATGATCCTCTCACCAACGGCCAGTTCCGGCTGCCGCTGCCGCTACCCCATCCAGACCTCGATCGGTTTCATGAGACGATGACGACGCGCCACACACAACGACTGCTCGGCTTGGCGATCGCACTCGCCTGGCCGGGCGCCTGGCCAAGCGCCGCCGACTGGCCGTCGTACCGGCACGACAACCAGCGCAGCGGCATCACCGCCGAAACGCTCAAGCTGCCCCTGGCCAGGCGATGGCAGATGATCCCGGCCCAGCCGCCCTCCCCTGCCTGGGCCAAGCCAGCCAAGTTCGACTTTTACGTGTCACCGCAGTCACGCAAGCCGCTCGTGCATCGCCTGGCCTACGATCATGCGTACCATGCCACCGCCGTGGGTGACCAAGTGTTTTACGGCTCGTCCGCCGAGCACACGGTGCACTGTCTCGACGCCTACAGTGGGAAGGAGAGGTGGGTGTTTTTCACCGACGGTCCGGTGCGGTTCGCGCCGTCGATCCACGACGGCCGCGTGTACGCCGGTTCGGACGATGGTACGGCATACTGCCTCAACGCCGCCACAGGCAAGTTGATCTGGCGACACACCGCCGCCGGCAGAACGAACAAGCTCGTGCCCAACGACGGCCGGCTGGTCTCGCCGTGGGGTGTTCGCAGCTCGGTTGCGGTGGACGACGACACCGCCTACTTCACCTCCGGCTTTTTTCCGCATGAGGGAGTTTACATGAGTGCCGTGGATGCCCTAACCGGCAAGACCACCCAAAGCCGACACTGGAAAATCAGCCACCTCAACAAGGGTTCGTTTCAGGGCTACATGCTGCTCTCCGACTCGCGCATTTATATGCCGGGCGGCCGCAGCACCCCGTTTTACTTCGAGCGCCGCACCGGCAAACTGCTCGGGCATTTTGCCAAGGGCAGCGGGATGGGGTCGTTCGCGCTGCTCGCCGACAACCGCATCGTCCATGGCCCGGCCGACCGCAGTGGCGGCGTGCTCACCGAGGCCAGCCTGTCGGGCGATAAAGTGGCCTCGCATACGGACGCGCTGGACATGATTGTCGATGCCCGGTCGATGTTCCTGCTCACCTCAAACAAGGTGACCGCGATGACGCGCAGCAGCCGGCGGGTGCTCTGGAGCGAAACCGTCGAAACGGGCAATGCGCTGGCCCTGGCAGGCAGGACGCTCTTTGTCGGTAGCCGAGACAAGGTGAGCGCCTTCAACGCCGCCGATGGCAAGGCGCTCTGGAGCGGCACGGTGCCGGGCCAGGCGCTGGGCCTTGCCGTGGCCAACGGCGCGCTGCTGGTCAGCACCGACACCGGAGCGATCGTCAGCTTCGGCCAGGCCTCCGACCAGCCCAGCGCGTGGATTTTGTATTAGGATGGGAACTATCAAGGCGATCACATTTGACCTTTGGGACACGCTGGTCGTTGATGACTCGGATGAGGCCAAGCGGGCCGAACACGGCCTGCGCTCCAAGTTCGACGAGCGGCGGCACCTGCTTTGGGAGGCACTGAATGATGCCGAGCCGATCGACCTCGAGACGGTTCGCCTCGCCTACAACGTCGGCGATGCGGCGTTCAACAAGGTTTGGAAGGAGCACCACATCACATGGCCCATCGCCGAGCGGCTGTGGATCATTCTAAAGGGGCTTGGCCGTGAACTGCCGGAGACTGCATTCGACGCCGTCGTCCGGGCGCACGCCGAAATGGAGGTCAACATACCGCCGGACGCCATGCCCGGCGCGGCGCCAGTGCTCGAGCGCTTGGCCAAGCGCTACAAACTTTGCATCGTCTCCGACGCCATCGTGTCGCCGGGGAATTGCCTGCGACGGTTGCTGGAAAATCACGGCTTGGCCGCACCGTTCAGCGGTTTCGCCTTCTCCGACGAGGTCGGCCACAGCAAGCCGCACCGCTCGATGTTCGAGTCAGCAGCGGGACAGCTTGGCGTCGAGATCGGCGAGATGCTGCACGTCGGCGATCGCGACCACAACGACGTCAAGGGGCCGCAGCAACTTGGCATGAAGGCGATCCTGTTCACCGCCTCGCGCGATGTGGACAAGGCGAACACCACCGCCGACGCCATCTGCGAGTCGTTCGACGAACTGGAGGCGGCAATCGACCGGCTCAATGCCTAGCGGCGCATGTTGGGCAGGACGAGGTGGTTGATCCAGTTTCGCACCTCGACCGTACGAAGCGATTCGTCCATCACGTCAGGCTTCAGGTCGAGCGCCGAGGCGATGTCCTCCCGCGACGGGTCGGCATGAAGCGCCTCCAACTGGTCGATGTGCGCCAAACCGGCAGCTTCATCGGCAAAGAACCCTAGCCGAATCAGTTTCTCAAGACGGCAAAACATCAGGCGGGCCATCTCGTGCAGATTATACTCGGGATGATACTGCAGCCCCCAAAACTCTGCGCCCTCGTGCTTCACGACGACCGACTGCACGCGGGTGAAGTCGTTGCCGGAAAGCCGCGTCGCGTCGGCCGGCAGCACGGTGACCTCGTCGTCGTGGCTGGTGAAGGCGTCGAACACCGCCGGCTTGCCCTCGTAAAGCGGATGCGCCCGGCCCTCGTCGGTGAGCGTGATCCCGCGGGCGATCCCCATCTCCCGCCCATTTGGATTGAGTGCCACCTCGCCGCCGGCGGCCACGACGGCGATCTGAGCAGCCCAGCAGCTCCCGAACGCCGGCACACCCTGCCGAAAACATTCGCGGACGAACTCAATCTGCACCGCCACGTCCGGTTCGCCCGAAAACACGCAGGAACTGCAGCCTGTCCACGCCACCCCGTCGTAATCCCGGATCGCCGCGCCGGCCGGCAGACTCGCGCCGGGATCGGCGGGAAAAATCACGTCACACTCGGTTCCGGCCGAGCCGCAGCGCTCGAGCATGCCAACGTAAAGGTCGGCGGCAACGCTGGCACCGCCGGACTGCAACTCCTCCCGGGCGGCCCGTGTGTAACCGTCGATGACCAGAAATCTGGGAGCGTTATTATTCGTCATAATCAACGCTAACTCACGAAGGCGAGGCTGACTCCCATCGTCTCGATCACCTCCGAGATGTGCCCACTCAACTCGGTCATGTCCTCCGGATGAACATCCCCAATGCTGCCGATACGGAAGCATTGCGCGTGCGACACCTTGCCGGGGTAGATGACATAGCCGCGCGCCTTGAGGGCATCGTAGAATTTCTGAAACTCGAATTCAGCGGTGTCGGGATAGTAAAACGACGTGATGATCGGCGACTGCACCTCATCACCGATCAGCGTGCGAAAGCCCAGCGCCCGCATGCCGTCCACCATCGTTCCTTGGTTGGCGACGTAGCGTGCGTGGCGGGTGGTGACGCCACCCTCGGCCTCCAGTTCATCGAGCGCCGCGGCGAAAGCGCTCACGACGTGGGTTGGCGAGGTAAACCGCCACTTGCCGCCCTTGGTTTCCATCTCCCGCCATTGATCGAACAGGTCGAGGCTGTGCGAACGCGCCCAGCCCCCGGTCGCCTCAAGCGTGGCGCGGTCGGCCACGACGAAGCCGAAGCCCGGCACGCCCTGGATGCATTTGTTCGCGGAGGAAATCAGGTAATGCGCGCCGGTGGACTCCATGCTCATCGGGATGCCGCCGAACGACGACATGGCGTCGAGAATGAATGCCCGGCCGTGGCGGCGGACGATCTCTCCGACGGCCTCCGCCGGGTTGAGCATGCCGGTGGTCGTCTCGCAGTGCACCATGGCGACGTGCGTGATCGCCGGATCGCCAGCCAGCATCTGTTCCACTTGGCCAAGGTCGGTGGACTCTATCTCCGCTTGGCCAAGCTCAACCGTGTCGATCCCAAGCATCCGCGAGATCGTGGTAATGCGGGCACCGTACGCGCCGTTGTTGAGCACCAGCAATTTGCCGGCGCGCGGGATGACCGAGCCGATCACCGACTCGACAGCGAACGTCCCGCTGCCCGGCGTGAGCACGGCGGTGTGGGCGTCGAGGTTGGTGTCATCGCGAACCGCTAGACGAACCAAGCGCGAACGGATGGACTGCACGAGGCTGTTGTAATCGACGTCCCAGGTGGAGTACTCCTGCATCATGGCCTCGCGAACGGCCCGCGTGGTGGACAACGGGCCGGGGGTTAGCAGCAGGTACTGGGTGTCGCGCTCGTTCACCATGGCAGGGAAAAGGTCTTGGTGGTGGTCATGAACTTCATCGCCTCAATGACGCCCTCCTTGATGCCGAGGCCGGAATCCTTCACGCCGCCGAACGGCGAGCATTCCATCCGGAAGCCCGGCACCTGGTTCACGTTGACCGCGCCGGTCTTCAACTCCTTGACCACTCGGATGGCAGCCGCCATGTCGTTGGTGACCACGCCGGAGGAGAGGCCGAAGTCGGAGGCGTTGGCCAGCGCGATCGCGTCATCGAGATCGCGCACCGGCAGGATGGGCGCAAGCGGCCCGAACGATTCCTCGCAGACCATCTCTGCATCGCGCGGCACGTTGGCGATGATGGTCGGCTCCAGCTGTGCGCCGTTTCGCTGGCCGCCGAGCGACACCTCGGCACCGGCGGCGACGGCCTTGGCCACCCGCTCCTCGAGCACGATGGCCGCTGGTTCGTCGATAACGGTGCCAATGCGGGTCGCCTCGTCGGCGGGATCGCCCACGGCGAACTCGCCGGCCCTGGCCACGAACCTGGCGGTGAACTCGTCGAGCACCGCCTCCTCAACGAGGATGCGCTTGACGGCGGTGCAGCGCTGGCCGGAGTTGCGGAACGACCCCTCAGTGGCAAGCGTCGCGGCCAGGTCGAGGTCGGCATCCCGGAGCACGATCAGCGGCGCGTTGCCGCCCAACTCGAGGCAAAGTTTCTTGTAGCCGGCAATGGTGGTGAGGTGTTTGCCCGGGCCGGTGCCGCCGGTGAAGGTGACCAGATCGACACGCGGATCGCGCACGAGCGCCTCGGTGATTGTCTTGCGGTCGCCGACGAACGTGCTGAGCATCGCCGGGGGCAGGCCGGCCTCGTACAGCAGCTCCGTGAGTCGGATCGCCGTCAGCGGCGTCTTGCTGGACGGCTTGAGCAGCACCGGCACCCCGGCGGCGATCGCCGGGGCCAGCTTGTGCGCCACCTGGTTGAGCGGGTGGTTGAACGGCGTGATCGCGGCGACCAGGCCAAGCGGCTCGCGCATGGTGAAAATCTTCCGTGCCGGGCCGTTCCTGGCGGCGTCGCACGAGAAGATGTTTTCATCATCCCGCAACGCCTCGGCGGCGGCGAACTTGAACACCTCCTGCGCGCGACCGACCTCGTAGCGGGTCTCGCGCATGCACAGCCCGGACTCGAGCCGGATCAGGTTGGCGAACTCGTCGGCGCGCGCGGCCAGCAGGTCGCGCGCGCGCATGAGGATCTCGTAACGCTCATTCCTGGTCGGCGGCTGCGCCTGGCCAAACGCAGCCTCAATGGCCTGCTCGAGCTGGTCGGGGGTGATGCGGGGCAGCGTACCGGTCAGCGAGTCGTCCCACGGGTAACGCACCTCGAGCGTGTCGCCGGTTTGCACCGGTTTGCCGGCGATATAGCTTGGCCAAGCGAGTGGCAATTGCTGGGTGATGTCGGTCGCTTGGCTCATGACTGGGTTCCGTTGCAGGCGAAGTCAAAAATGTCGAAGTTGCGCGGGTCGCCCTTGGCCAGGCCGGCGTACTTCGCGTTGAGCGGCTCGGAGATCAGGAACGGCACCATCTCCTCGTAGCGGCCACCGTGCGAGCGGAGGGTGCCCTCGAGCTTGCCAAGGTCGTGATGCCCCGGCGTGCGGCCGATCACCCAGTCTCGTGCGGAAAGGACGAACAGGTCGCCGATCCGGTCGCCCGGCAGCTCGAGCTTGGCCACAGCCATCTCGCGTGAGTGCACCTCGGTGACGCCGTCGAGGGCTGAGATCCAGTTGGCGACGACTTCACGCTCAAGGTTGTCCGGCAAATAAACGGTCACCGCCGAACCCAGCGCACCGTGATGCACGACGTACGGATCGGTGATCGGGCAAATGACGCGGCAGCCATCACCAAACTCACGGGCCAGCTCCGTCTCGAGAAAAATGACGTTGGGTTCGCCATCGCCGTTGCACTTGGCGTTCATCCCGTGGTCGGCGGTGATGCCGACGATGGCGCCGAGCTCGAGCAGCCGACCGACCTCCGTGTCGATCGCCCGATAAAACCCGCGCGACCCGGGCGCCTCCGGCGCATACTTGTGCTGCATGTAGTCGGTGAGCGAGAGGTAGAGAAAATCGGCACGCCCGGCGGCAAGCAACTCCACGCCAACGCGCAGCACGTACAGGCTGGCTTCGCCGGAGTAGATGGAGGGCTTCGGCCCGGCGATCGACTCGACGTTGTCGATGCCGTTCACCTCAAGGCTCACGTCATCGGCCTTCTCGGCGGAGACGGCGATGCCGTCCATGCCCTTGGAGAGCAGTTCGCGCAGCTTGTCCTTGGCGGTGACCATCGCGACCTTGCGGCCGGCCGCCGAGGCAGCGGCAAGGATGGTCTCGTTGCGCAGGAAGCGGGAGGAGTTGGTCATTACCTCCTCGCCGGTGTCGGGGTCGAGGATGTAGTTGCCACCAATGCCGGTCTGCGACGGCGGCGTGCCGGTGACCATGGCGCAGTTGTTCACGTTGGTGAACGACGGCAGCGCGCCGCGGGCCAGGCCGAAGTGGCCATTGGCCGCCAACTTGGCCAAGTGCGGCAGTTCCCCGTGCGCGAACCCAAGCGAAAGGTATTCCCCGGCACAACCGTCGGCGCAGATGACCGCCACCGGCCGATCCGGCAGGCGGTACTCGCGTTGATTGACGGTTATGCTCTCCAAAATAGGTTAATCGCTGCAGTGCAATGTCCCGTTTCCATAAAACAAGGCGCGAGATGGGTGCGCTTGGCCAAGTGGTTTAAAACGCTTCACTTGGGGCAGGAATCCAACAGGGCGCTCGGGTTGGACGCCCACGGCATGAGCCGCGCGGGCCGTTATCTCTTCAGCCCGGTGTACCAATGGATCGAGCCCATGTATTTTTCGGCACGGTCGGTGATCGGGATGCTCCCGACATGTCCGTCGGCCCAAAGCGTGTTGTTTTTCCCGTGGCGAAACCATTCCTGAATAATCTCATACTCGGGATAGTACAGACCCCACCGGCCGCTGAGCCTCCATTCGCTGAGGTTCTGCTTCACGCCGGGA
This sequence comes from uncultured Verrucomicrobiota bacterium, assembly GCA_913030945.1. Classification (GTDB taxonomy): domain Bacteria; phylum Verrucomicrobiota; class Verrucomicrobiia; order Limisphaerales; family UBA1096; genus UBA1096. Next base: position 29,365 of record CAJWEP010000009.1, read on the forward strand.
TTGCAGCCGAGTGCGTCGTTGGTGGTGGCGGTTCCGTCGGCCTCGAGTCGATGCTCACCGGCGTCCTGAACCAGGATGGTTTCCGCGGACGCGATCAGTTCATCCCGGCGGCGGGGATGAACCCCGGTGACGCCCGATCTCATGACCGCACTAAAAAACCGGCCGTTGATGCCGTAGGCACCGTCCAGCCAAAAGTCCGCTGGAAACTTGTAGTCCCAGCGCCACTCATCAACCACCCTGGCTGCCGGATCACGCCAAAGACGAACCTGTTTTCCGGCATGTGCATAATAGGCGACTCCCCAGTAGGCATCCGAACTGTTGGGATCGTCGATCACCCTGCGGGCCGCCTGCATGCGGGGGTTCATGTACCATTTGCCGTGATTGGGCGGGTACCCGGCAGGACTGTGGTGCAGCCAACCCTCGTTGTCATCCTCGTAAAGGGCCATGGCAATGTCGATCTGATGCAGGCTGTTGATGCAATAGGCAGACTTTCCCTGCTCCTTCGCCTTGGACAACGCGGGCAGCAACAAGGCGGCCAGGATGGCGATGATCGCGATGACCACCAGCAACTCAATCAGCGTGAATGCGCCGGCTTGAGCGACAACAACTCTGTTCCCATCTGCCTGGGATCGAGTTTTCATTCCCACCTTGGAATAGTGCCGAGAGCTAGCGCGGCAGTCCCGTGTACCAGTGAATGCCCTTCATGAAATCCGGGCCACCTCCTTGTTGTGGAGTCTTGCCACAATCCTTGGTGTACCGAATGGGGCTCGCATGGCCATCCGCCCACAAGGTCTCACAGGATGCGCCATAAGGTTTGCCACTTCCATGCCGGAACCATTCCGAGACCCAATCGATATCGGGATAGAGGGGTGCCAGGCTATACTTCCACTGTGTCAGATTCTCAGCGCCTCCATTAGCGGCCAGATTGTCACTCGGACCTCCGTCCATTTTCTGCTCGCCCGAATCCTGAATGATAATCGTTTGGTTGGCATCAATGAGGTCGGTCCGTTTTCGTGGACGACGTGTCCTGGGTTGATTGTTTGAACCATAATTGAAGAACTGCCCATTGATGCCATAGGAGGCGTCCAGCCAAAAATCAGCGCC
>CAJWEP010000010.1 GCA_913030945.1 uncultured Verrucomicrobiota bacterium
AATTACCCAACCCGGCGAGCAGGCGGCGCAGTTCCGGTTGGAAGATGATCAGCGCAGCAAAGGCGGACAAGCCGAAGAAATAATTCAGCAGCGACGAAAGGACGGTAAGCTCCAGCCCGATGCAAACCAAGAGGGCAATCAGCAGGCCAAGAAACGCCAAGACCATCGGCCAACCGCGGGTGCCACGGAAAAACTTGAGCGTGAAATAGATGGCGAAATAGAGGATGGAAATCTCGGCCACGGGACGCCAATAAACCATGATACCCTGCCAGATGTTTCCCAGTAAGTCCATGATTTACCTGTTGTCGCTCAACGCTTCCGCCATTCGGACGGCCTGCACCGTCTCGGCCACGTCGTGCACGCGGACGATTTGCGCTCCGTTGAGAGCCGACCATACCGCACAAGCCAGCGAGGCAGGCAGGCGCTCGGATGTTGGTGTGCCAAGCTGCTTGCCGATGAACGACTTCCGGGACACTCCGACCAATAGCGGACGCTCCGCAACGTTAAACCGCTTCAGCCCGCTGAGCAACTTTATATTGTGTTTAAGTCTCTTTCCAAAGCCGATGCCGGGATCCAGCGCCACTTGCTCGGCGCTGACACCGTGCTCCGTCAGTGCACCCAGGCGTTCCGCGAAAAACCCGTCGACCTCCCGCAGCACGTCGTCGTAGTGCGGCTCTGCCTGCATGGTCTGAGGTGTGCCCTGCATGTGCATGCAGACGTAGCCAGCCTTGGCCTCGGCCACGACTTGCCACATCTCGGGTGACTCGCGGTTGGCCGCGATGTCGTTGACGATCGACGCCCCCGCGTTCAGCGCCGCCTTGGCCACAGCCGGCTTTTGCGTGTCGATCGACAGGGCTGCTCCGCAGCGCTTGGCCAAGCGCTCGATCACCGGGATGACGCGTCGCAACTCCTCCTCCGCCGAAACCGGCTCCGAGCCGGGCCGGGTTGATTCGCCACCGATGTCGATGATCTCCGCGCCCTCGGCGGCCAGCCGCAAAGCGTGATCGACCGCCGAGTCGGTGTCGAGAAACCGGCCGCCGTCGGCGAATGAGTTAGGCGTGGTGTTGACGATCCCCATCACCACCATCGATCGGGGAAACTCAAACGTGACGTCGCGGGCGATCCAGCGCACGGGGAAGGCTAACGCCGCTTGGCCAAACGCGCAATCGGCAAGGCTTATTGCAAGCCAAGCGTCTGCTTCAGTATGGACTCCAACGCCACGGCCGAGGGAGGGGGGCCGAACATTACGCGATTCTTGATGATCGTTTGCGGCATCGACGATCTGCCACCGTTCTTGGAGTTCAACTCGTAAGCGCGAATGTTTTGCTGTAGTTGCTGCTGCACGGTCGCGCTGGCGATAGCTTTGTCGAGTACGCCTGCGCCGACAAGTTTGGCCGCGTGCTGTTTCACCGTGTCGAGCGGTTTGGCGGTTTTGTGATTGGAAAAAAGCCATCGATCGAATTCGTCATACTTGGTCGGGGCGACCTGCTGTACCGCAAGGCAAATCCGGGCGTATTTGCAGGCATCAACATGGTCGCGGCCCGTGCGCTTGATCACGGCGTTGCAATTGGCGTCGAGCGGCATCGGGATCATCAGGCAAGAAAGCTGGCCGTCAAATTTGTCGATCGTGCTGCGGATGTAGCCGTGCAGTTGCCGGCAATGGTGGCAGGTGTAATCGAACAGGCAACCGATCCGGTGCGGCGCTTTAAGGGGACCCAGCAGTGGAAGGCGACTGGTGTCCAGTGAAAGATCCGACTTGGGGATATGAAATGACCCAGCCTTGGTTGGCACCGGGTTGGTGGGAGCAACAGTCGTCACGGCCGGGGTTGACGGTTCAGAATCAACAGTGAGTGCCGGCTGTGGGGTTGGTTTTGGCGCGGGAGTCGGTTTAACTGTCCTTGCTGGCTTGATTTCAGAGATTGGCGCGTTGGTTCGGGTCTGGCCAAGGTCAACAATCTTCGGTGCTGCTCGCTCCTTCGGCAGGATGATTTGACCGGCGGCAACCACCGCCACCAAGCCAAGCGCCACGCCGATTCCGCCGCCGAAGTTCATTCGGACCGACAGCCGCGAACTGATTCTTCCGGTTTGACTCAAAAATATCAGCGCCGCCAGCGAGGCCAGGGCGTGCGCGGTGCAGCAGTACGGGCAGAACGCGCCAATGGCCAACGCCTGCACGCCAACAAACCAGGCCGCCGCACCGAAGATGCAAAACGAGATAAGCGTCATCGTATTGAGTGCGCGCTGGGCCTTCTGCTGTTGGCCGATCTTAAGCGAAAAGCTCGTGAAGAAAAACGCCCCGTAAAGCCCAAGTCCAAGCAGCGACACTGGGATGCCGAGCCAGTAGGCCCACGAACTGGTGAGCACCTTCTCACAGTCGGACTCCGGTTCGCAACCGGGCACCTGCCCGCCTTTGGCCAGGGTGGCGAGTGCTAGGTAGGCAGTGATGATCGATGCTGAAAACAGCAGTATTCGCACCGCATGAGTCCAGGTGCCGGTCAGTTGCGCCGGGGCGACCTGTTTCTCTCGTTCACGTTTGGCTTTGCCCATGATGCATCGGGTTCCAAAAAAGGCCGGTCAGACTCCGTGTAGAGCCAATGAGTTGCAAGCGTGAAGTTTAAGCCTGGATTCCGGACATATCGAGCCGCGCCGACCATCGATTCAGTCGATGCCCGCATTGATTTTATCAATAACCGGTATTCGGAAGAGTTGTGCTAATTTGTTTCCTGAACAGAGGGAAACCGCCAACGAAAGGCAACAAATGAAAAAAATAATCACAATAATCGAAGCCGCGCATCTCGCAGGCTGCATGACTCCTGTCGATTACAGCAAACCGCAACCGCTCAAGGATGGGGAAACCAAAAGAGCAAAAATCAAACAGGACCTCCCGGAGTCGGAGCGTTCGATTATTGCGGGGAAAACATTAGAGTTTATCGGGGGGGGTGGGCAGGGTGGGAAGGCAGGCTTTTGATTGAGCGTCGGGCTTGGCCATGCGCTTGGCTAGGCTACTTCAAATGGCGGTCGGCAAATTTGAGATATTGTTCCCAGTCGTAGTCGGTGACATCGTGCTTGCCAGTGCGGAGGTGGTAGCCGATATGGTGGCCAACGGGATGATCGGCCGCCGGCTGCCTGGGGATGCCGACGCCCTTGAGGCCGAACAGTTCGTACACGGGGCCGGCGTGATGGCCCGAGAGGAATTCGCCCTTGGGATCGGCCCACCGGTCTCCCGTAGCGCTGGCGATGTAAACGGGGCGGGGGGCTGAAAGCGCGATGAGCATGTGTTGATCCACCGGCAGGTCGTTCACGCGGTCGTTGTATTTCGTGAAGTTGTCGCAGAACCAGTGGGGGAAACTGGTGTTGATGCGCCTGACTGTCTCGCCGAATTCGCGCCGGCTCAGCGACGCGCCGCCGCAGCCGGAGTTGTTCGAGATGACCAGGGCGAAGCGGTCGTCCTGCGCGCCGGTCCAGAGCGCCGTTTTGCCGAGGCGCGAGTGGCCCATCACGGCGACCTTACTGGCGTTGATGTCGCGGTCGGTCTCGAGATAGTCGAGGCAGCGGCTCAGGCCCCAGGCCCAGGTGGAGATGCTGCCCCATTCATCCGGCTTCGGCTTGGGGTAAAGCCGGTGGACGCCGTTTGAAAATCCGTCGTCGTAGTCGGGGTCGATGTCGCCGTAGTAGATCGTTGCCAAGGCGTAGCCTCGAGTGAGGGTTTTCTCGACGGCCCAGCGCGAACGCTTTGCGCCCCGGGAGAGTGTGTCGGCGCGGTTGTTTTTGATGCCCCAATCCTTGATGTTTCGCACCCAGCTGCGAGTGATTGAGATGCCGGGGTCAGGGTGGATGGTGTGGTTTCCGTCGAAGTTGATCGTCAGAAAGGCCGGCACCGGGCCGTTGGTGTTCCTGGGCAGGTAAATCAACAGAGTGGCCTCGGGGGTTGCCTCCTTGCGGGCGAAGGTGATCAGCACCTCGCGCCGGATCGCCCGCCCGTCCAGCGCGGTGGCGTCGTTTTGGATGACCTTGAATTTGAGTCCGCTTGGCCTTTCCGGGCTGCGGCCGTACACATGCTCGCGGAACAGTTCAAGCATCTCAGGTCGGCGTTTCTCGATCCAGTCGCTGGCCGACTTCACCTTGGTGCCGTCCCGCATCGTGAGCGGATCGGGGAGTTCGTACTTCGGAACCTTGGCCTCGTCGTAGTTCGCGGCGGGCAGGGTGGAGTCGCTCATGGTCAATCCGGTCAGGGTGGCGATGGCCAACGACAATCGCCGGGTCGGCCTGGGGCTTGTCATGCGCGGCATCCAAGCCAATTGGCGGCGAAGATGCAAGGCCGGAGTGGCTGCGCTGGATTGACTGGCTCGGCCTAACAGGGCACTGTCCTGGAGTGATTTTTCCCCGGTTGATCCTGCTGGTGACAAGCGTCGCATCGTTTAGCCAAGCGACTTGGGCACAGGGAGTGCGGCAGGAAAAGCCGTTGCTCGAGGGGTACAAGGTGTTGCGAAATATCCCGTATGCCGGCTCGGACAACGTCCGGCAGGCGCTGGACTTGGCGTTGCCCTTAAATCGCACATCGGCCAAGCCGTTGCCAGTGATTGCTTACATCCACGGTGGCGCATGGCGAAGCGGGAAGAAGGATGGCGGGTTGCGGCGGATTCGTGGTTTTCTGCAATCGGGAACGTATGCCGGGGTTTCGATCGGGTACCGGCTGAGCCAGGAGGCCAAGTGGCCGGCGCAGATTCACGACTGCAAGGCGGCAATTCGCTGGATCAAAGCCAACGCGGAGAAACACGGCCTAGATGGTGGCAAAATTGCGGTGCACGGCACATCCGCAGGCGGGCATCTGGTCGCCATGCTGGGCACCTCGACCGGAGTGGAGGCCATGGACGGCTCCATTGGCCCGCACACGGCCCAGGACACAAAGGTGGCCTGCGTGGTGGATTATTTCGGGCCGACGAATTTTCTCCGGATGAATGATTTCAAGGGCCGGATCAACCACGATGCTGCGGGCTCGCCTGAGAGTCAGCTGATTGGTGGCCCGATTCAGGACAACAAAGAGAAAACCCTTACAGCTGACCCCATTTCGTGTGTGAGCAAGGAGGACTCGCCATTCTTGATTATGCACGGAACGGAGGACATGGCGGTACCATATAACCAGTCAGTTATTTTGCACTCTGCACTTAAAAGAGCCGGCGTGCCGTCGATGTTGCTAACGGTGACTGGCGGGGGGCACGGGATCGGGGGCGGCGTGTTGAATGAATACGTTCAAAAGTTTATCGACGACCATTTGGGGAACAAAAGGGCTGTTTTTGAGGATCACACCATACCGTTGTTGAAGACCGCCCAGCGTTAGGGGCCTGGTTGCAAGGGAGCAATCGCGCCGTTTTTCTACCGGAAACAGGGTATTCACTTGACGGTTTCCATGGTGTAACCGTACGCTGATTCGTTTAGGCGCTATTCATGTTAGGTAATTTTAAGGGCCTGTTTTCCAACGATATTGGAATCGATCTGGGTACAGCCAACTCCCTTGTATTTGTTCGAGACAGGGGGATTGTGCTGCGTGAACCCTCTGTCGTCGCGATCGAGGCCGGCATGACCACCGTGCTGGCCGTGGGCGAGGAGGCGAAGCGGATGCTCGGCCGGACGCCGGGCAATATCGTGGCCATCCGACCAATGAAGGACGGGGTCATCGCTGATTTTGAGATAACAGAGGCGATGCTGCGCAACTTCATCCAGAAGGTACACAATCGCAAATTAATCGCCCCGCGGGTGGTTGTGGCGGTGCCTTCAGGTATCACCGAGGTAGAGAAACGGGCGGTGAAAGATTCCGCCATCCATGCCGGGGCGAGAGAGGTTTACCTGATTGAGCAGCCGATGGCCTCGGCGATCGGCGTGGGGCTTCCGGTGCATGAGCCGACCGGCAACATGATTGTCGATATCGGCGGCGGTACCTGTGAGATTGCAATCATTTCGCTCGCGGGGATCGTGTTTAGTCGTAGTTTGCGTGTCGGCGGCGATGAGTTTGACGACACGATCATGGCCTACATGAAGCGCGCCTACAATTTGATGATAGGCGAACGCACAGCAGAGGAAATCAAGATTACAATCGGTTCAGCGTATCCGCTGGAGGAGGAACTTTCAATGGAAGTGAAGGGCAGGGACCTGAGTGCAGGCCTGCCGCGAATCATGACGGTTCGCTCCGAGGAAATCCGGGATGCGTTGAAGGAGCCGCTGAACAACATTCTTGAATCTATTCGCTTGACGCTGGAACGGTGTCCTCCCGAGCTTTCGGCCGACCTAGTCGACCGTGGCATCATCGTCGCGGGTGGCGGAGCACTCGTGAGGGGCATAGACCAGTTGATCGCCGAGGAGACCGGCCTGCCAGTTCATATCGCTGACTCCCCATTGACGGCCGTGGCCGAGGGGACAGGGCGTGTGCTGCAGGAGTTGCAGTTTTTGCGACGAGTGGCTTCCTCGAGCGGAGAGTAGCGTGCGTTCGTCCCGTTGTATGACGGGATGAAACGATTTTTTTACAGATCGCAGCAGGCGGCGGTTGGAGCGGTGCTCCTGACCGTGTCCCTGCTGCTGGTGATGCCGGAGAGCGTACGTGCGCGGCTCAAGTCCGCCATCGGTGGGCTGTTTCTGCCTGTGATCGGGATCAGCACCACCGGCCAGGCAGCGCTCCAATCGCTTGGCCAACTGGGCGTCAGCGAGACCGAATCCTTCCCGACAAACAAAGCGCTTGCCCAAGGACCGGGTGCATCCCCCACAGTTGCGGAACTTCAACATGAGAACGTCCGGCTCGTGAAGGAAAACAATCAGCTGCGGGAGGAGTACAATCGATTGCGGGAAGACCAGGGGTGGGAGCGGAGCATCCCATGGGAAACCAAGCTTGTCCGAGTCGTGGGACGCGACCCGTTTAATTGGTGGCGACGGATCAAGATCAACCTGGGCACCAACAAGGAGGTTCGCTTGAACCAGCCAGTCATATCCGTTCGGGGCGAGTTGGTGGGGCGCATTTCCGAGGTGGGGCCGCTGACTTCTTGGGTGCTGCTCGTCGGGGATCCAAACTGCCGCTTCTCGGCCCTGCTCAAGGAGTCGCGAAGCCAGGGCGGGATTGTTTCACCGAGACAATACAGCGCGGATCCCCGGGTTGTGGAGCTGACCTATCTGCCAAACGACGTCGAGGTGCGCCCAGGTCAGGGAGTGGTGACCAGTGGGCTGGGGGGGGGGTTCCCGAAGGAAATCCCAGTTGGCGTGGTGGTGGATTCATGGATATCAAAGGATGGGTTGTACACCGAGGCTCGGGTCAAACTGCACGCCAATCTGAACCAGCTTGAGACCGTGCGGGTGCTGACTGATTATTGAACAGAAGATCGTGACTGGAAGAATCAACAAAACCCTCGGACTGATGATTGGCGCCTACCTGCTCGTTTTTTTGCAGTCCCATTGGCAGTGGCCAAGGTTGTGGTTGGGTTTTCAGCCCGACCTTACGCCGGCGTTGCTGGTGTGCGCCGGCCTGACACTGGCTGCTGGGCAGGTGAGCACCACTGCGATGCTGACCGGCTTGTGGCTTGATAGCCTGTCGGCCAATCCCTTGGGGCTGAGCGTGTTGCCGTTGTTTATCGCCGGGTGGGCGGTGTTCAGCTTTCGCGAGTTGATCCTGCGCGATGAACTGGTGGCTCAATTTTACATTGGCACCGCGGCAGGCGCTGCGGTGCCGCTACTTCAGGTGTGGCTGCTGCGACTGGTGGGCTCCAACCCGTTGCTGGGGTGGCAGATGGGGGTTTGGTGTCTGGTCAATGCGTTGCTCTGCGGTGTGGCGGTCCCGGTGTTCTACCGCTTGGCCAAGCTGCTCGATCGCTGGCTTTCGCACCCGTCACATGATCCGAACCGTTGGCCTAACGAAAACCGTCAGATTGTGCGCGGAAAAAATTAATCGAGACAGGAATCGTGTTTGTATTCGACCAGTTGCGCAGTAGGGACATCCCGATTCGGGTGATGACTGTGTTCATCCTGTGCTGCATGCTCCTGCTGACGGTTAACCTTTGGCGCCTGCAGGTGTCAGCCGGCAACGATTACCGGGATCGTCAGGAAAACCAATCGATCCGCGCCGTGCGCCTCCCGGCCACAAGGGGCCGTATTCTGGACCGCCACCAGCAACCGCTGGCGATGAACCGGCTGCGATTCGACGTGCACATGTACATCGATGAGCTGCGCCCGCTGTTTTACACGCACTACATGCGCCTGAAGGCCGGACGCCGGATGAGCCGATTTGAGCAGGATGAACTGGGGAGGGAGGCCCGCTATCAGGTAGTCAGCAATCTGACCATGCAGGTGAGTCTGCGCCTTGGCCAGCCGCAGGTTCTCGGCAAGGAAAAATTTCACACCCACTACTACAAGCGCCGTTACAGGCCGATGACTATGATGCAGGACCTCTCGCCGGGCCAGGTTGCGCGATTCGTCGAGCAGGTTCACACGGTTCCGGGCGTGGACTTGACCGTCAACCCGGTGCGAACCTATCCCAACGGCGACATGGCTTTCCACACGCTGGGTTATCTGCGCCGGGACGATGCCCCGGATAGCGGTAGGGAGATGCCATTCCATTTTCGCTATCGGCTGCCGGACTACATCGGCGTTGATGGCCTGGAGGGTGTTTACGACGAACTGCTGCGCGGGGAAGCCGGTGCCAAGACTATTCGCGTCAACAACATCAGTTATCGCACCAGCGAGGAGGTCTGGGCCTGGCCGGAGTCGGGCTACGACATGGCGCTTTCACTCGATCGCGACATCCAGTTGGCTGCCGAGGCGGCGCTTCAGGCCAACGGGCCCGAGACTCGCGGGGCAGTGGTGGTGATGGATCCGCGTACCGGCGACCTGCTGGCGATGGTGTCCCTGCCGGGGTTCGATTCCAACAAGTTCATCTCCGGTTTTTCGCGTGCGGAGATTGCCCAGTTGAACGACGAGCGGCTCAACCGCTGGCTCAACCGCGCTACTGGCAGCGGCGGCGTGGCGTATCCGCCCGGCTCCATTTTTAAGCTCATTTCCTCAGTGGCTTACCTCGAGGAGGGTCTCATCGATCCCGCGAAAAAAGTATACAATCCTGGATATTTCCGGAATCAACGCCTCTATCCCCACTATTCACTGGACGATACCGCGCCGCCGGGCGATTACGATTTTATCCGGGCGTTCAAGCGATCGAGTAACACTTATTTCATCCACTACGCATTGACACCCGACGGCCGAATCGACCAGTGGCGGCAGGGGAAGCGAATTCTGCTCGACTGGGGAAATCGATTTCGTCTTGGCCGAAAAACAGTCGTCAAATTATCTGCCAGCCTGCCCAGTCCTGTCCGCGAGGGGAGCGGTTATTTCCCTGCACGTGACAATAAGTTTAAAAAGAAGAACCAATTCGGTGAGCAAATCGGCTGGGCTGCGGGGGACGTGGCTAATCTCTGCATCGGGCAAGGGGAAATCACCGTGACCCCGCTGCAGATGGCGGTGATGACCTCGGCGGTGGCCAACGGTGGGAAGGTGTTGCAGCCGCGTTTGGTGAAGCGGGTGGACTCGCGGCAGGCCTTTGGCCAAGCGCGGAATCAAGTCATCCCGGTGAAAGTGCTCAATAACCTGAACTTGAAGCGTGAGACCGTTGAACTATTGCACAAGGCGATGCTAGCTGACGTGGCAGACCGCGATGGCAGTGGACGAGCAGCGCAGGTGCCCGGTTTTACCATCTGTGGGAAAACCGGCACAGCACAGAAGAAAGTCCCCACCGGAAAGTTTCATCCGCGGAGTGCCGTGCGCCTTTTCCGCACGGATCACATCACTTGGTTTGTGTCGTTTGCGCCGGTGGAGTCACCACAATACGCCGTTGTAGTGATGGTGGAGAGCGGCGAGTCGGGCGCTAGCACCTGCGCCCCGATCGCCGGGAGAATTTATCGCGCGATACGTCACCTGGAACGCGAACGGAAGAAAGGAGGGCCGCGCTTGGCCAAGCGGTGATGAAAACGATCCTGCTCCATCTCCGCAAGCTGCGGGTCGACTGGCTGATGTTTGGCGCCTTGATCGGCCTGATGATTTTCGGTGGAACCTTTGTGCTCAGTGCAGCGATCGACCAGTATGAGGTCGAACCGCTGCTGGACAGCTACTTTTTCCGGCAGTTGTTTTTTTACGTAGTAGGCCTGGCTCTGGCTGTTCTGTTCGTGGTGGTGGACTATCACCGCTTGGCCGGCTGGTCGCGAGCTGCCTACTGGATGACAATTCTACTGCTAATACTAGTGCTGATCCCCGGGATCGGCGAGGTGCGCCACGGGGCCCGACGCTGGTTTGATTTGGGGGTCACCCTCATTCAACCCTCGGAATTTGCAAAATTAGCGTTTATATTCGCCTTGGCCGGTTTTTTGACGCGGCCCAACGAGGAGATGTTGATGCCGGGGGTGATCCTTAAAGCCCTCGGGATGACTGCAATACCATTCATATTGATATTAAAAGAGCCGGATTTGGGCTCATCGCTGGTATTTTTCCCGATCGGGATCGCGATGATGTTCATCGCCGGGGTGCCACTGCGGTTTCTGGGGAAATTCCTCGGGGCATCGGCAGTCGTGGTGTTGTTTGTCATCATCAACGCACTCTACTTTCCTGCAGATTGGCGAATCTCGCTGACGGAATACCAGCGCCACCGGTTGTTGGTTTATTTTCACAAGGATTTTGCCCCGCCGAACGCCACCCCGGCGGAGCGCAAGGCCGCCCGTGCATTGCAGCGAGAGCGCACGCACAACATACGACAGGCCGAGATTTCCGTAGGCTCGGGAGGGCTGACCGGAAAAGGGTGGGGACAGGGGCCGCAGACCCGGTTGGGCTATCTACCCAGGGGGGTGGCTCACAACGACTTCATCTTCTCCGTGATCGCGGAGGAGACAGGGTTTTTGGGCAGCATGGCAGTGCTGGCGTTGTACACCGTCATCCTTCTGAAGGGGATGCAGACCGCTGCCCTGGCGCGAGATCGCCTGGGCAAATTGTTGGCAGTGGGAATCGTGACTCTCATTTTTTGCCACGTCTTTGTGAACATCGGCATGCACTTGAGGCTGATGCCGGTGACGGGAATACCGTTGCCACTGTTGAGCTATGGCGGGTCGTCCGTGTTAAGCTCGCTGATCGCCATCGCCGTACTGCAAAACATACAACTACACGGAAATACATACTAAGTTATCATGGCAGAGAAAAAAGCATTTGGCCGCGGCAGAAAACGCGGCATGTCATTCAAGCCCTCGGGCGGCCGAAACCGCAGACCTGATCGCACCAGCCTTAGGGCCCGTGCGAATGTTGAAACCATACAAACTACACAGGACGAGATCTACGATGCACGGCAGCACCTCAGTGAGATTGTGCGTGCCGAGAACAAGGCGCACGGATTGTCGCCCGATACCGACCTCGAGTCGGCCAAGGCGCAGCGGCAACTCACCAACGAGCCGGTGGATGGCGAAAACGCGACGCAAGAGGAATCGCCACAGCGAGACAGCCAGTATCAGACCGAGTTTGTCCCGGTGGAACTGCCGGAAGAACCGGCCGACTCCATCAAGAAAAAGGTTCAGCGCGGCGCAAAAAAATTCGTCAGCAAAGTCAAGGGCGTGTTTCGCCCCATTAAGCACACCCACAAGGAGGTGCTCATCAACGCCGAGTCGCTCGAGACGCGGGTGGCAGTGACCGTCAAGGGCCAACTCGAGAACTTGACCATCGAGCGTGTCGACGGTCTGCGGATGGTCGGGAGCATCTACAAGGGCAAGATCCGAAACCTTGAGGACGGCCTCAAGGCGGCCTTTGTGGACATCGGTTTCGAGAAAAACGCCTTTCTGCACTACTGGGATATAATTCCCAGCCCACTGGATTCCTCCTACGAGGTGGTGGATAGGGGCCGACGCAAAAAGGAAAAGCCCAATATCACCAATAAGGATATTCCGAAGAAATACCCTTCCGGCACGGAGTTGACGGTGCAAGTCACCAAGGGACCGATTGGAACCAAGGGGCCGCGTGTGACCACCAACGTCCTGTTACCGGGGCGCTACTTGGTCCTGCTGCCCAATTCCGAGCAGTCCGGTGTTTCCAGGAAAATCGAGAATCGCGAGGAACGAACGCGACTCAAGAAAATCGTCCGTGAACTCAACATTCCCGACGGCATGGGGGTGATCATTCGCACGGCGGGGCAGGGTCAGCGCAAGGCCTATTTCATCCGCGACCTGGCCATTCTGCTTCAAACTTGGGAAGGGATAACCGGCAGGGTGAAAAAACAGAACGCCGGCACGTGTGTCTTTGAGGAGCCGGACCTGATCGAGCGCACAGTCCGCGATTTTTTGACTGAAGACGTTGAGCGCATCATTGTCGATAATGCGGCCGAAACGGAGAGGATCAAAAAACTCATCGGCCGCATCTCCAAGCGGGCGATGGAAAAGGTGCAGCGCTATCCCTACTCGGAGCCGATATTTGACCGGTTCGGGGTCACACGCCAGCTTGAGACGGCCTATCAGCGCAAGGTGATGCTGCCCAGCGGCGGGTACGTCATCATCGACGAGACCGAGGCGCTGGTGGCGATCGACGTGAACACCGGCAGCCACCGGCACAAGGGCAGCAACAAGAAGGAAAAAGACAAGACACTGCTCCAAGTGAACCTCGAGGCGGCGGAGGAGATCTGCCGTCAGCTTCGACTCCGCAACATCGGGGGGTTGATCGTGCTGGATTTCATCGACATGAAATCGTCACGGGACCGTCGTGAGGTGTTCAACCGCGTGCGCGACAGCCTGCGGAAGGACAAGGCCAAGTCCCACATGCTGCCGATCTCCGACCTGGGCCTGATGGAGATGACGCGCCAGCGCCAGTCCGAGAGCGTTCGCGATTCCGCCTACGGAGACTGCGATCACTGCAGCGGCCGCGGCAAGCTCAAGAGCTCGTTGACCATGAGCGTGGAGATCCAGCGCAAGCTCAGTGAGATCATCAAGAAAAGGGACAAGCTCAAGCAGCGACGCGAGGAGGAGTCAGATTTCAAGCTCCGGGTGAACGTGCACACAACCGTTCTGGAGAGGCTCCGCAACGAGGACGAGGACATCTTTATCGACATGGAGAAGCGCTATCTGGTGAAAATCTCGTTTCGAGCCGGGGAGGGCTTCCACCCGGAGGAATTCGAGGTGTACGACGACATCAGCAACAAGCGCTTGGCCAAGGCGGAAAGGTAAATTGCCGCCAATTACCCAAAGGCGTTCACCCGGCGGTGGACGCCTTTTTTGCTCTAGGCCAAGCGCTTGGCGGCCTATAACTGGTTCACGGTGATCACCCGGATCACCTCTTCCAGGCTGGTGACCCCGCGCTGAACCTTGGCCATGGCATTCTGCCAGAGGGTGGTCATTCCCTGCTCGATCGCGATGTCGAGCAGCTTGCTCGTCCGCAGTTTCTGGATGACCCCTTCCCGGAGAGTCTCGCTTGAGTTGAGCAATTCGGTCACGGCCACCCTGCCGTGATAGCCGGTCTGGGAGCAGTTGTCACAACCGGAGCCGGTGTAAAAGGTCGTCTCATTCACGAAGCCTTCGGGCAGCAGGGTGAGATGCTCGGAGTTGGGCTGGTCCTCGACTTTGCAGCGCGGGCAAATTGTGCGCAACAGGCGCAGGCCAAGCACCCCGGTGATGCTGGACGCCAGAAGGAACGGCTCGATCTCCATGTTGATGAGGCGGGCGTAAACGCCGACCGTGCTGTCGCTGTGGATGGTGCTGATGACCATGTGCCCGGTCAGGCCGGCCTGCACAGCGATGGCGGCAGTTTCCGGGTCGCGGATCTCCCCGATCATGATCGCTTCCGGATCCTGTCGCATGAGCGAGCGTAGTGCCTTGGGATAGGTGAATCCGCGGGAGTTGCTAATTTGCGACTGGCTGATCATCGGCAGGTTGAATTCCACCGGGTCCTCCACCGTGCTGATGCTGATGGTTGGGCCGTGAGCATCAATCAAGTGGCACAGCGCGGAGTAAATCGCGGTGGTTTTCCCTGATCCGGTCGGGCCGTTCAACAGGATGAGTCCGCTGGGCTGGCGGATGAGTGTCTTGAAATTCTCAATCGTGTCCGACACGAAGCCGAGCGTATCGAGGTCGAAGCTGCGATTTTGCGGGTCGAACAGCCGGACGACAATTTTCTCCCCGCGCACCGTGGGGAAGATGGAAACGCGCAATTCCACGTTGCCGAAATCGGGACTGGCCGGCGCGCGGCCTTCCTGGGGTAGTTCGGTCTCGTAGGTGACCAGGTCCGCCATGACCTTGAGGCGACCCGCGATACGATCGAGGAACTCGTGGGGAAGGTGCGTGAGCTCGCGCAGAATGCCGGATATTCGCAGCCGGATGGGAACCGTGCTTTCCCAGGGCTCGATGTGGATGTCGCTTGCTTTCTGTTGGGCCGCGTCGAGGATGATGTTATTGACAAGAACCGCGATGTCGATCTGATCAAGCGATTTGACGGCTCGGATGTATGTCGATGTCAGGTCCATATGGCTGCGGGATTGGTAACCACTGCGCCTCAGCCGGTCACCTCTTTTTTGGGGTTCAACCCCCGATGAGGCTCATCGTGCTCGCCGGCTGCACATAGTCCGGCTCGCTGATCCGATGGCCCTGTTCCTTGCTGAGCACGATCTGCTGCAACCGGGCCACCAAATCCTCATTGCTGTCGGAGCCGTGCGAGAGGCACGGCTTGAGGTCGTGCTCATGTTGACTGAACAGGCAGGTGCGGATTTTGCCGTCCGCCGTGAGCCGGAGCCGGTTGCAACTTCCGCAGAACGGTTGCGTGACCGGGGCAATGATTCCGACCTCGGCTGTCCCTTGCCCAAGTGACCATCGGGTGGATGTCTCGGAGGGGTTGCCAGCGGGGAGGGGGGTGAGTGGGTATTTGGACTGGATTCGTTCAGCTATTTCGGCGCCGGAGACCACGTGGTCTCGCTGCCAAGCTTGCCGGGAGTCCAGCGGCATGAACTCGATGAAGCGCATGATGACGCCCTCGTCCATGGCGAATCTGGCCAGGCGCACGATCTCATGGTCGTTAAGCCCGCGAATGATCACGGCATTGACCTTCACTGGGGCTAGGCCAAGCGACTTGGCCAGGCGGATCGACTCAAGCACTTCGTCCAGTCCGTCCCGGCTGGTGATCTTCTTGAAGTTGTCCCTGTCGAGCGAGTCGAGACTGAGGGTCACCCGCCCAAGCCCGGCCTTCTTGAGGTTCTTGGCCAAGCGCAGAAAGTGGGTGCCGTTGGTCGTCAGCGACAGGTCGCAGATCGAGTCGATGTCGGCGATCTGTGAAATCAACGACTCCACACCTCGACGCAGCAGCGGTTCGCCGCCGGTGATTCGAATTTTGTTCACGCCGAGTGACGCCGCCACGCGGATGACTCGGATAATCTCCTCAAACGTCAGAATTTGCGACCGGCGTTTCCGTGGATAGATCAGTTTTCCCGGAACGGGCGAAGGCTTCTTCGCCCCCTGGTCGATAGGTTTAAAAAAGTTGTCAGCCTCCTCGGTATCAGGAAGGCAGTAGACGCAGTTGAAGTTGCATCGATCGGTGATGCTGATCCGCAGATCGCGAATGACGCGTTTGTAAGAGTCCTGAAGAACTCCGGGGTGGCTCATGGAGTGGCCCCATCGGGGGGTGAATTGGTCTCGACCGGGACGATTTTCACAGTGCCATCCCTGCGCACCTCCACGTTTAGGTCGGCGCTTCTCGCATCGGTCGGGGTTTTTTGTTTTTTGTTCATGCCCATGAGGCGGGCGCCGCCTTTCTGGCGTGCCCCACCGTAGAAGCCGCGGCGGAGCCATTCGAGTTTTTTGGAGGCCATAAGCTCCACCTGCAACTGTTGTACCTTCTGCCGCAGCACGACGATGTCCTGAAATTGTTTCTCTAATTCAGCTTTTTCGGCGATCAATTTGTCCCGTTCCCTGAGGAGGTGATCGCGGTCTTCCGTGGTCGACTCGAGGCGGCGGCTGATGTCCTCGATGGCTTGATCCTTGGTGACCAATTGGCTGTTGAGGACCTTGATCTGCGAGTCGTAGTCCCGGTTTTTGTTCTGGGCTGTTTGAAGTTCGCCGTTGAGAGCGCTGATTTTTTTGTCCTTGGCGAAGATTTGCTCCATGAGATCCTCCTCCACCTTCGACTGTATTTCGATTTTCTTGAGTGATTCGTAATGTTCGTTGGTCAAGTTGGACAATTTTGTCTCCGTTGATTTAAGGTTTGAGTCGGCTGTGTTGAGCTTCACTGTCAGTTCTTCCTTGTCTGTCTCCAGCGATGCATTATCGGATTTCAACGCATTAATTTCCTTCTTATTTTGCGTGATGGTGGAGACATGTTCGCCGATGGTTTGGTTTGCATTGACCAGTAAAATAGCCGTGACCGCCCCCGCCAAGGTCGCGAATGCCGCAAAAAAGATTAAGCCTTTGCCTTTCATAGTCACGAAATAATGAAGCTACTCTCCCGGCGAGGCAACCCTTTATTTATGGGGTTTCTTCCGTTTCTCAATTTTCGTGCATTTTTCATCCGTACGTATTCCGGACAAGATTTCATTGATGATTTTGCCGAATTTCATGTTATTCCTTGAGGTGATCATCTCTCACCACATTTTCGAGCCTCGCTATCGGAGGATGCAGTCGGATGTGCCGAAATTACACCGAATGTTCGCCGTGGCGATGAGAAGGTCGGGAACCGGCAGTAAAATCCCCATGCCAGTGGCTTGCATGGCTTGATTCGAGTTTGTTTCGGTGCACCTGATGGTAGGTCGAATCTTCCGCTTCTTGGGATGAAGAGGGCCAATGTACCGTGGCCGCTCGAGACAAACCGTATCGGGTGGAGTGTGTTGAGCCGTTGGAAAACGCTCGCGAGGATACTGCCGGGTTGTCCCTCTTGAGGGATCAAATGGTAAAATGCTCAGAAACCGCCTTGCCCAGGAGTTGGACGAGGTGCTTCAGTCCGCCCTGGCAGAAATATTCCCGAAGGCTCCAATGTCCGCAAAGAGCGGCAAAAACGGGATGGATATTCTCCCCAAACTGGATTAAGCTTCCACATTAGCCGATTTTGTGGCCTCAACGCTGTTGAGTAATCCGTTACTGTGTCAGATCGTGCTGGGGTCACTAGATCTCAAGACGCGACTCGAGAAGATCTCTAACTTTCTGTCGATTGAAATCGAGCGCAAGAAGTAAGCCTGCCAAGCGCCTGGCTAGAACTGCACGATCCGGATGTTGCTGATATCCGGGTCGGCTTCGAGTTCGGCGAGGCATTTCGCGCTTGGCACGCTGTCGATGTTCAGCACGGTCAGGGCCTGGCCGCCTTCGCTATCCCGCTCGAGGCTCATGTTGGCGATATTGACGTCGTGATTGCCCAGGACGGTTCCCAGATGCCCCACGATGCCGGGCCGATCCTTGTTACTCATCATGAACAGGATGCCTTCCGGGACGATCTCGACCGTCTGGCTGTTGAGCCGGACGATGCGCGGATGCTGCGCCATGCCAAAAAACGATCCGCCGACTGACACTTTTTCATCACCGGCCCATGCTCGGATGTGTAACCATTCCCGGAAGTCCACCTGCTCGCTGGACTTGATCTCCTCGACGACCAGTCCTCGCTCCTTGGCCATGGATCGGACGTTGACCAGGTTGATCTCCTCGCCCTCGGCTGCCCCGAGAAATCCCTTGATGATTGCGCGGGCGACGGGGTCGCCAGGCAACTCTGTGGCCAAGCCGCCGTACGTGATAACCAGGCGCTCGGTGCCCGCTTGGCCAAGCCGCGCCAGCAGCAGGCCCATCCTCTCACCCAAGCGCAGATACGGCTGAACCTTGGCCGAGGTCTGGGCGTCAAGGCTGGGCATGTTGATCGAGTTCATCAGGCTACCGTGCAGCAGGTAGTCAGCAATGCCCTGCGCCACCTCGAGGCCGACGTTGTCCTGCGCCTCCACCGTGCTGGCGCCCAGATGCGGGGTCAGAATGAGGTTCGGGCACTGGCGCAACGGCGAGTCGTCTGCCAGTGGCTCGGACTCGTATACGTCCAGCGCCGCGCCGCCGATCTGGCCGGCTTGGAGTGCCTCAAGCAGGTCCGGCTCGCTGACGATCCCGCCGCGGGCGCAGTTGAGCAGTCGCACGCTGGGCTTCATCTTGGCGAAGGTCTCCTTGTCGAGCAGGCCGCGCGTTTCGTCGGTCAGCGGCATGTGAACCGTGATGAAGTCGGCGGCGGCATAAACATCGTTCAAGCTGGACAGTTCCACCTGCAGCGCCTTGGCGCGGGACGGAGTGATGTACGGATCGAACGCCAGCACGCGCATGCCGAACGCCACCGCGCGCCGCGCCACCTCGCCGCCGATCCGGCCCATGCCCAGTATGCCGAGTGTCTTGCCGTAAAGCTCGACGCCCTTGAACGCCTTGCGGTTCCACTCGCCGCCGGCCATCGAGCCGTGCGCCTGCGGAATGTTGCGTGCGAGCGCCATCATCATTGAGAAGGTCAGTTCGCAGGTGGCGATCGTGTTGCCGCCAGGCGTGTTCATGACAATCACGCCGTTTTGTGTGGCGGCCTCGATGTCGATGTTGTCCACGCCGACGCCGGCTCGGCCGATGATTTTCATTCCTGGCGCGGCCTCGAGCAAGGCCTTGGTGACTTTGGTCTCCGAACGAACCGCCATGGCCGCTGCGTTGGCAACGAGCGGGAGCAGTTCCTCCTCCGAATGGCGGTGGTCGAGCACAACCGTCTCAAGGCCGTCCTGTTGTTTCAGGAAGCCGATTCCGGTCTGGGAGATGGGGTCACAGACAAGTACTTTCATTTCAGTTGCATCGTTTCAACAACGCTTGGGCAACCGCACTCAGCCTTCACGCGTTTTGATTTTGTTGAGCAGGCTGGCTATCACTTCGTCCCTTGGGTTGGCACCGAGATCGCCCTTGCCGTGTTCGCGTACGGCGAGTTTGCCGGCCTCTTGCTCGCGTTGGCCAATGAGCAGGATGGTGTGAACCTTGTCGGTCTCGGCGCGGCGAATACGCGCACCGATCTTGTCAGCCGTTGTGTCGATGGTAACCCGGACACCCTGCTTTCGCAGTTCAGCAACGACCTCCTTGGCATAGTCGATTTGTTCGTCGCCGAACGGCAGCAAGCGCACTTGGTCGGGAGCGAGCCAGAGTGGGAAATTGCCGGCGTAGTGCTCGATCAGGAATCCGATGAATCGCTCGTGCGTGCCAAGCGGGGCGCGATGAATACAGAGCGGCGTCTCGGTGGTGTTGTCGCGGGTTTTGTACTCGAGGCCGAAGCGCTTGGGCACGGCGAAGTCCACCTGGTTGGTCGCGATGGTGAATTCCCGGCCGGAGATGCTGTACACCTGCACATCGATCTTGGGGCCGTAAAAGGCGGCCTCGTCCGGGACTTCCTCGAACTCGATGCCCGACTCGACGAGCACCTGCCGGACCATCTCCTCGGTTTGGTTCCACAATTCCGGTTCCCCGACGTATTTGTCACCAAGCCGCTCGGCGCCGTGCGTGCTGAACCGCATGCTGAATTTCTCGAACCCGAAGATTCTGAAATACTTCAGATACATGTCGTTGACGGCGCGGAACTCGTCGGCGAACTGCTCCGGCGTGCAGTAGATGTGCGCGTCGTTCATCTGCATCGAGCGCACGCGCATGAGACCCATCAACTCGCCGGAACGCTCGTAACGGTAGCAGGTGCCGTACTCAGCTAGGCGCAGCGGCAGTTCGCGGTAACTGCGCGGCACCGCCGAGAAAATCTTGTGGTGATGCGGGCAGTTCATCGCCTTGAGGTAGATGCGGTCGGTCGGCTTGTCCGAGTCGTCCTCCTTGAGTTCCATTGGCGGGAACATGCTCTCGGCGTAGTAGGGGAGGTGGCCGGAGGTTTTGTACATGTTCTCGCGGGCCAGGTGCGGCGTGCGGACCCGCTCGTAGCCGGCCTCGAACTCGGTCTCCTTGGCTAGCTTTTCCAGTTCCTCAATCAGCACCGTGCCCTTGGGTAGCCAAAGCGGCAGGCCGGGGCCGACGTCGTCGTCGAACGCAAACAACTGCATCTCACGACCGATCTTGCGGTGGTCACGTTTGCGCGCCTCCTCCTGCGCCTCGAGCCACTCGTTGAGCTGCGTCTTGTTCGGGAAGGCGGTGCCGTAGATGCGTTGCAATTGAGGGTTGTTCTCGTTGCCGCGATAGTAGGCGGCGGCCACCCGGAGCAGCTTGTACGCCTTGACGTTGCCGGTGCGCATCACGTGCGGCCCGGCGCAGAGATCGACGAATTCACCATTCTGGTAGAATGAAATTTTCTCGTCCTCGGGAATGTCATCAACACGCTGAACCTTGTACGTCTGGTTGCGTTCCGCGTAGTAGGCCTTGGCCTCGACCCGTGTCTTGGTGGAATGCTCGAAGGTCTGGTTTTCCTTCACCACTTTCTTCATCTCGGCCTCGATGGCCTTGAAGTCCTCGGGGCAGAAGCGGTGTTCAAGGTCGAAGTCGTAGTAGAATCCCTCGGCGGTCGGCGGCCCGATGTCGAGCTTGGCCTCGGGCCAGAGGCGAAGGACGGCGGTGGCGAGCACGTGGGCGCACGAATGCCGCAGTCGCTCGAGGTCGCTCATTTGGTGGCGCTGCTCGAGGGTCTTGCGTTCCAGGTCGTGTTTGGCTGATTCCATGCGATTTGCACTGTGCTTGGCCAGGTGCTGTCTCGGCCCAGCCAACCCGCCTTCCGGCGGAGTGGGCGGAGGTTAGAAACTTGCCGGCCAAAGGGCAATCAATTGCTCGAGCCGGTTAGTTTTTGGGCCGGAGGATGATGGCCTTGTCATGGGTGCCATCCACCTCGACGCTCTGGGTTTCGATATAGGGGTCGTCTTTCAGGGTGTTGTGGATGATGCGGCGGTCGTAGGAGTTCATCGGCTCAAGTTCGACGATGTCCCCCCAGCGGCGGACTTGATCAGCAGCTTTCTTGGCTTTCTCAGCCAGTTTATCCTGCTCATCAAAACGGTATCCTCCCACGTCGATTTGCACCTTTTCCGCGTTTTCGTCGTTTTGAAACAACAAGCGATTGAGGATGTATTGCAAGTCAAACAGCGTCTGGCCCTTGCGGCCGATGAGCCGCCCGGAATCGTCGGGTGCCTGCAGGTCGAGCACTTTACTGCCGTCCTTCTCTTTTTCCTCGATGGTTACATCGAAGCCGAGATTATTCAGGATGGACTCTAGCAGTGCCTTGGGATCTTGTGTGGTTGTACTCATGGTATGGTTGGAGATTATTTCTTTGGCTTGGGCTTGGATTTCGGTTTCGTCGGCTTGGCCAGGGGTGAGTTGGCGTTTTTCACCGGCGCTTCCACGACGATATTCTTTGTGAGCTTGGTTTGCAGGATGCTGAGCATGTTCTGCACTGTCCAGTAGAGGGTCAGGCCGGCGGAAAAATTGTAGAGGATCACAATGAACATAAGCGGCATGTACTTCATGATCTTTTGCTGCATCGGGTCGGCTGTGGGGGAGACCGGGGTCATCCGTGCCTGCAACAGCATGGTTGCGCCCATGATCATTGGCAGCGGGTTGATCGGGAAACTGGCGACATGAGCGACGGTGTCAGTCTGTGACAGATCGCAGGCCCACAGGAATTCCGCCCCACGCAACTCAACGGCACTGCGCAGCATGGTGAAGAACCCGAAGAACACCGGGATCTGGATCAGGATCGGCAGGCAGCCGCCCATCGGGTTGATCTTGTGCTCGCGCATGAACTCCATCATCCGCTTGTTCAACTTCTGCGGGTCTTCCTTGTATTTCTCGCGAATCTCAGCCATCTGGGGCTGGTAGGCGGCCATGCGTTTCATCGAGACCGTGCTGGCCCGAGTGAGCGGCCAGAAAAGAATCTTAATGATGATCGTGATAACGATGATACAATAAGCGTAACCAAGCCCGAAGCTGTGAATGCCATTCATGGAACGCAATAGAATCTTGGCGAAAAAGCCAAAGAAACCGTCAAACCCCATCGCTGATTCCAGCGAGGTCTTGTTAAATGTTTGGCCGTGTGCCTCAAGGACTTGGTATTCCTTCGGCCCGGCGTAGGTGGTGAATTGCCGAACAACGCTCTCGCCGGGCTGCAGCACCTGGGCGTCGAATTGAAGGCTTGCTAGAATGCCGGTATGATGGACGTACTGTTCCCCCTCTTCCTGCGGGTCATTCAGAAGGCCATGGGTGGTCTTGATTGAGTAAACCTGGCCACTGATTGCTCCTTCCATTGGTATAGTACACATCGCAAAAAACCGATTATGAATACCGACCCACTTGACCGGCTGCCCTGCCGACATACTTGGCGGATAATAGTCACGTGGGGTTCCCGGGAAACAGCCCAGCGTGCGATTGGCAAACCAGCCCTCGTCTATATCTTCCATGTCATCGCCATTATGCCATTGAGCACCCCATACAGGGTAGCTTCCTCCGGGTTGAAGCGGCATGGCGGTGCCCAGAAACAACTTCCGCTGGTTGAGTGTGACCGGCTCCTTTTTTGGATTAGTCAATGTGATTGTGGAGTGCAATAGATAATTTGTATCGGTTCTGAACTGTTTGCTGATGTGGATACCAGTTTGGTTTGTGGACACCATCGTAAGGAGGTTCCTGCCTGTGATGATAGAGAACTCCGAGTCATCGACGCCCTCAAGCGCAAACACCGGCAAATCCACCCCATGATTAAGTTTGATAGGTGTTGAATTAACGTCTCCGTTGTTTGTGCCCCAGAGCATGTCAACATTCTTGCCCATGACCACGTGCGGTTTTTTAAGTTCCACGGTTTTTAATCCACCCACGGAGGTGAAGATGTAGGAGGTGTTCTCCGTATCGAGAATGGACAGTTTCTCGGAGACCAGCTTGACAGGTGGTTGAAAATCAGTGCTGACCGGTACTTGTGCTGGCTGCGCTTGGCCAAGCGCCGCCGCCGCCGGGGCGTTGGTTTGGCCCGCGACCTGTGCCGGGGGCGCGTTGGTCGGTTGCAGGGGCCGCGGAGGGGTGGGAGAGATCAGCTCCAGCAGCGTGGTCCAGGTGAACAGTAGAATCACGCAAATGGTGACAACGATAATGGCGGTGCGATCCATGAAAAGTGATTAACGAACCGGCTTGAGCGGGACGGGGTCGTGACCGCAGTCGCCCCAGGGGTGACAGCGCACGAGTCGCCGCAGTCCAAGCCATGCACCGCGGGCCGCCCCGTGTGAGCGAACGGCTTCGAGCGTGAACTCCGAGCAGGTGGGTGTAAACCGGCACGAGCCTCCCGGCCCGAACAGGGAGTTCTTCAGCGGCGAAAGTGCCAGTCGGTAAAACCGGATCAGCAACATGATAACATGTTGGGCGGGATTCATTCTAAAGGGTGGCGGGATAAACGGGCGCCGCATTCTCCGGCAATAGCCCTGATTTCTTGAGCAGCAACAAAAAATGACGTTCCACCGAGTGAAATCTTTTGCCGACAATGGAGCGGCGGGCGACCAGCACCATGTCCACCGGATGGAGCAATTCGTGTTGGTGGAGGCGGAAACATTCCCGCATGAGCCGCCGGGCGCGATTGCGAACATGAGCCTTGCCGATGCGGCGACTGGTGATGACTCCAAGCCGCGACGGTACGCCCGACAGAAGGATGTGCCAGTTGATCAGCATGCAGCCCTTGGCCAAGCGGTTGCCGCGTTCCCGGGTTGCCCGGAAATCCGCGCTGGCTTGGATTCGGCTGGATTTGGGGAATCGCGCGTGTTGGCCGGAGGCCGTCATGTGTGCCGGAAAGGGCGTCAGGCGGGGGTGAGCCGGACGCGGCCACGGGCGCGGCGACCGGCCAGAATCTTGCGACCTGCCTTGGTGGCCATGCGCGCGCGGAAACCGTGCCTGCGCTTGCGTTTGATATTCGACGGTTGAAATGTCTGCTTCATCTGCGTCTAAAAAAATCTGATCAAATCCGGAAGGGCTGCCGTGTCAATCCAGGAAAGACACTCTTCGGTGCTACCCATTCTCTCCTCCATGCCGGAAAAAAGGGCAAAAAGATTAACAGCAACCTTCTGGCTGTCAAGCATTGCGGCAGTTGAAAGAGCGCAAAAAAACCGTTTTTTTTGGCCAAAGTCGTGATTGTGCTGCCGGTCAGTCGATTTCCGCTAATCTTCCGCGCCAACCTCGACGATAAACTGGTTCAGAAACGAAGCGACTCCACATCACGCACTGAGCCTCCGTTTGGCCAAGCGGATGGGCAAAAAAATCGTTTTTCCGCTTGCATCTTCTTCGGATCGGCCGATGTTTCCGCAAACCTATGGTTGTTGATTTGGCGGCATCTTTAAGGAACCTTGCGTGCTTGTCGGGAGTGTTGGGCGTTGGGCTGTTTGTAGCCCAGTCAGCACAGGTCGAACTCGCAATATCGAGACCGGATTGGGGAGGCGCGAGCATGAACCGTGTTACACTCAAAGGCGCTGATGCCCGACAGCAACTGCTGGTCGTTCAAACGCTTGGCGACGGTTCCGTGGCCGACCAAACCAGAGAAGTTGCCCTGACTGCCGAGCCGGCCGGCTTGGTGCGAATCACCGACGGCTTGGTGGAGTCTTTGGCCAACGGCTCCGGCGTGATTACCGCGCGCAACCCAACAGGCGAGACGGCCTCCATCCCGTTTGAGGTGAACGCGGTCTCCAGCGAAAAGCCGGTGAATTTCCACAACTCGATCGTCCCGCTTTTCACCAAGCATGGCTGCAACAGCGGCGGGTGCCATGGGAAGGCCAGCGGCCAGAACGGCTTCAAGCTTTCCCTGCTTGGCTTCGAACCGCAGGAGGATTACGAATATCTACTCCGGGAGGCTCGCGGCCGCCGCATGTTCCCGGCCGCCCCCGAGCGAAGCCTGCTGCTGCTCAAGGCCTCCGGCCAACTGCCGCACGGCGGCGGCTCGCGCATCGACGCCGGTTCATTTGACTACAAGGCGATTGTCAAGTGGTTGCGCCAGGGAATGCCGTACGGCAAGCCGAGCGATCCGAGCGTCGAAGCCATTGAGGTGCATCCCCCGGAGCGCATCATGAAGCCAGACGCTCGCCAGCAACTCGTGGTCTTGGCCAGGATGACCGATGGATCCGTCGAGGACATCACCCACTCCGCCGTGTACGAGGCGAACAACCGTGAGTATGCCGAGGCGGACAACACCGGTCTGGTTACCGCCGGGGGGGATTCGGGTGAGATCGCGGTGATGGTGCGCTATCAGGACAAAGCGTCTGTATTTCGTGCATCGATTCCGTTTGGCGCCCCGGTGGACAACCTGCCGGCTGGGAGAAACTTCGTGGACGATTTTATTTTTGCGAAGTGGAAACAGGCCGGCATGCCGCCGTCAGAGATGGCAGGGGATTCGACTTATCTCCGTCGCGTGATACTCGATATCGCCGGGCGCCTGCCAACGGTTGCCGAGGTAAAATCATTTCTTGATGATCCAGCGCCGGACAAGCGTCAGCGAGTCGTCGAGCGCCTGCTCCGCAGTGAGGAATACGCCGAGTATTTTGCCAACAAATGGTCGGCGCTGCTGCGCAACAAGCGTGCCAACGGTGCCCAACTTCGCACCACTCTGGCCTTTTACGACTGGATCAAGGAAAGCCTGTACAATAACAAGCCTTACGACCAGTTTGTGCGAGAAATCCTCGCGGCTTCCGGCGGGATTGACCAAAGCCCGGCGTCTGCCTGGTTTAAACAGGTCAGTTCGCAGCAAGCGCAGATGGAGGATGCGGCACAGTTGTTTCTCGGGACGCGGTTGAAGTGCGCGCAATGCCATCATCATCCATTCGAAAAATGGTCGCAGAACGACTATTACCGGTTCATGGCGTTTTTCTCGCGCGTCAGCAAAGCCCCTTCCGGTCGCCCGGGCGAGGAGATCGTTTTTCACCGGGCC
The DNA here is from genome assembly GCA_913030945.1 of uncultured Verrucomicrobiota bacterium. Classification (GTDB taxonomy): domain Bacteria; phylum Verrucomicrobiota; class Verrucomicrobiia; order Limisphaerales; family UBA1096; genus UBA1096. The sequence continues at coordinate 25,864 of CAJWEP010000010.1, forward strand.
GGCGTGGCGCAAGTAACCAACAAAAAGACCAACAAGCCGGTAAAGCCGGCCGGGCTGGGAAGCGGTGAATTAAAAATTGCGCCTGTTGACGACCCGCGCCATCGCCTGGTTGATTGGATGCGTGAAGACCCCAGCCGGCTGTTTTCCAAGACGCTCGTAAACCGCTATTGGAAACACTTCTTCGGCCGGGGCCTGGTCGATCCCGAGGATGACTTTCGCTCCACCAATCCGCCGACTCACCCCGGGCTCCTAGATGCGTTGGCGGATCATTTTGAAAAAACCGGCTACGACCTGAAGTCATTGGTGCGGGTCATCGCCACGTCAACCACGTATCAACTCAGTTCCGTCCCGAACGGGCACAATGCAAAGGACATGCATTACTTCTCGCGTTTCCAGCCCAAGCGGCTCACAGCGGAAGTGCTGTATGATTCATTGAATGATCTCATCCTGGCCAGGAGTAACTTCGGCGGCTTGCCGGTCGGCACGCGCGCGGTATGCCTTCCGGACAACAGTTACAACAGTTCCAACTATTTCCTGAGTGTGTTTGGGCGGCCGGATTCATCAAGCGCCTGCGAGTGCGAGCGTTCACAGGAAGCCAGCCTGGCCCAAAGCCTGCACTTGTTTAACGCGAAAAACATACACGAGCAACTGGCGCACAAGGACGGCCGTGCTGCCAGGCTGGCTGCTGACAAGGGGCAGGATCATGCGGCAAAAATCAACAGCCTGTACTATCGGGCGTTCGCGAGGCTGCCTCGCAGGGAGGAGGCCGATGTGGCGCTTGCCTATTTGACCCGAGAGGCGACCGACAAGGAGGGCAAGCCTGCGGACAAAACCAAGGAGCGTTACGAGGATATCCTTTGGGCCTTGGCCAACACCAAGGAGTTCCTCTTCAACCACTGAGCCAGGCTTGTGTTGAACTGCCCCGCTTGGCCAAGCGTCACTCACGGCATGAACTTGATCCGATTGTTCAGGCGGGGGGCGGTTGTCCCACTGATATACTTGGCGGTTGCCCAGGCGATTGGTCAATTGCCGACTGCGCGCATGACGGCGATCTTCCCGATGGGATGCCAGATTGGCGCTGAGGTTGAGGTTCAGGTTCACGGTGCGGATCTAGACGGGGCGACGGGGCTGCAATTTTCGCACCCCGGTATATCGGCGGAAGTGACCAACGTCGGCGAACGCAAGTTCAAGGTGCGGGTGGCCGGGGGGGTTCCCGCCGGGGTTTATGAGGCCAGGTTCGCCGGTGCGCTTGGTTTCACTAATTCGCGGCCTTTTGTCGTCAGTTCACTGGTGGAAGTACTGAGTCCCGATGGCAACACGACCCGTGAAACAGCTATCTCGCTTGGCGTGAACTCAGTCATCAACGGCACCGCCGTGAGCAGGCAACCTGTGTGGTTCAAGGTGGCGGCTATAAAGGGGCAGCGCCTGTTGCTGAGGGTTTCCGCAGCGGCACTTGATTCGCGGTTGAATCCTGTTGTGTTGCTTCGGGACAGTGACGGGGAGCGCTTGGCCCGGGGAAATGATGCCGGTCTGATCGACTACACGCCGGCGGCGGACGGTGAATGCCTGATTCAGATCCACGATGCAAGCTACGGCGGCGGTACCGAATATTTTTTCCGCCTGGAAAACAGCGCCGGTCCGCATGTCGATTTTGTCTCGCCGCCGGTTGTGTCCAGTTTTACAGGTTCAGAGGTGACGCTTTACGGGCGGAATCTGCCTGGATCGAAACCTTCCGGCCTTAAAGCTGTCGACGGCCTGTCTCTTGAGCAGTTGACCGTAAAGATCAGCGAACTGATTCATGGGGATCGCCCCGGGGGAGTCTTGCTTCCTGCAGCCACCGTCGTCCTCGACGGCGGAGTCTTCCGCTTGGCCAAGGGGAAGATTGCGAGCAACCCGTTCTTTGTAGGCCTTATTGAGGGCAAGTCACCGGCAATTGAGCAGGGCGATAATGAAACGGCGGATCGTGCGCAGACAATTCCCACTCCCGGCCTGGTTGCGGGACGTTTTTTCCCGGCTCGAGATGTTGATTGTTTCCGATTCCCAATCAAGAAAGATGAGGTTTATTGGCTGGAAGTTTTTTCACAGCGCCTGGGCAAAAAAACCAATCCCTACGTCACAGCTCAATTGATTGGTGTGGCGAAAGATGGAAAAGAGTCACCGGAACCGGCTAAAGAGTTTTACGAGATAAAGGACAATCCAGGCGGGCGAGAGTTCAATATCGCCAACCGCGACGTATCGTGGCGGTTTCAGGCGAAGAGCGACGGTTATTGCCGGGTGATCGCTCGCGACTTGTTCAACCAGGTGGAGGATGATCCGGGCAGGGGCTATGTGGTGACTTTGAACCGCGAGCGCCCGGGCTTCAGGTTGTTGGCCCACCCGCGAACGGTTCCGTCCGCCTTGGGCAGTACCAAAGCGATTGAACTCATGGTGACGCATCTCCGTAAGGGCACGACACTGCCTGTCCAGATCATCGCTTTGCGTGAGGGAGACTTTAATGGGCCGATCCGTATTTCCATTGAGGGGCTGCCCGAGGGGGTCAACCTGCACCCCTGCGAAATCAGAGCCAGGCAAAAGTCTGCAACAGCGTTCCTGACGGCGACTGAGCCGGCCGCCTCATTCACCGGCAATATTCGGTTTGTCGGGAAGGCCGTGATTGGCGACAGAGAGGTTGCACAAGTGGCGCGACCGACAGCAACGGTTCACCGTGTCGGGGATTATGACAAGGAACCGGTTTTCTCGCGCCTGGCCAAAGGGAGCGCATTGTCTGTGAATGTGGATGATACCGAGCCGATTCAAGTGACAGTCGTGGGGGATGACCCATTCACGGGCTTGATCAACGGCAAGCTGACAATCCCGCTCAAGTTCAAGCGAACCGGTGAATACAACGAGAAAATCAATTTTAAGGTTTATGGCATCTCACAATTGCAGAAATTCCCTGAACTGGCAGTGAACAAAGACCAGACCGAGGCTTCACTGGAAATCGACTTGGCCAAGTTCAAGGTTCCCGCCGGGCAGCACACGTTCCAACTGGCAGCGACGATCAAGGGTAAGTACCAGTTTCCGCCCTTGAACGGAAAGAAAACGGACAAAAAGAAGGACGTGACGTTTCAATCATTCTCTCCGCCGATCGTGGTGGAGGTCAAACCTGCGCCGGAACCGGCGAAAAAGAAAAAGTGACAAAGGGGCTCTGAAGCCGGTGATGTTGGCACGGTAAGTGCCAGGTTACTCCCTTTTTTTTCTCGCAAAACTCGTCTGATCGAAGCACGATTCAACTCGATGAAGCTGATTCTTGATTCCCACAATGTTGAATTAACCGAAGCAATCAAAGACCACGTTGGCGCCTGTGTTCAGAAAATCGAGCAGATGAATCAAAGAGCGCTGGAGGCTCGGGTGAATCTGGAGCGGGATCATGTCGGTCTGCCGGAAAACAAGTTCAAATGCACCGTGCATGTTTATTTCAAAGGGGCGGACATGTTCGCCGAGGATCATGAGAACGATCTTTACGCGGCAATCGATTTGGCAACAAAAAAAGTTCAGCAGCAACTTCGGAAACGCCACAATAAAATCATCATGCGACATCACGCCGGGGCAGCGAAGGCCAAGCGGGCAAGGCAGTTGATTGACGCGTAATTAAGTGTTTTGCGGACAGTTCCCCTCAACGGGGTACGTTGAATGATACTTCGATCACGGGCGATTTGGGCGGGCAAAGGGCGCGTCATCGGCGATGCGGCTGTCCGGGTTCGCGGCGACTGGATCACGGGAGTTGGCGGTTGCCGTGATCTGGTTCCTGATGACGGTGAGCCTGTGGTTGATATCGGGGAATCGATCATTTTTCCGGCGTTCGTAAACGCTCATTGCCACCTTGAGTATACCGGGTTGGCCGGCGAATTGTATGGAGACGGTTCGTTTACCGATTGGCTTAATCAAATGGTCTCGATCAAGCAGTCATTGACGCATGACGACCATGAAACTGCTTGGCTGGCGGGCGCAGACATGCTGCTGCGCACCGGTTGCGGCATGGTGGTGAACATCGAGTCTCTGCCCGGGTTGTATGAACGCATGGCGCCCGAAACCCCACTTCAAGTTTGTCCGTTCACCGAACTGATTGGCTATAATCCCGACGATGCCAGCGAATTGGTTGACCTGGCCAAGCGGGAGTTGATGGCGAATGCACCTCTTGCTTTGAACGCCGGCTTATCGGCACATGCGCCCTATACCGTGACGCCAGAAGCGTTAAACGTGCTTGCGATGTTTGCCGACGAACATTCACTCTCCACGACGATTCACTTGGCTGAGTCGGACGATGAGTGGG
>CAJWEP010000011.1 GCA_913030945.1 uncultured Verrucomicrobiota bacterium
GATCTCGTCTTTTTGCCAGGCATAGTCAAACTGGAAAAAACCGGTGGTCGGTGCGAACTCCCAGCGCAAGCCGATACCAGCGTTGACACCCCACGGCTCGGCATCGATGTAGCCGTCTGGATATTCCTGGCGATAAAATTCATTCAGCCAAAGCGAGCGATAATCCTGATACCCATCATAGCCGCCAAGCGCACCGTTCAACGTGAGTGAAGGCCAATCGTTGAACGTGTGACGAATCGCCTCCTGCAACGTGTGACGGCTCTCGGAGATGTTCGCCGGTTGCCGCCAAAAAACAAATGCCTCCTCCGCCGGGTCGTAATCGAGATCAAGCGTGCTGTAACTGTACGAGGTCCGGAACTCAGTAACAGCGCGAGTGAAAACATGAGTCGCCGTCGTGTCGGTCAGAAAAATGTCATTTGACCAAAGCCCGTCTGTGCCAATCTCAAGCCCGTGCGCTGACGGAGTGGCTAAGTCCGGGGTAGATTTATCCAAGGGACGGATTGCCTGCGGATCATCCGGCCGAATCGAATCGATGACTTCTCGCACTTTTTCATAGCCCTCGTATCCAGCGTGTGAGTAGGAAATTTCCCAATGACTCCCTCCTGCCGTCTCCGTGAGCACCACGACATACGGGATGCCCCGCCCATTCAGCGACTGGTAAACTTTGCCGTCGACATCATCGAGTACGAGGCTCACGCCGGTTTGCTTGATGTACTGGCGAGTTTTCGCAGCACGACCCTGCTCGATATTCATCGAGATCACCTGTACAGGGAAGCCGGCGGCGTTGCCGCCTTTGGCCGCGTAAAACTTCTGCACGTATTCCTCCAAATCGCTCGAGGCTTTCCGGCACGGCACACACCAATATGCGAAAAAATCGAGAATCACGATACTACCGGCAAAGTCATCCAGTTTTACTAATTCCTCGCTCTCAAACCTGTTGAGTTTAAATGAAGGGAACACCACCGACGTCGAGGCCCGCAATCCAGCCACACTTAAAAGGGAACCAACCAGGATAGCGAAAGAAACACGAAGCAACCGCATGACAACTATTTGCAGGAGGTGCAGCCAGCGGCCTGGGCACCACCAGATGTCGCCGAACCGGGTTCGATCTGCGCGATCAATCGATTTTGATAAATGAACACGCCGCTCTGTGAAAACAGCATGTTAGGCTTCGAAACCAGTCGCTGCTCAGAGATGCCCACCTGCCCAACGCTGGCACATCCAACTGCGCAAACCAGCAAACTAAACAATAGCATCTTTCTCATCACTGCCCTGAAAGTAGCAAACCAAAGGCCCTGTCAAAACTCTTTTAAATATCTTCATGGAGGGGGTCGTGATCGCACCGTGTCGAGGTGAGTAGCGTGAAAGAAAAATGACACATCCTGTGCCGTGCCTGATGATCCACCGAGACCGCCTCTCCCGCTTGCCGAGCATCCTATCCCATTGAGACTGGAAGTCCGCCCGGTCCCGCGCCCAGTCAGCCTCGCTGTACTTGCAGTGCATTTAAGGGAAGTTTTCAATTTAGCGGAAAAAACCGCCCGCGAGACGGTGCAGCGCACACGACTATTTTGCGAGAATCTCCCGTGCCAATTGCATACCTCTCCTAGTAAGCGGTCTGGCTGCCGTTGACCCCGCTTGAGTGAGAATAACCACGACTCGATCGTTTTTCAGATCTACGGCTCCGATCGTGCCGGAAGCGCCACCGTGCCCAACAACTGCGTTGCCAAAAAGATTGAAGCCTAGTCCGTATCCGCGTGTACCGGGTTGTTTTTCGTAGAGCTTGGCAATTACTTTTTCTGGTATTAATCGCTTGTCGCCAATCTTTCCCCGGACTGAATGAAGTCGGTAGAACTTCACCAGATCGGTGGGAGTGGAGATGAGAGCGCCCGCTGCGTTGACGAAGCCTTTGGATTCTCGCTTCCTCTTTTCCAGATAAGCCGAGATCTCTTCATCATCCCTGCCTGCAATGTGCTTGGCGTAGCGCGGGTGACGCTTGAGCAACTCGAGGTTGGGTTGAAACGTTGTGTTACTCATGCCGAGCGGCTTGAGAAGTCTCTCTTCGAGGATCTCCGGAAACCGCTTTCCTGTTACAATCTCGACGCAACGAGCCACGGCTGCAAAGCCCCGGAATGTGTAAGCGTACTTGGTGCCTGGCTTGGCCGCCAGGCCTTGCTTGGCAAGAGATGTGGCGACCCCGGCCTGGTCACTGGTTCTGATCGGAGAACCCGCGGGGAGACTCCCCATAGTACCACCGGGGAAGCCCGACGTGTGGGACAAGCACTCGGCGATTGTCGGCGACCGAACCTCGGCCCCGCTCTTCCTCATCTTTAATCGTGCATACTCCGGGATGTATTTCGATATCGGATCGTCGAAAGCAAGTTTTCCTTCGCCAACCAGCACGGCGACAAGAGTGGAGGTGATCGACTTGGTCATCGAAGCGATCTGGACGGGGCTGTTCTTTTCCCAACGGCGTGTGCTCTTCGGATCGGTTACCCCGTAAGCCTGGTTGAACAGCACTTTACCGTTTTCGACCACGCACACGGAGCCTCCTGGGATATCCGGAGATGCGACCGCTTTTGTGGCTAGATTATCGAGAGGTTGCCAGCGAGCGGATATGTTTTCTTCAGCGGAAAGAACTGGACAAATGAATAATAGTCCGAGGGTGAGAAGGGTGGCTGTGCGTGGGATCATGTGTCAGTGTCCAAGCTCCGTTCGTTTCAACGGAAACCAGTTGGCAAATACGTACTGCGAACTTCAAAGGTTACAACACTCTGATCCGACGATACACGCGCAGAACGCAAGGTTGGGTTGCCAAATCATGCGTTCATGTTAGTCTATCGGCATGTTCTCGATGCTCCGATTGACGGTCGCTGCTTTGGCTGCCGTTTCGCTATTGGCCGAGTCTTCAGCGGTCGAAGTGGCGCTGGGCGAAACGGTCTTTACCGTGCCGGACGGCTTCACGGTGGAGCGCGTCGCGGGGCCCCCGTTGGTCGATCGCCCCATCACGGCCTCGTTCGATGAACAGGGCCGGCTGTACGTCTCCGACTCTTCTGGATCGAATGATCCGGTCAAGAAACAACTCGCGGAAAAGCCGCATCGTGTCGTCCGCCTGGAGGATCGCGACGGTGACGGCAAGTTCGATCATTCCGTTGTGTTTGCCGAGAGGATGATGTTTCCCGAGGGCACGCTGTGGCACGACGGGTCGCTTTACGTCGCCGCGCCGCCGAGCATCTGGCGGCTGACGGACACCGACGGCGACGGCGTGGCCGACCAGCGCGAGGAGTGGTTCGAGGGCAAAACGCTCACCGGCTGTGCCAACGACCTGCACGGGCCGTACCTTGGGCGTGACGGGTGGATTTACTGGTGCAAGGGGGCGTTTGCCGAGCAGCGCTACGCGGCGTTCCGGGGTGGCGAGCGGGTCACGCGGGCGGCGCATGTTTTTCGGCGCGACCCGGTCAGTGGACGGCACGAGTCGGTGATGACCGGAGGGATGGACAACCCGGTGGACGTTGTGTTCACAAACACCGGCGAACGCATTTTCACAACAACATTTTTCCAGTATCCCGGCGGCGGAAAACGCGACGGACTCATCCACGCCATTTACGGCGGCGTGTACGGCAAGTCGCACGGCGTGGTGGACGGCCATCCTCGCACCGGCAAACTGATGCCGGTGCTGACGCATTTCGGCGCGGCGGCGCCGTGCGGGCTGGAGCATTACGACTCGACCGTGTTCGGGGCCAACTTCACCGGCAACCTGTTCTCCTGCCTGTTCAACTTGAACCGCGTGCAGCGTCACGCGTTGACTCCCGACGGCGCGACGTTCCGCTCAGTGGACACCGATTTCCTTGCCACGACCAATGCCGACTTTCACCCGACGGACGTGATCGAGGACGCCGACGGTAGCCTGCTCGTGCTCGACACTGGCGGTTGGTACAAGCTCTGTTGCCCGACGTCGCAGTTTTGGCGGCCGGAAGTCTTGGGCGCGATTTATCGCGTCAAGAAAACCGGAATCAAGCCACCGGCCGATCCGCGCGGGGCGAAACTCGAATGGGTTAACACGCCGCCCGGGCGCCTGGCCGAGCGACTCGACGACGAGCGGCCGGTCGTGCAGCAACGCGCCATCATGGCCTTGGCAAAGCACGGTGAGGCTGCCGTTGCCGCCTTAGCGAAGCCGATACGGCAGGGGAGCGAGCCGGCCGGGCTAAACGCGGTTTGGGCACTGGCGCGTATACAGGGGGATGCCGCCCGCCGGGCGGTTCGAGGTGCGTTGGCCAATTCGTCGCCGAACCTCCAGCAGGCGGCGGCGCACTCGGCCGGGCTGCGCCGCGACGCAGGTGCGGTCGACGGCTTGGTGCGACTGCTCAAAACCGCCACGCCGCCGGTGCGCCGCGCTGCCGCCGAGGCGCTTGGCCGGATCGGCTCGCCGCGTGCCGCCGCGCCGTTGCTCGCGCTTGCTGACGAGCCGCTAGACCGCGCGCTTGAGCACTCCGTCACGTTCGCGCTGATCGAGATCGCGCAACCGGACGCCGTGACGCTGTCACGCTTGGCCAGGCGCCCGGGGGCGTTGCGCGTCGCGTTGATGGCGCTCGACCAAATGGAAGGTGACCACTTGTTAGCTTCCGACGTGCTGCCGTTGCTAAAGTCCGGTGATGCTGAATTACGCGGGGTGGCGGAGTGGATTTGTGACCAACACCCCGAATGGGGCGATGCGCTGGCCGCGCACTACGCGGCGGAGTTGCGGGCAGTCAAAACGGCCGCACAGAGCGAGGTGCTCGCCGGACGCCTGGCCAAGTTCGCGACCGCGCCGACGATCCAGGCCGGGTTGGCCACAGCTTTGGCCGATGTTTCCCGCGGCAAAGCCGAGCGTCTTACTGTGCTCGCGGCGATGGCAGCCGCACCGGTCAATCCCGCGCCGGACGCCTGGCTCGACGCGATCGACGCGATCGACGCGCCGCTGCAACCGGCAGCTGTGCAGACGCTCGTGAGTCTGCGCCTGGCAAAGCCGCAGCAGCAACGTGTGGCTGCGATGCTGCGTCGGCTTGGCCGTTCGACGGCCTTGGCTGATCCGCAGCGCACGCTGGCCTACTACGGGATTCCCGGCGGGCTGTTGGCCCCGGACGAGGCGGAGTTCAACTATTTGCTTGGCCAGTTCGGCACGGGTAAACCGTTCGCGCAGCGTAGCAACGCGGCCAGGGCGCTGGCCAGGGCCGGGCTGTCGGAGTCGCAGCTGCGCCGGATCGCGAATCAACTCGGCAGTTTGGGAGCCGCTGAGGCGACGGCGCTGCTGCCGGCATTTGGAGGGGGTCGAGACGCAACGCTTGGCCAGGCGCTGTTGGAGGTTCTCGGGCAGGCGAGTTGGTTGCGCGGGTTCGACGACGCTGTGCTGCAAAAGGCCACCGCCGGTTTTGGCAAAACGGTTCAGGGGCAGGCGGCCGATTTGTTGGCCAAGGCCAGGGCGGTTCCGGTGGATCAAGTCAGGCGGCTGCGGGAACTGGCCGACCGGTTACCGGGCGGCGAGGCGCTCCGTGGCAAGGCGGTGTTCCGCGGGCCGAAGGCCGGTTGCTCGACCTGCCACTCGATGGCATACCACGGAGGCCAGTTCGGGCCGGACCTGACGCGGATTGGTCAGGTGCGAAAAAAGATGGGCCTGCTTGAGGCGATTGTTTTCCCGGGTGCCAGCCTCGTGCGCAGCTACGAGACCATGCAGGTGAGTACCGGTGGAGGCGATGTGCTGGCCGGCATCGTGCAGGACCAGGGCGTGGGGTATGTTTCACTCGGGGTTTCGCCGGAAAAAACGATCCGGATTGAGCGTGATAACATCAGGAACATCGAACCGCTCAACATTTCACTGATGCCGGTCGGGATGGATCAAGTGTTGACCCTGCAGGAACTCGCGGATCTCATCGCCTACCTCGAGGCCAGCCGCTGAATCTGTCAATATGATCCCATGCTGGAGTCATATTATGGCTGGAGTATCAGCGTGGCCTTATCTTTTTGGGCTGGTGTGGTGATATATACGCGGTGCGAGTCCGGGTCTCGCCACCAACCGGGTTCGCGACCGGGTGGTTTCTCAGAGCGGGACAGCGTGCTGCCGTTGACAAGGACTTCGCTTGGCACCAAGCCGGCGATCAGGAAATGAACCGGTTCGCCGGGGTAGTATTCAAAATCAATCGAGACATCCTTGTCCGAGCGATGGCGGGTGAGTTTGGCGACGGAACTGAGGGTGACCGTCTGGTTCGGTTGTGAAATGCGGATGGTCTTGATGTCGGGATCGTGGCCGTTGAGGAGGAGGACGTTGGCCAGGATATCCTCCGGATTAATGAAGGCCGGCATTCTTTTTTCGAAATCGACGATACTGTCGGGATAGGTGCCAATCTTTTCGCCATCGGCGAACTGCTGGTGCATCGCGCTGTAGGTGATCAGTTGCACCATGCGTTTCCAGTCCGCGGGTGTGAAACGGAGTTCGGTGCGCCTGGCCAAGCGCTTGGCCAGGTCGGGTCGCTTGGCTAGTTCCTCCTGCAGATGCCAGACGTGATAGCTATAAACCAAGCCGCACCACTGTACCGGCACCCCCAGCCAGGAGTGGGTGAAGAACGTGCTGCCGAACACGGGAATGGTTGCACCAAGCATCATCGGTTTGTCGGGCAGCGACCAAAGATAGATGAATGGAACACCGGTCTCCGCCCAGCGAATGGATTCGCGCAGGTGCGCCTCGTTACCCGTGCAGCGCCATGCGTCGAGGTTGGCGGCGACAGCGTATCCGGCGGCAAGGATGTCTGGCTGGTACATCGGGCACTCCCACATTTGCGCGCCGCGCGGCAGTGAAAAATTGTTGAGGAATTCAAGCGCCTTGAAGCCGGCGGTGAGTGAATCGGTGTCTCCTGTAATCCGCGCGTGCCGCATGAGTTCCATCGTTTGCCGGGCGACGGTGCCAGACACGGCGTCACCGGCTTTTCCGAGTTTGGCATGTTTGCCGCTGAGGGCAGGCTGTCGCCATCCGCCGTCGGAATGTTGCGACTTGGCCAAGCGATCGATCCGCTCATCAAGCGCTTCCATCGCCTCAGCCAGGTGGCCAAAGTGAAATGGCAGTTCCCAGCGTACAATGTGGGTAAGGTTGTGACTGGTGAGGCGGTCAGGACCGCCCTCCTGCAGCATTTGGCTGGCGGCCAGTGTTGCGGCGCTGCGTGCCTTTTGACTGCCGGAAACTAGGCCGTCCAGCCAAAGCAACATTGAAAACCCAGCCGAGTGACTTGATCCCCAGCCTATGCAGTGACGAAACCTGCCTTCGGAGTCGCCGCGGACCGTGTCGAGAAAACCGGTTCTGCAAAGCGCCAACTCGTCCATGAAAGAGCGAGGCGCTGGATTGGGTTTGGGGATACCGCCGTTGTCATCGAGCCAGGCGCGAAGCGCCTTCAGCGGGGTGCCTTGTGTTAGTTTGATATTCGATTTTATTGAGAGCGGTCTGCCTGGTGAAACGATGTAAGGTTCCACGGGGCGCCCAGGGTGTTCGGATGCGAACTCCGGCACGGAAGGGATGGACAGAGCCATCCGGTGACTGGCGACTAATTCGGTATCGTTTGGTGATGAAAAGTGTGCCGTGGGCAGTGTGTGTATGCCATCCCATTTTTGGAGCGGATTCCAAGCGAGGGAAAGAGAGAGCTGATTGTTTGGGAGCAGCGACAGATTGGGATGCTGGAGTTGGTTGCGGCTTTCGATGCTGTCGGGAGTAAAATAAAAGTCGGGTTTGTTTGGCGGTAGTTTGCTGTTCTGCCCAAGCGTAATCGTCATGAAGGGGATGGTGATTTTATTTGGGTGCGGTGTGCTTCTATCGTTTTTTGGCGGTGCAAGGTCACGGATGTTGGAAGAGGGTTCGGGTCCGTTCAAGTATTCCAATCCGGGAAACAGGCCCCAGCTTTTCGCGCGTCCGGATGTGCCGTCGCCTATGTGCAGATTGGGACCCGTTGCGCGGATGAGTGTTGTTTTTTTTGTGGCTGAAAATTGGTGGTGAACTCTCATCGGATCCCCGTTTTTTGGGAGCACAATTTCAACCTGAGTTGTCCACTCGTTGCCATTTTGTTTTGTGGTGTGGGTAAAAGAGGCAAATTGGCGGTTGTTGTTTTCGTTGAAATTAATTTGGTTTGGCATGACACGGATCGTGTCGGTTGAATCTGCAATCTCGGCCAACGGATGCCAAATGGCCATTTGATACCAACTGTCGCCATCCCGTCCGTAGATTTTGGCGTATTCGTATCGATTTTTGATTGGGACAAATTCGAGTCGGAGTTGGTCGTTTTCGATCGTGACAATCTTCCCGTTTGACTTTTTAGGGTAGGTCTTGAACTCCGTTTCGCGTTGCTTTGAGCCGGCCAGATAGGCGGCGAGATCGTGGGTTGCAGGTGTGTTTGGAGAGTTCCAATTCCAGCGGAGAACCGTTTTCTGACCCGGAGATAACCTCGAGATTGTTTTGGGTTTCAACTTTTTGCCGTTTACCGAAAGTGTCACAGGCCACTTGTCGTCGGTGAGGTGACCGAGTCCGTTGTTGGTAACTTTTACGGCAAGCGGGACAGTGTCACCTGCGTGGGCAATGATTCGTTCGGTGGCGAGTTGTTCGATGACAATCTCTGGGCCGAAGTGGCCGATGATCGCTTGATCGGCAGGCGAAATGATGGAGAGGGATTTTGCTGAATCAAAAGACAAAGGAAGCCAAGCGGGGTTGTTGGCTTCGCCAGGCGGGCGTCTGGTCAGGATGATGCCGGAGATCGGTTCGCCGTCCGGCGGGGGTTCGTCAGTTGGTGTGAAGCGCAACACGGCAGGCTCGGCCCACATGGCCCAATCGTACGAACTGTTTTTGCCGGAATCGACAGCGAGTGTGAGTGTGAGCGGTTGGTTGCTAAACTCTGCCAATTCAATGGCGTGCATCTCCCATGCTGTTTTTTTCCATTGTCGGCGGAAAAGTGGTTTGCCGTTTGCGGTGATGGAGTAGGTGACACCGTCTTGGGTTTGGCCAAGCTTGGCGCCGTCAGCTAGGCCGATGCCGAATACCAGAAACAGTCGTTCGTCCTTGGCAGTTTTCGGGAGCGTAAGTTGGTACTGGAGCGTGGTGGTTGGTGGCGTATGGGTGGGGTGGTGGTAGATGGCTGGTTTTTCAACATCGCCTGATCGCCCAGAAGAGCGAAGCGACACTTCGGTGGCGTGTTGTGCCCTGGCCTGCGGGAGGAGTTTGATTAGGTCGGCGACGACTTGGATCTTGGCTGTGCTTTGCGCTTGGCCAAGCGGGGCAGTGATGCCAAGCAGCAGTGACAGTGCGATGACGAATCGACTCAGAAACCGACGAGGTTGCGGGTGCATTCCTTGATGTGCGGATAGCGTTTGGCCTCGATTGCGTAGTAGGCCTTGAGCAGGTCGGTCTCGATACCGATATCGTCGCGGATTTTTTGCAGCGGCCAGTCGAGATATTGCCGGTAGTCTACCTTGGCCAGCGACTTGCAGTCGGAGATGAAGCCGAGTCGCACGGCATCTTTGAACACTTCCATATCCTCGTCGGTGAAGCTGTAGTCCTTGGGATAGATGTACTTGGTGACGAAGGCGAAGAGTTTTTCCTCAGTGGTGGTGACGCGGTTGCTGCTGCCCATGGTGAAGCCGAGCACGAACGCCTCGTCTTTGATCAAAACCCCGCGTCCAAGCAGGATGTGAATATAGTCGTGTGTCTCAAGGTTGGTCGAGCCATGAAAGAGGTCGATGCCCGGCAGATCGTACTTGGGGTTCTCGACTAGTTGGATAATCAGTGGTACTTCGTCTTGCTTAAGCCCGAACTCGCTTAGTTGGGTGTATGCCTGTTGCAGGGTGAGCTCCGTGGTCGAAAGCGGGATGAACCAATTTTCAACTTTTTCGCTGTTGCTCATAAGGCTGATGCTCCGGCGCGGACCATGGCGGATCGGAGGCGAAAATGAAAGGGCGAAGCCCCGCCGGAGCGACGGGGCTTCGCGAGTTTCGGGATGGAGGCCAATCGCACCCCGTCACAATTTGAACAAACGGACGCCTTGGGCGAATCCGTTGCGGCCACCGTGAATCGTTGCACTAACCAAACCTTCACCGTGACAGCGTTCTGATGTTGACAGGGCAGACCGCAAAAGCGTTCAAAATGAGTCAATTTGAGCCGAAATCTGTTATTTTCTGACATTCTGCCGGTTGACGCAGCCGGAAAAGGAGGGCAGGGTTGCTCCCGCAATTAATCGATCACTGAAATGAAAACGAAAATAACCCCGGGACGGACAGGATTACTTGCTGTCATCAGTGCAGCCGCCTTGGGATTGTGGGGAATTCCGACGGCCAAGGCCCAACCCAAACCGGGCGGGCTGTTCGCCCCGCCGAATGTCGGAGCGCCCAAGACGCGGGTTGGTGGTGGTGTGCGAGGCGGCCTGATGCTGCCCAATACCGGAGCGCCCAAGACACGGATCGGTGGAGGTGTGCGCGGTGGCCTGATGCTGCCCAACACCGGAGCGCCCAAGACGCGGGTCGGCGGCGGCGTGCGCGGCGGCCTGATGCTGCCGCAGGTCGGCGCACCCAAGACGCGGGTGGGCGGTGGCGTGCGCGGCGGATTGCAGTTGCCCCAGGTCGGAGCGCCCAAGACGCGGGTCGGCGGCGGTGTGCGAGGCGGTGGCGAGGATGATGCCAATCACCTAATGTCTATGCCGGTCGTGTTTGTGCTGACGCCGGAGTCGACCGGTTACACGGTCTCGGAATCGCCGACGCTCTACTATTACGTGACCGACGACACGTCGTTCGAGTTTGAGATCACCGTCAATCGCGATGAGCGGACGCTGGTGCAGATGCGGCGTTGGGAAAATATCAAAGCCGGCATGCACGGCATTTCGCTGGACGACCTTGGCATCAAGTTGGAGGAGGGAGCCGACTACGAGTGGAACGTTGCGCTGATCCCGAACCCTCTCCAGGGCTCTCTGGACATCACCTCCACCGGCGGCATCCGCCGAATCAAGCCCAAAGAGCCGATGAAGGATTTTAATGATTACGGCAAGAACGGCATTTGGTACGATATGCTTCAGGACTTGACCGAGAAAATCACGGTGGACCCCAACAACAAGGGTTTGTTGAAGGAGCGCGGGGATTTGTTCAAGCAGGTTGGCCTTCCGGAAGTGGCCGACCTCGACTACGCAGCAGCCAAGATCAAGGGCTGATCCGGGAGCGACGAGCGAAACACTGTGAACGGCGGGCGACTGCCCGCCGTTTGTTATTGCCCCGAACTCCCACCGACATAACGATGAATCTCACTTGAATGAGCAGTTTTCTCACGATGAAACACGGCGGTTTGCTGTCATTTGGCCTGATTTTGGGCTCGCTTGCCCAAGCGCTTGGTCAGGTTGTCGTGGACAACTCATTCAGTGCCGGCGGCGCGCTGGCCGGGCCCAATTTCCAGATTCCCGACTCGCTGGGCAAGACGGTTGGCGGCAACCTGTTCCACAGTTTCACCGAGTTCAACGTGCAAACCGGCGGATCGGCGACCTTCACCGGGCCGGATGCCATTAACAACATCCTGGGCCGTGTCACCGGCGGGAGCGTCTCGGAGATCGACGGCCTCATCAAATCCGACATCGCCGGGGCCAACCTGTACCTGCTCAACCCCAACGGATTCCTGTTTGGTGAAAATGCCAGGGTCGATGTGGATGGAGCATTCACCGTTTCCTCCCGTGATCGGATCAACTTGGGCGATGATGGCGTGTTTCTGGCAACAAACCCGGACCAGAGCGTGTTTACCGCGTCGCCGCCGCAGGCGTTCGGCTTCCTTGGTGGCAACCCGGCCGGCAAGATCACCTTCAACGGCACGCGCCTGGTGACTGGCGGGCATGTCAAACTCGCCGGGGGCGAGGTGCTGCTGGACAAGGCGCGGTTGGCTTCCGAGGCAGCGGGAGGGGCCGACTCCGGGGATATCATCGTACACGCGGACGTGGTGACGATTCGTGAGAGTCAGCTTCGTTCACAGTCGGCCGGCGGCAGCTCCGGCATGGTCGAGGTCATCTCCAGGGGTGCGCTCCTGATCGAGAACCCAAGCGCCACGCCGGACACCGGCGAGGGTCTGGATCGCGGCGAGTTCATCGACAACATTCGAAACCGCGACGTGGCGTTTGGCGATGAGACGGGCTTGTTGAGTCTGGCCACCGGCGCGGGCGGCACGGGGGGTATTCATGTTGTGGGCCAGTCGATCAGCCTGAAGAGTGCCGGGCTGTACTCGTTAACGCAGAAGGATGGCGAAGGCGCGATCGGCCAAGCGGGCGGCATCAAGCTGCAGTCCGGGGTGACGTTGCTGGAGAATTCGCGAATCCAGTTCGGCTCCGGGCTGTCCAGTGAAGCAGACGGCGGCGTGGATATTTTTGCCCAGAACGAAATGAGTATCGCCGGGCAAAGCTACTTATACTCGCGCGCCGGGCTAAAGCTCACTGGCGGTGTGGCTATCATCGGTGCGAGCCTGGTCGAGGCCGAATCCTCGACGGTGCAACTCAGCAGCGGCATGAAGCTGGAGGCCAACAGCGCATGGAACTCCCCGAGCATCGGCATTCAGGCGGCGGCACTCGAGGTGTTCAGCAGTAACATCGACTTTGATACAGGGGCGACCATCAAGCTGGGTGGCGACCTGAAACTGGCGCAGGGGAGTCAGCTCAGCGGCAACGTCCTGCTGCCCAGCACGCTGGAGATCTCGGGACGCCACATGACGGTAAACAGTGGTTCACGGGTGGACAGCGGGCTTGGGACGGATATTTCCCTCGGCGGTGAGTTTGGCCTGCTTAACAGCAGCCGGGTGCAGGTGGGAATCGACCGCGAAAAATACCCAGGCGCGACAGTCAACTTTCCGGAGGGGCAGCAGTTCGGGCATCTCAACCTCAAGGCGGGGCGGATTGCCATTGCCCCCGGAGAACAGAAAAGCGATTTCAAATTGTTCACCCAGTACGGCGGCGCCATGTCGCTTGAGACCGGCGGTGTCATCACGGTCGAGAGCAACGGCGAGGTTTACCTGACTGATTACGCCAAAAATCCAGAGAGCAAAATGACGGTAAAGGCGGGCGGAATGCTGATCGACGCCGCGGGCCTGCGGGCCGACGAGATCGACATCGATGTCGACGGGCTGCTACAGATTGGCCGTGAGGGGGCCCCGTACTCGAGCGGCATCTACGGCGGGCCGAAGGACCCGCGCCGGGTCGATGTCCGCGCCGGCGAGTTGTTCTTGTACGGCACCGGCGGGATTGTCCTCCAGAAGGAGGGCATCAATGAGGTTTACGGAGGCGAGATCAAGGTCAAGGTGGCTCAGACGTTCCTGATTGACAACAACCTCGTCAGCACGCGGGGGTACTTCAAGGATGACCACAACAACATTGCCGTCGGTTCGATCGACATCGATGCCGGCAATCTCGTCCTCCAGAATAACGCGAGTATCGAGATGAACTCGGGCGAAGTGCCGGAGGGCATCACGGTCGGTGCGCTGGATGTGGACGCGACCAACCTGTTGCGGATCGAAAACTCGACGATTTCAGTCTCCGCCACCGGGCCCAAGTCAGCCCGCTCGGATGTTTCGTTGACCGGCAATTATGTCGAGTTAACCGGTGCCACGATTGAGCATGCGAACTACTTTTCCAAGGTATACAACCAGGGAGATATCTACCGGCGCGACAAGCCGGAGCCGGTGTTCCTAACCGGCTACGGCACGCTCGAGATCACAGCCGAGGCCACCGTTGTATCCAAGGAGGACACGATCATATCGATGCAAAATGGTTCGATTAACCTAGCCGCTGGCGGGATAATGCTCGATGGAACATCCATGGAAAGCGAGACGCACTGGCTGCAGGATTCGCAGGGCAGGAACAGTCAGCTGTCGCTCAGTGCAGCGGGGCAACTGCTGCTACTCAACAGTCGGTTTAAGATGGATACTGTATCCAGCGGCGGACGGCAAACATTTACTGCAACGGCGCCGGTGGTTCAGTTCAAGGACAGCAAACTTACCCTGTCGGATGAGGTTGCTGGCCAGGCGGGTGCGGTTTTGATTGATGGCAGCCAGTCGTTGTCGATCGAGGATTCCGAGATTACTTCCATTGGGATGAACACCATCGACGCTGGCGTAAACGGTAACGACATAACGATGGGCAGCGGGGCGGTGACCGTCAAATCCAGCGTCATCAATACCACCGTGCTCGGCACCGGTGAGGCTGGCCAAATCAAGCTCGTGGTCACGAAGTCGTTTTCACTCGCTGACAGTTGGATCGGCGGGGCAGGCGACGCGCTTGGCCAGGTGCGGCCGATGGATGTCGCCACGGACGGTTCGTGGGGCGCAGTCGCGGCGGTCGGGGGCAACGTGCCGCTTGATGCGTCGCTTGGCTTGGTCAAGGGCGGAAACCGGTTTTTCAGCCTGGCCTCGCTTTCACTGTTCAACGGCCAGCAGCTTTCGTTCGCGAACCTTGGCGACTCCGACCAGCGCGTGATCGCGCGGGTGACCGGCGGCGAGTCGTCGGTGCTGGACGGTACCATTGATCTCGGGGCGAATCCCACCGACCTGCTCCTGATGAACCCAAGCGGCTTCGTGGTTGGCCCCAACGCGCAGTTCAGCCAAGCGGGCGAGTTGACGCTGTTTGCCGGCAACGCGGTCGAGTTCGATGGCGGGGGCAGGGTGGACCTGGAGACAGCAGCCGACGCGCTTCCCGAAACCAAGCCGGTCGGCTTCATCACCACCGAACGCGGCGACGTGCAGGTCATCGGTGCGACGCTTGGCCAAGCCGGTTCGTCCGAAACCGGCCAAGGCCTGTCGATTATCGGCGGCGAGGTGAGTTTCCGCAGCGGCGCCGCAGCACTGACCGGCAACGGCGGCGATGTCCGCATCGATGCCGCCAGCCTGAACCTGTCCGGCGGGAGTGTCATCGGCACTGTCAGCCCGGTGGGCGAACCCGGTGGCGATGTCCGGATTAATGCCGGCACGGTGACCTTGGAGGACGGAAACATCCGAAGTGTGGCCGCCGGTGGCGACGGTGGCGAGGTGCTCATCGGTGGCGGGTCGTTCCAGGCAAATGGAGGCTCCGTGCAATCGCGTTCGTACCCGAACGAAGCCGGCAACGGCCGCGCCGGCGCGGTCACCATCGCGATGGACGACTCGATTACTGGCGTGATGGACGCATTCGTCGATGCCGCCTCGTATGGCGACGGCGGGTTGTCGCCGGTCACGCTCAAGGCTCCGAGCGTGGTGCTGGATGGCCCGGACTACGGCCGCGCCAGCGGCGTGCGGATGATCGCGTATCAGGGGTCGACCTCGGCGATATCGATCGAGGGTAGCGAGATCGCGGCGCCTATGGGACTCCTGATCAATGAGGCCCGCGACGACTCCCAGCTTGCGATTGCCGACGGCTACGGCTCGATCTCCGTCAGCGGCGACACACTCAGCCTTGGCCTGTTCCACGAGGGGCAGGGCCAGAAAACCGCGGGCAACAGCCTGAGCTTTTACACCCACTCAAGGAACGCCGGGCAGACCGGCAACATCAGTGTTGTCGCGGCGAACGATCTTAAACTCGGCGGCATCTCGATCGTGCAGGAGGGGCTGCTTTTGGCCGGAAAAGGGTTTGTGGAATCCGGGCCGGTGGGCCGTGGCGGCGACATTCTGTTTCAGGGCCGGAACGTGACCGGGCAGGCGGTGCCGAATCCCGTGCTGTGGTTCGACGGCCACTACACCGGCAACCTCATGTTCGCGGCTGAGGATCAATTGACGCTTGGCTTGGGCCGCTACATTTACGTCAATTCCGATCCGTCCGAAATCCACTCGCTGACGTTCAAGGGTAAAAACATCCGCCTCGGCTACGAGGAACAGTTCAACGACAAGCGATGGGGCACGAGCTTCCTTTTGGTGCATGACGACATTGTCGACTACACCGCGCCGAACCTCGTCATGCGGGCGGACGAAACGATCACCTTCCTGCCTGGCTTTCACACAAACGATGACTTCGACACGGTTGGCCCGAACAAGGGCCTGCCGGGCGGCCACGGCGTCTCGGCGGTGGATATTCAGGCCAGGGACATCCTGTTCAACGCCTCCAAGCTGTCGCTGCACAGCAACTTTGAGCATCGCATCGTGGCTGCCGGCACGCTAAGCCTGACTAAGCATTCGCAGATCGAAATCAAGGACTCGGACACAGTCGATCAGCCCGCGGTGCGCGACATTACCATTCAGGCCGGCACGCTGGAAATGGACAACACGACCTACCTGCGTAGTGTGAGTAGTGGCACACGGTTCGCCGCTGCCGATTGGCGGATCGAGGCCGGCAAGCTGAAACTCGACGGGGCCCGGATTTACTCCGAGAGCTTGGCCAGCGGCCAGGCGGGTGACATCGACCTGGCCGCCGGAGAGTTGGCCTTGGTCAACGGGGCCAGGGTGCAGAGCATCATGCGCGACGCCGGCAACGCCGGTTCGGTTACTGCCGAGGCGGATTCCATTCGCTTGGCCAACGGCTCGGTCATCCAGAGCGGCGTGCCGTTGCCAAGCACCGGCTACAACCCGGACGAGCATCAGCCGGGCGCTTACGGCGATGCCGGGGATGTCTCTCTCAAGGCGTCGACCGTCCTGCTCGACAGCGCCAGCTCGGTCAGCAGTACGGCGCTCGACATCGGCCGCTCCGGCAATATCACGCTGGCCGGGGACGACATCCAGCTCGATGGCCATGCCTATGTCTCCAGCACAACCGACGCGACCCAACTGGCTGGCCGCTACGGTATTTTCAATCCCGACTTCGAGCAGGAAGTTTTCCGCAACGGTAGCATCACCCTTGCCGGTGGCAAAGTGAACCTGGCTGGCGGCAGTTTCCTCAAGAGCACCACGCGCATGCCGTACCGCTTGGCTGGAAACATTTCGCTCACCGGCGATCAAGTCACCGTGGGCAATGGCAGCTCGGTCGTGAGCAACACGGAGCCGTCGAACATGATCGCTGCCTGGCGCCAGCACCTCGGCATCACGAGCGCCCCGAATTATGGCGACGCCGGTGAAGTGGCCGTTGAGGCTCCTTCTGTAACCATCACCGCAAAGAGCCGCGTGGCCAGCGACAGCTTCACCGACGGCGATGCCGGGAGCATTTCCATCAAGGCCGACACGCTGGAGGTTGCCGACAACGGTCGCGTGTACGCCGGTGCATTGAACGCCGGCAACGGCGGCGAGATCCAGATCGATGCCGGCCAATTGCGCCTGGCAGGGCAGGGTGCGATCGTGGCCGACGTGCGCGACACCGGCGACGGCGGCACGGTACACATCAAGGCCGGTAAAATGGAGATCGACCACGGCTCGGTTTACGGCAGTACCAGCGGCTCGGGCATCGGCAGCCGCGTTCGCGTGGAGGCCGGCGAGTTGCGCTTGGCCAACGGAGGGCGGATCGAGAGTGCGGCGTTCGGCCCTGGCCAAGCAGGCGAACTCGACATCGCCGCCGACACTGTGGTCATCAGCGGACAGGGCGAATGGTTTGACCCGAAGGATGTCGATGCCGAGTCAAGTGGCCAGGTTGCCCGCAGCGGGTTTGTCACAAGCACCGAGGCTGGGGGCGCCGCCGGCACGATTCACTTGAACACGCCTGACCTAGATCTTGACGCCGGCATCATAGGCAGCGCCAGCACCGGCGAGGGCGCGGCCGGCAGCATCAACCTTGGCATTGGCGAAACCATGCTGTTGCGGAACGACGGACAGGTCTCGGTGCGGTCCGCCTTGGCCGACGGCGGCGACATCACCATCCAGACCGGTGGCCATGTGCTGGTGGATGACAGCGAATTGAGCGCTTCGGCCAAGCTGGACGGCGGCAGTGTCCGGCTGTACGGCGAGGGCAACTTCTTCTTCCGCGACGGCCGCATCACCGCTGAGGCGGGTCAGGACGGCGGCAATATTTTCGTCGAGGCGCCGGAGA
The DNA here is from genome assembly GCA_913030945.1 of uncultured Verrucomicrobiota bacterium. Taxonomy (GTDB): domain Bacteria; phylum Verrucomicrobiota; class Verrucomicrobiia; order Limisphaerales; family UBA1096; genus UBA1096. Next base: position 17,925 of record CAJWEP010000011.1, read on the forward strand.
CCCTGGTGCTGCAGCGGAGCCGCCTTTCCGCCAACGCCATCTACGGTCACGGCGGGTACATCCTGATCACGGCGGACGGGTTCCTGCCGTCAATCGAGACGAGCATCACGGCGTCGTCCGAGTTTGGCGTGCAGGGCACGGTGGAGATTCGCACGCCGGACACCGATGTCGGCAGTGGCCTCGTGGTGTTGCCGGAGACGTTGGCGAGCAAAAACATCAATCTGGCTGAGCGGTGCGCGCTGCGGTTGGCCGGCGACGTCAGCAGTTTCTTCCTGAACGGCCAGGGTGGCATTCCGGTCTGGGCCTCGCACAGCTACCTGCCGACCATACTCATCCCCGAGCCGAGTGACGAGAACGGGGCAGGCGATGGGGGGGGCGAACGATGATATTTCATTTTGAGAGAATGAAGTCAATCGCCGTTTGCCGGTTGATGTTGGCGCTGGTTGTGCTCGCGCCGACTGTGGCTTCGCAGGAGGGTGTTCTGCCGGCGTTGAAGGACTTGGGAATCTTGGACGACGAGCCGGCGGAGATTCTCCTGAAGGGGATTGAGTTTGACGGAAACACGGTTTTTTCGGACGCCGAGTTGCTGGAACTCGTGAAGGATCGAATCGGCAAAAAGGTGAGTATCGAGGAACTGGAGGGGGTGCGGAAGACGATTTCCAAACATTACTTCGATCAGCGTTACGTCAACTCCGGCGCGGTGATCGACGAACAGGATCTGGCCGCCGGCGTCCTGAAGATTCGGATCGTTGAGGGCAGGCTGAATGACGTGAACGTGATGAACAAAGGTGGGTGGTTGCGTACCGACTACCTTGACAAGCGCATCCATCGTGAAGTTGGCAAGCCGCTCAACCTGGACGACCTGAAGTTGGCGTTGGAGTTGATCCGGCGTGACGACAAGATTCGGAAAATCAACACTGCACTCGTACCAACCGATCAGCTGGGGGAAAGTAATCTTGATATGATCGTCACTGAGAACAAGGTGTTCGATGCGGGCGTTGGGGTCAGCAATCGCCGTCCGCCCAGTGTTGGGGCGGAGGAGGCCGAGGTGTTTCTGGGCACAAAGAACCTGACGAGCCTCGGCGACGCATTGCGCGCGAACTACACGTTCACACAGGAGGGAATGGAGGAGGTGGATTTCGGGGATGCCGGCAATTACTCGGTGTTTTACAGCCTGCCTCTGACGCGTTGGGACACTACACTGGAGTTGGGCCTGACGCAGAGCGACTACGCGATCCTGGAGGAACCGTTCGACGCGCTCGACATCGAGAGCGACACGCGCATGTACACTGTGGCGCTGCGCCAGCCGATCTACCGCGACTTTCAGCACGAGTTCAGCGTGACGCTCAAGGGCGAGCATCGGCGCAGCGAGGTGCTGGTGTCCGGCGAGCGCTTCTCGATCTCGCCTGGTTCGGTGGACGGGCAGACCCGCATAACCGCGCTGCGAATCAGCCCGGAGTATGTTTACCGGTCGCAGGAGCGTGTGATCGCCGCCCGCACGACGTTGAGTTTTGGGCTGGACGAACTCGACCCGATCATGACGTCGGACTATGACCGGAAATATTTAACGTGGTTGACGCAGGCCTCGTGGGTGGAGTCGGTGTCCAGCAACGACATGTTGTTCATCGTGAAGTTGTTCCATCAGTACACCGACCAAAGCGTGGTCTCCATGGAGCAATTCAGCTTGGGCGGCATGAACACCATCCGCGGTTATCGCGAAAACCAGTTGATCCGGGACAACGCGGTAGTGATCTCGCCGGAGCTGCGCATCCCGGTATACAAGGATCGCTATGGGAAGGCGCTGGTGTATCTGATTCCGTTTTTCGATTATGGAGTGGGTTGGAACACCGACGGTCCGAGGGGCCGCGAGACGATTTACAGCGCCGGCTTGGGTGTCACCTACAATCCAACCGACTACGTCAACATGGCCGTGTACTGGGGTCATGCATTTGAGGATTTCGACATTCCTAACGACGACGATCTGCAGGATTACGGCATCCATTTTCAACTTCGGATCGGCACCGACTTTTGGGATCCGACCCACTACATCGGCCCGCTGAAATGACCATGAAGACTCAAACCGGAAACTATGCGAACTCGTTGCTCATCGGCTTGGTCTTGATGGGTGCGTTGCTGTTGCCCGCGCTTGGCCAAGCTGCGGGGTGTGGAGCTACGACGGCAATCTTAATTCTGAAGGAGTTGAAGAGAGCGGATGTCTCCGGCCTGCTCAGCCAGGCGGCCGAGTGTCAGGCCAAGGGGCAGGTGAATCTGGCTCAGAATGCGCTTCAGAATGCGCTTGCCCTGGCTCAGGCCTCCGGTGACAGGCGCACCGAGGCCCTGGTGAAGAATAACCTTGCCAGTCTTTGGATCCTGGCCAGCAGCAAATACCGAGCCCCTACCGAGCAGCCGGATCTTTATTTGCTCGATGGCCTGAAGATTGCCGAGGAACTGGGCGACAAGTCGCTCGAGTCGAGCATCCGCTCCAACCTTGGCAACCTTCTTGTTGGCTGGGGCAACTACGAGGACGCAGTCTGGAATTTCAAGCAGGCTGTCGAGCAGGCCGACAAGGACAGAAATCAAGGGTTGGCCGCCCGGTGCCGGATCGGCATGGCCACGGCAGCGGCGTTTCACGGTTCGATGAGTCTGGCAGCGGACTATGCCGGGGCCGCTGAGGCGAACATCGCCAAGGCAGAAAACGGGCGGGACAGGGCGTTGCTGTATATCAAGTTGGGCGATGCTTACAGCCGGATGATGGACAGCGCGGTTGACCGCGAGCAGCGGGGTGTCTATTTGGCCAAGGGCGGCGAACAGTATCGCCAATCGGTCATCGAGGCGCGCAAGGCCGGCGACGAGGCAAGCCAGGCGTACTCGATCGGATTTCTCGCTGGGTTGTACGAGACGGAGGGGCGCTACGCCGAGGCACTGCAGTTGAGCCGTGCTGCACTACGCCTGGCCCAGAAACACGATCTCTACGATGCCATGTACCAGTGGCAGTGGCTGGTGGGCCGAATGCACAATCAACTCGGCGAGCGTGACCGTGCGATCGACGCGTACAAGACGGCGGTGGACAACCTGACATCCATCCGGGGTGACCTGGCCATTGTTTACGGCAACGTCAACAGCCCGACGACTTTCCGCGACTCGGTGGGTCCGATTTACTATGAGTTGGCCGACTTGCTTTTGAGAAAGGCTGATGAGACGCAGGACGAGACGGCGCGAACAGCGCTGCTTGTCGAGGCGCGTGAGACAGTCGAGGCGCTCAAGGGCGCTGAGTTGTCCGACTATTTTCAGGACGACTGCGTGAATATGGTCAACGCCGGGGCGAAGGGCATCGGGCAGATGTCCCCGACAGCGGCGATCGTGTACATCATCCCGCTGGAGAGCCGGTTGGAACTGCTTGTCGAGACCAAGTCAGGCTTGAAGAAGGTAACGGTGGATGTGCCAAGTCGCCGCCTGATGGATCAGGCTCTCCTTTTTCGCCACCACGTCGAGCGGCGCACAACCTACTTTTTTAAGGGTCACGGGGAGGCGCTGTACGCGTGGATCATCGAGCCGATCAAGAAAATCCTGGAAACCGACGGTGTGGACACGCTGGTATTTGTGCCGGACGGCGCGCTGCGCAACGTGCCGATGGCGGCGCTATTCGATGGCGAAAAATACCTGCTCGAGCAATACGCCGTCGGCGTGGCGCCGGGGCTGAGCCTGATTGAGTCGCAGGAGGCCACTTCGCCCAACTCGCGCTTTTTGTTCAGTGGCCTGGCGGCCGAACGGCACGGCTTTCCCGGGCTGCCGGCGGTTGTCCAGGAGGCGGAACTGATCTCGAAGAGTTTTGCGCCAACGCAGTTGATGGATGGCACGTTCCTCAAGGACGACCTCGAGAACACCTTCATGCGGAATGACTACCGCTACGTTCACATCGCATCGCACGGGCAGTTCAGCGGCCAGGCGGACAGCACGTTCGTGCTGACTTACGACGGGTTCCTCACGCTGGACGACTTGGAAAACCTCATTCGGCCAAGCAGTTATCGCGGCGCGCCGGTGGAATTGCTCACGTTGAGTGCCTGCCAGACGGCGGCCGGCGACGACAAGGCCGCGCTTGGCCTGGCCGGTGTTGCGATCAAGGCCGGTTGCCGGGCGGCGCTGGCCAGCCTGTGGTTTGTGAGCGATCAGGCCTCGGCATTGATGGTGGACGAGTTTTACCGCGCCTTGGCCAAGCCGGGTGCCACCAAGGCCAAGGCACTGCAGCATGCGCAAACTGTTCTCCGAAACGACCCCCGTTTTCGACATCCCCGTTACTGGGCGCCTTACATCATGATTGGAAACTGGCTGTGATGGCTGACGTTTTTTCGCTGGGTACAAAAGCAATGGTGATTTACTTGGTTTCCCCGACTCAATGACAATGATTCAAGACTGGGTGGCAGCCCTCAAGAAACGCATGTCCAAGGGGGCATTCTGGGTGGAGGTGATTGTGGCACTGGTGGTGGGCGGCGGTATCTTTTGGGCTATCAATGAGATTCGAGCCAAGGGCTACCTCATGACACAGGAGTTGCAGCACCACGACTTCCTTCACCTTCGACAAGAATTGGACTCCGGCACGAACATGGTCACCACCCACACCAACATTGTGATCATTGGCGCCGACGAGCGAGATATCCAGCGATTCGGTTGGCCGTTGGAGGACGACTTGGTCGCCAGTATCCTGGAGAAGATCGCTTCTTACAAACCGGCGGTAATTTCACTGGATCTGTACCGGGACATGCCGGTGCCCAAGCGAGGAGACCTGGTTCACCACCTGAACCGCGTACTCACAAACAACGCAGATATCATCACTATTTCAGAAATCAACTTGGATGAACCCGATCTTACAATCAAGGCGCCGTTGGTTCTACGAGGCGATTCCACCCGCGTGGGCGAGAACTCTTTTCCAACCGATCCCGACCGGATGATTCGTCGGGGAATGCTTTATTTTTACTCGGATGTCGGAATCCACCCATCACTGGCTGCGCTTATGGCCAGTCGGTTCATGGGCAAAAACTGGTGGGAATTAATAGTGCAAGCGCCGGGGCCGATTTTGAAAATCCAGTTGCCGTTGCAAAACATCGGCCTGACCAACGGCCAGCAGGTCGCCATGGTGGTGTTGCAGAAAACCACACGAGACAATGAATCCGAATTGGACACAACTGACGTTCTCAAGTTCACGGCTTCCACCAATACGTTGCAATACAGCGAGGCAGGCGAAGTCATCCCCTCGACCAATGTTGTTGAATTGTCCGATTCCGGTGGCATAGGCGATGCCAACGGCGATATCGATTCAGTAAAGGTGACTGCGTCGGATGGCGCGCTGACCATTGACACCACGGTGAAAGGCATGGCACTCCCGCCTGGCGATTGGCATCCGGAACTCACCGGCACACAGTACGAGTTTAGTTGGTTGATCGATGTGGACAACAATCCATCCACCGGCATTAAGGCCGATGGCATAGACGGCTTTGGTGCTGATGTGGTTGCTCGAATTGTTTCCAAGGTTGGCGAAAAGGAGGTGGGTACCGTGATTCGACCCGGCACCGGGGAAGGCGCAACCAACGAGGTGCTGATGGCAGATTTCCCGTTTGGCTCAGTCACTGAAGATCAATCCGACCTGAAGATCGGCAAGGCGCTTTTCAGGAAGTTTGATGGCGACCGAGGACCGTACTCCAGCACAGACGCAGGGGGGTTCACGTTCCGGTTGGATTATCGAGGTGCGAGGCCGGACCTGTTCCCTCGCTACACCATCCGCGCCCTGATGGGCCCTGATAAAGAGAAAAAGGCGAAGGATGGTGAAGATGGACCCGCTTCCAAGGCCAATGAAGTGAAACTCGTAACCGAAGAGGATATTAAGGGTAAGGTGGTTTTCTTCGGCGCGGTTGCCAGCAGTTTGAAGGATTATTTTCCCATGCCGCATGACGATCGCGAACGATTGCTTGCGACTCACGCCATGGCGACCGACCAGTTGTTGCGTTCCTACTATAATGGAGCCGAGGCAACCCGGTATTGGACGCGAAATGGAGAAGCAAGGTGGATCGCATTCTGGAGTTTCATGGGAGTGTTGCTGGGATTTGCCGTGAGGGAAAATCCCGGCCTGCGCCTGCTGATTCTGGCCCCGATCATGTTGGTCAGCCTGGTGTTTTACACATGGTGGCAGTTTTACAGCAACCAACTTTGGCTGCCGCTCATCCCGCCGGCGTTGGCCATGTTCGGGTCGGCGGTACTGATGGTGTTTTATCTTTTCCTGACCGAGGGCCGGCAGAAAAAAGCCATCAGTGGGATGTTCTCCACCATGGTCAGCCCAGAGGTGCTGAAGTATCTCCAGGAGGAATCCGGTTCGCTCAAGCTGGCGGGCGAGCGCCGCGAGGCAACGATGTTTTTCTCCGATGTTGCCGGCTTCACGACGATCTCCGAGAAACTCAACGCCGAGCAGTTGGCCGCCGTTTTGAACGAGTACCTTACGCCGATGAGCGATATCATCATCAACTACGGCGGCTACATCGACAAATACGAGGGTGACGCCATCATGGCCGACTATGGGGTGCCGATCTGGGGTGACGAGGATCCTCACTCGCACGCCTGGAAATGCTGCTGGGCGGCCATTGAGCAACAGGAAAAACTCAAGCCGTTGAGCGTCGAGTTGAAGGAGAAATACGATGTCGAAATCGGGGCGCGCATGGGCGTCAACACCGGCTTCGTCTCCGCCGGCAACATGGGTTCCACCCAGAAGATGCAGTACACCGTGATGGGGGACGCCGTGAACCAGGCCGCCCGCTTCGAGCCGGCCTGCAAGATTTTCACTGTCCTGATCATGATCGGCGAGAGCACCTACGAGATGGCCAAGGACAAGATCGAGGTCCGCAGGCTTGGCCTGCTCGTGGCCAAGGGCAAGAAACAGGCGGTCGGCGTTTATGAACTCTTGGCCAAGAAGGGCGAACTCGACGAGACCATGGCCAAGCTCGTGGCCAAGTTCGAGACAACGTGGAAGACGTACGCCAAGCGCGACTTCGCCGAGGCCAAGCGCGGTTTCGAGGACTGCCTCAAGATTGTTCCTGATGACGGCCCAAGCCTGGCCTACATCGAGCAGTGCGAGCACTTCGCAGAGACCCCCCCGCCGGAGGACTGGGCTGGCGAGTGGATCCAATTGACGAAGTAACCCCGCACTCCCGCATTGAATCAAACGCGAACGGGCGGCAACATGCGGCCCGTTTTTCAATGCGAATCAGCGACTTCAGGATTCACTCCATCGCCATGGCCGACCCGCCGCTGCGCAGCAGCTACGGGCTGCACCAGCCATATGCGTTGCGCAACGTCATCGAGTTGGAGAGCGGCGACGGGGTCGTTGGGATCGCTGAGACCTATGGCGGTGACCAACCTGTCATGGCATTGGAGGCGGTTCGCGGGCAGGTCGTCGGCGCCTGTCCGTATCGACTGACCGGCGACCTCTCGCCGATGGTCGAGGGTGGCGCCAGCGGTTTGGAGCGGTCGCAAACCTACAATGTTCCCGGTGAAAACCCGCTCGACGCCGACGCCCGGACCTACTCCGCGATCGAGACCGCCTGCCTTGACCTGATCGGCAAGTCAGTCGGCAAACCGGTCTGTGACCTCATTGGCGGTCGCGTGCGCGACAAAGTTTCGTTTTCCGCCTATCCGTTTTACAAACACGCCGGGGGCGGAGGAAAGGGCGACGACCTGCGCGAAGACGAATACGGCGAGGCGCTATCGCCCGAGTCTCTCGTCAGGCAGGTTCAGCAAATGCGTGACCGGTACGGCTTCGGCTCCATCAAGTTCAAGGGCGGTGTGCTAGAGCCGGAGATCGAGGTTGAGACGCTGCGTCAACTTCGGCAGGCGCTTGGCAAAGCGGTGCCGCTGCGGATCGATCCCAACAGCGCCTGGTCGGTCAACACCTCAGTGAAGGTTGGTCGGGAGTTGGCCGAGGAACTCTCCGGCGGCGGCTACCTTGAGGATCCGTGCGTGGGGCTCGATGGCATGGGTGAGGTCCGCAAGCGTTTGCAGGCTGATGGCATCGAGACACCGCTCGCCAGCAACGTTGCCGTGACGTCGTTCGGTGACATCCCGGAGGCCGTTCGCCGCGACGCTGTGCAGATCGTACTGTGCGATCATCATTACTGGGGCGGCATGAGGCAGGTGCAGCAACTTGCGCGTGTCTGCAAGACGTTCGGCATCGGCCTATCGATGCACTCTAACAGTCACCTCGGCGTGTCGTTGATGGCGATGGCGCATGTCGCGTCGGCGACGACGCATCTCACCTATGCTTGCGACACGCATTACCCTTGGCAGTCTGCGATTGACGAGATCGTCGAGGGCGGTCGGGTGCCGATTGTCGGGGGCTGCGTTGAGATTCTGGACGAACCGGGGTTGGGTGTGACGCTCGATTACGATCAACTCGAGCGCGGCAAGGAGCGCTTCCGAAACTGCTCGTACCGCAAACGCGACGACGAGGCCGAGATGCAGAAACACATCGACCCAAACTGGACCCGGAAACTCCCACGCTGGTAACCAATTTTTTAAAATGAATCCACAGGAACTTTGTTCAAGACTAGAGGGAGTCATCGGTTTCCCGGTGACGCCGTTTAACGACGACCACTCGCTCGACATCGAGGGGCATCGAAAGAACATCCGTTACATGCTCAAGGAACCGATGTGCGCGCTGGTTGCTGCCGGGGGCACGGGCGAGTTGTACTCGCTCACGCCGGAGGAAAACCGGCAAGTTGTCGAGGTCACCATTGAGGAAGCGGCCGGCCGTGCGCCGGTGATCGTCGGGGTCGGGTTTGCCGGCGGCTTGGCCAAGCGCTTGGCCAGACAGGCGGCCGACTGCGGCGCAGACGGCGTGCTGGCCTTTCCACCGTACTATCCCAACGCCGAGATGGACGGCCTCGTCGACTACTACTCCGGTATCGCCGAGGCCAGTGGCTTGGGCGTGCTCATTTACAGCCGTGACTGGGCGCATTATACGCCGGTACAGGCCGAGCGCTTGGCCGAGATTCCCAACGTCGTCGCGTGGAAGGATGGTTCGGCGGACATTCGCCGCTACCAAATGATCCGCCAACGGCTCGGCGACAGGCTGCACTGGATCGGAGGTGCGGGCGACGACATGGTACCGGGCTATTACGCGATCGGCATTCGCGCCTACACGTCGAGCATCTCCGCGGTGGCGCCCAAGTTGTCGGTTCGGCTTCACGAACTCGGTGCCGTCGGCGACTCGACGGGTCTCAACCAATTGGTCAACGACCACGTCGTGCCGCTGTACGCGCTGCGTACCAGCCGGAAGGGATACGAGGTGTCGGCGATGAAGGCGCTGCTCGACATGCTTGGCCTGAGCGGCGGCCCGGTGCGTCCGCCGTTGGTCGAGGTGCCTGGGGCGGAGCGTGCCGGGTTGCAGTCGATCCTCAATGGTTGGCGGAGCGCGGGGTTTCTGGATGATTGATCCCTTCGACAAATGACCGCGGCGATATTGGCCACAATTCTGTTTTCGCTCTCGGCCGTGTCGGGCAAGCGGTTGTCCCATCACCTCTCCGGGGTGGAAGTCAACTTTTGGCGTTTCCTGCTGTCGGCATTTCTTCTGGGTGCCTATGCGCATTCATTTGGACCCGGTCTTGGGGGCGGCGCGTTGGGAATCTTTTTTATCAGCGGGATCATTGGCTTTGGCGTTGGCGACTACGGGTTGTTTCGTGCCTATCCGATCCTTGGATCCCGGCTCACGATGGTGATGACCCAGTGCCTTGCCGCGCCGATTGCGGCGATGATCGAGTGGCTTTGGTTGGGAAAGGGATTGTTTTTTGGGCAAGTGCTGGCCGGCACTTTGATTTTGGCGGGAGTCGCCCTGGCCCTGACCCCGAGTGAAACATCGGAAGTTAAAAAGAAACACTGGAAGGCCGGCATACTGTGGGGACTGATGTCCGCGTTTGGCCAGGGCTTCGGCGCGGTGTTGAGTCGAAAGGCGGGGTCGATGGTGGTAGAGGGCGTGACCGTGGATGGCCTCTCAGCAGCATATCAGCGAGTTCTGGGTGGCCTGACCGTGATGGCGATTCTGCTAGCGATTCGTAAATTCAGGATCCGCAACGGTGGATCAATTCAAACCGAGGTGCCGCTGACACCGGCCAGCGTGAAGTTGATCATCGGGTTGATCGTGGCCAACGCGCTTTGCGGGCCGACGCTCGGTGTGGGTGCCTACCAGTGGGCGCTGAACGTCGATGATTTGCCGGCAGGAATCGTGTTGTCCGTCGTCGCGTTGTCGCCGCTGGTGATCATTCCGTTTGCAATGAAGTTCGAGGGCGAACGGCCGACGGTCCGCTCGATCATAGGCTCGGTAATCGCCGTGGTGGGAGTGATCATCATGACCCATCAGGTTTCGCAATGATCGAGACCACATCCGTCAAGGCTCCGCGTATTCTAGTCATCCGTGGCGGCGCAATAGGTGACTTTATCCTGATGCTTCCGGTACTGGCCGCGTTGCGGGATCGCTTTCCGCGAGCTGACATCGAGGTGCTCGGGTATCCGCGAATCGCCTCCCTGGCGCTTTCGGGAGGCCTGGCCAAGGCGGTGCACGCCATCGAGTCACCCGGCTTGGCCTCTTTTTTTGCCAGGGGTGGCTCGTTCGATCTGGAATGGCGCGAGTTTTTCGGGCGGTTCGCCATTGTGATTTCCTATCTGTTCGATCCCGACGGGATATTTGAAACCAACGTCAAGTCGTGCGGTCCCCGGCAGTTCATCGCCGCACAGCATCGGCCGGATGAGGCCAGGCCGATCCATGCCAGCGATGTGTTCCTTAAGCCGCTGGAGCAGTTGACAATATTCGACGGCGACCCCGTGGCGCGGCTCGAGTTGCCCGGCTTGGCCAAGCGCGAAAATTGCCTCGCTCTGCACCCCGGCAGCGGCAGCGAGGGCAAAAACTGGCCGGAACAAAACTGGCGAAAGTTGCTCGCACACCTGCTCGATCACTCGCCGGTGAACCTACTGCTCGTCGGTGGCGAGGCGGAGGGGGCACAGTTGCAACGCTTGGCCAAGGGCACGCCGGCAGAGCGTGTCCAGGTTGCCCAGCATGTTCCCCTGCATGAGTTGGCGCCGCGCCTGGCCAACTGCAACGGCTACGTCGGCCACGACACTGGCGTCACGCATCTGGCCTCGGCGCTTGGCCTGCCCACGCTGGTTTTGTGGGGGAAGAGCGACGAGAAAATCTGGCGGCCCCTCGGTGAAAAAGTCCGTGTGCTGGACCAACACAGCGAACTCGCCGAGCTTACCCTTGAAACGGTGGTGGAAGGCATCAACGCCCTCGAATTGGAGGCGTTTTAGTTCGCCACCTGCAGGCTGTGCGACACGATTCGGTTGGATGAATCGGTTTCGATCAGCGCAAAGTCGGCAGGTGCGCCGACACTGAAGCCTTCCTGCAAACCCATGAACCGCGCCGGGGCCTGGCTGAACTTGGGCCAGACGTCCTGCCAGTCGCAGTCGAGCATCTCGGCGGCGCGGCGGACGCCCTCGATCGGCATGAGTGCGGAGCCGGCGAGGTTCGCGGTGCCGGGAAGCCGGACAATTTGCTCCGGGCCGACCTCTAGTTCCAGTCGGCCAAGCCGGTATCTGCCGGGGGGCGCGCCGGCGGCAGCCATCGCGTCGGTGGTGTAGTAGATGGAGTCGGGATCGATGAGCCGGTGAATCAGCCGGAACAGCGCGGGCGACACATGCCAGCGGTCGGGGATGAGGCCGCAGGTCAGGCCGGGGGTGTCGAGCGCCCGCCAAAGGATGTTGTCGGCGCGGTCGAGCGTGGCCGGGCAGCCGTTGCCGAGATGAGTGAATCCGGCAGGGCCGGCGGCAGTCACGCGCCGCAGGATGTTTGCGGGGGCGTTGGTGTGGCCGATGGAAACGCGAATGCCGAGTTCACGTGCGGCGGCGAATCCGGCCAGTCCACCGTTGACCTCGGGAGCCATCGTTAGGAGTAGGGGATCATCTCCAGTGAGGT
>CAJWEP010000012.1 GCA_913030945.1 uncultured Verrucomicrobiota bacterium
GGACCGAGTGGACGCAGGGCTTTCAGTTTGGCTCGGCCGTGCTGCAGTACGACGCTACTGGCGACGATCAGTTTTTGAAGATCGGCCGCAACGGCACGGTGAAGCACATGGCCTCGCACGTGTCGCACACCGGCGTGCACGACCACGGCTTCAACAACGTCTCCACCTACGGCAACCTTCGTCGGCTCATGCGCGAGGGGAAGCTTGCCCACGACCCGCGTGAGATGGAGTTTTACGAGCTGGCTCTCAAGGTCTCCGGCGCTGTGCAGGCGGCACGCTGGACGGACGTTCCCAACGGCGGCTACATCTACTCGTTCAACGGCCCGCACTCACTGTTCATAGACACGATCCGCTCACTCCGTTCACTCGCCGTGGCGCACCAACTTGGCCATGCGTTGATGGGGGAGCGGGATCGAAGAATTTCGCTGCTCGGGCGACTGGTGCAACACGCCGAGGCGACGGCGGCGTACGGGGTATATTACGGCGAAGGCCGCGACGCATACGACGTGAGCGGCCGCACGGCACACGAGAGCATCTTCAACCTGAACGACGGCAGTTACCGTTGCCCGAACTCGCAGCAGGGCTACTCGCCGTTCAGTACGTGGACGCGCGGCCTGGCCTGGGCGATCTGCGGCTATGCCGAGCAACTCGAGTTTTTCCGCACGTTGAAGGACACCGCTCTCAAGCCTCTCGGCGGCCGGCGCAAGTTGACCGCTATGTTGCTGAAGGCCGCCACCGCCACCGCCGATTTTTATGTTACCAACAGTTGCACCGACGGCGTTCCCCTCTGGGACACCGGCGCGCCGGAGTTGCACCGCTTGGGCAACTATTTGTCCAAGCACTCGAACCCGCACAACGGCTTTGAGCCGGTTGACTCCTCTGCGGCGGCGATTGCGGCGCAGGGGCTGGTTCGCTTGGGCAACTACCTGATCGCCAGCGGAAAAAAAGCCGGCGGCACCCGTTACCGGCAGGCCGGCTTGACCATCGCAAACACATTGTTTCAGCAACCGTACCTCTCCACGGACGCCAAGCATCAAGGCTTGGTGTTGCACTCGATTTACCATCGGCCCAACGGCTGGGACCATGTCCCGCATGGCAGCAGAATCCCCTGTGGCGAAAGCTCGATGTGGGGCGACTACCACGCGCGCGAACTGGCACTGATGCTCCTCCGCGAGGCGCGCGGCGAGTGCTACCTCACCTTTTTCGATTACTGACACACCGTGGCCGAGTCGTTCAATCTCACGCGCATTCCGTCGCTGAAAACCCCGCAAGCCTTCCGCGAGCACGTGGCCTCGCTTGGCCTTGACCTGCCGTGCGATGACTCGATCCTGCCCGCGGCCGAGTCGCCCTTGGCCAAGCCGCTTGACCGTATCACGCTTGGCGGCAAGACACCGGGCAACTGCATCGCCATTCACCCGATGGAGGGCTGGGACGGCACGACCAGTGGCGGTGTCACCGATGAAATGACCCGCCGCTGGCAACGCTTCGGACAGAGCGGAGCCAAGCTGATTCTCGGCGGCGAGGCGATGGCCGTGCGGCCCGATGGTCGTGCCAACCCGAACCAGCTCATTCTGAACGAGGAAAATCAGGCCGCCATCGCCGGGTTGCGCGAGGCGCTGATCGCGACACACGCCGAGCGCTATGGCTCCACCGATGATCTGGCGATTGGCTTTCAGCTTACGCACTCGGGACGCTTTTGTCGGCCCAACGAGAAAACCCGGTACGAACCGCGGGTTGCCTACCGGCATCCGCTGCTCGACGCCAAATCCCGCGTCACCAGCAACGAACAGATTTGGACCGATGCCGAGATCGCCGAACTGATCAGCAGCTACGTCCGCGCCGCGCGACTCGCCGCCGGGGCGGGGGCGGACTTCATCGACCTCAAGCATTGTCACGGCTATCTGCTGCATGAATTTCTCAGTGCTCGCACGCGGCCCGGCCGGTACGGCGGCTCGTTCGAGAACCGCACACGCATCCTGCGCAAGATCATCGACGGCATTCGCGCAGACGGAAACGAGATCGATGTGATCGTTCGCGTGAGTGCGTTTGACTTCGTGCCGTTTCGGCCTGACCCGGCCCGGTCGCAGCCGGGCAAACTCGGCCCCGGTATCCCGGAGGATTTCTCTCACTGTCTGCCGTACCATTACGGATTCGGGCTGAATCCCGGTAATCCACTTGAGGTCGATCTTGCTGAACCACAACAGTTTGTGAGCCTGTGTTCCGACTTGGGAGTCAAGCTCATCAGCCTCAGCGCCGGGTCGCCGTACTACAATCCGCACATCCAGCGGCCCGCCGCCTATCCGCCCTCCGACGGCTACCAACCGGCGCACGATCCGCTCATCGACGTCGAGCGGCAGATACAGGTCGTCCGCCAAATACGGTCGTCCGCCCCGGACGATGTGGCGATCGTCGGTTGCGCGTACAGTTATCTGCAGGATTATTTGCCGCACGTGACACAGCGCCTTGTGCGCGAAGGGTGGGTGGATGTCGTGGGCCTGGGGCGGATGGTGTTGAGTTATCCGGACATGCTCCCCGACGCGATGGCCAACGGCTCGCTGGCGTCCCGGCGCATTTGCCGCACGTTCAGCGACTGCACCACTGGCCCGCGCAACGGCATGATCAGCGGCTGCTTCCCGCTGGACGACTACTACAAAAACCGTCCCGAGTCCGACCAGCTCAAGCAGATCAAAAAGTCGCTTTAATGATGCAGCAGCAGAGGCGGAGCCAACGCCAAACGTGATCGTTCATCCGAGCCAATTCCCCGACGCGGTTCAGCGGCAGTTGCTCGATGGCCTTCGGCTTGGCCAAGTGCCGCCCAGGTTTTTGTATGATGGCGATCGGCAGACGCAGAAATGGTTTGCAGTGCACCGGGCGCATTCCCCGTCGCGTACGGACACCGGCGTGCAGTCGATTTACGACTGGGCGTTCGACGAGTCACTTGGGCAAGCGTCGGGCAGACCGGTATGTCTCGTTGGCTTGGGCTGCGGCGGAGGACAAAAGGACACCCGCTTCCTGGCCAAGCTGAAGTCGGTTCACCCAACCGTCGACTACGTGCCTTGTGATGTCAGCCAAGCGATGACGCGGGTCGCGCGCGAAGCGGCGGCGGCCGAGTTGCCGCTCGAACGAATCCACCCGCTTGTGTGCGACTTGGCCAACGCGCCCGACCTTGGCCAATTGCTCGACGGAATCGTTCCGCTGCAAACCAAGCGCGTGTTCACCTTCTTCGGCATGATCCCGAACCTCGATCCGGACGTGATCCTGCCGCGCTTGGCGGCGTTGCTGTGCGAGGGCGACCAGTTGCTGCTCAGCGCCAACCTCGCGCCCGGTGATAGTTACCGAGGGGGCGTGGAAGCTGTTCTGCCACAGTACGATAACGCCGAGACTTGTGACTGGCTGTCGTCATTTCTCGAAGGCTTGGGCGTGTCGGCGTCGACGGGGGAATTGCGATTTGGCATCGAGGAAGTTGTCGGCTTGCTGCGGATCATCGCCGACTTTGAGTTTTCCGAAACGCTTCAATTGAGCGTTGCCGGCGAGTCGGTCGAGTTTGCTGCCGGACACGCATTGTGCCTTTTTTTCTCGTACCGCCACACTCAGCAAACCTTGGCTAAGTACTTGGCCAAGCACGGCCTCAACATTGCCGCATCTCAAATTGCCAGTTCCGGCGAGGAGGGTGTTTTTCGTGTGGTGCGTGGATTGGTGGCCTAGCTGTCACCGTATTCATCTTGGCGGATTTCCTCGATGGCATCGGAGTAGGCCTTGAAGATGTTGCCCTCGGGGATGACGCCGACGAGCTTGAGGTGATCCTTGGCGCTGACGACCGGGACACTTTCGCCGACGAAGTCCTCCACTTTTTTCATCGCCGCGAAAATCGAAGTCATGTCGGTGAGCGTGATCTGTTCGTGCTGCGCGAGTTCGCCCACGGCGGGATTGTCCTTGGCCGGATTGCGTTGGATGTGCAGCAACTCGTTAAGGGTCACCTGGCCAAGGTAGGTGTCTTTTTCGCTGACGATGTAGCCTTCCGTCTGGTCGGCGGCGAGCAGGTGCTCGAGTGCCCGGTTGCAGGGCGTCTCGGGGGTGACCTGCACGAAGTCATGAGTGACGTAGTTGCGAATGGTTTTTTGCTGAAGGACGACTTTGTCCTTGCCAAGCGAAAAGTCGAAGCCGCGAGCGAGCAGTTGCACGTCGAAGAGCGACCGGCCGAAGAGCCGCGAGCAAATGATGTTGGAAAAGACGACGCTGATGAGCACGGCTTTGGCTAAGTCGTAGTTTTCGGTCAACTCGAATACAACGAGGATGGTCGAGATCGGAGCGCCAATGACGGCGCTGGTCACGGCGCCCATACCGCAGATGGTGTAAAAGGAGAGATTAAGTGAACCTGGCATCATGGCCTCAAGTGCAAATCCAAACAGCGCACCAAATGTTGCTCCGATGAAAAGAGCAGGACTAAATACCCCTCCACAGAAACCCATCCCGAGGCAGAAGCCGGTCATCAATGACTTGCCTATGCATAACACAACGAGCAGCAAAATTGCCTTTAGAACGAATTCCTTGGTATTGGCATCGATGACCGACTCCATAGTGGTCATGCCGGTGATGTAATCGAGGTTGCCGGCGCGCACCTGCTCAATATTGAGAGTAGCTTTGGTTGTGTCTAGACCTACCCCCAGCAATTCCGGCACACCAAGGCAGATCAGCCCAAGTATCAGTCCTGCCAAGGGCGGTTTGATCCAGATAGGTAGTTTGAGTTTGCCGGCGAGTTTTCCAGACACGAGCACACCGCGCATGTAAAAGATCGCCACTGCAGCCCCAACGACGCCCACAAGCAGAAAGGCACCGTATTCGTACGGATGCTGGATGCTGACCTCGCCAACTTCGAGCAACCGCGGCCGTTTGAACACCTCGGTGGCCATAACCTGGCTGACGTAGGCCGAGATGGTCACGGGTGCGAAGGCGCGGATGGAGTAGTGTCGTAGGATGACTTCGTGCGCGAAGATGACGCCAGCAATTGGTGCGTTGAATGCTGTTGAGATGGCTGAGGACACCCCACAACCTATTGCGATTATCCCTAATCTTCGATGATCTGCCGTGAGTTTCGAAAGAAAGTTGCCGACTAAAGATCCAAGGCTTACAAGGGGACCGTACATGCCGACTGATGCGCCGAAACTAAGAGAGGTAAAATAAGTTATCACCGTAATTAACCCTTTTCGGTCAGAGGTTCCTCCTTTGCCGGTCTGTGACCAAAAAATAATGTCTGCTATTCCTTGGGGTTGGTTGCCGCGGATCAAAAGCAGAAGTCCCCCAACAATAAATCCACCAATAGTAGGAGCCAAAACAGTGAACCAGGGAATCAGGTGAGAAAACTCACCATTGTCTCGGCTTTTTGGTGATATAAACAGTTTGCCGTTAATCCAAAAGACGCCCTCCACGAATGCCACCGAGGCGAACGATGCTACCAACCCGATTATCGCCGCCAACCCGAAAGAAATCAGGAATCGTTGAGGGGAGTAGTTCTTGAGCCAGCCAGTCATCGGGGGACCGCGGCCGCAGCGTCGATGCGTTACGGCACGGGAAGTTCGTCAAGAATTTTTTGGATGATGGTCTCGGAGTTTTTCTCCTCGGCCTCGGCTTCGAACGTGACGGCCACGCGGTGGCGCAACACATCCTGCGCGACGCTCTTCACGTCCTGTGGCGTGACGAATCCGCGTCCGTGCAGGAACGCGTGCGCCTTGGCCGTGAGCGTGAGCGCGATGGTGGCGCGAGGCGAGGCTCCGAGCTGGATGAAGTCGGCGACGTCGATGCTGTAACGCTCCGGTTCGCGTGTGCAGCAGACCATGTCCACGATGTAGTCCTTGACCTTGTCGTCGGTGTAAATGTTGTTGATGACCTCTCGGGCGGTGAGGATGTCGTTGATCGAGATGACTTGCTGCGTCTCCGGTGCGGCGCTGGTGCGGCCCATGAGGTCGAGGATTTGGCGTTCCTCGTCACGGTCTGGGTGGGTGATCTTCACCTTGAGCATAAACCGGTCGACCTGCGCCTCTGGCAGGGGGTAGGTGCCTTCCTGCTCGATCGGGTTTTGCGTGGCCAGCACGAGGAACGGTTTCGGCAGCAGGAAGGTCTCGTTGCCGATGGTAACCTGCCGTTCCTGCATCGCCTCGAGCAGGGCGCTCTGCACCTTGGCCGGGGCGCGGTTGATCTCGTCGGCCAGCACGAGGTTGGCGAACACCGGTCCCTGCCGCGTGCTGAAGTCGCCGGATTGCGGGTTGTAAATCTGCGTGCCGACGACGTCGGCAGGGAGCATGTCCGGCGTGAACTGTAGTCGAGCGAACTGGGCGTCCATGCAGTGGGCGAGCGACTTGATCGAGAGTGTCTTGGCGAGCCCCGGCACGCCCTCAAGCAGCACATGGCCGTTAGCCAACAGGCCGATGATCAGGCGTTCGACGAGCTGTTTCTGCCCGACAACGACCTTGCCCATTTCCCCCAGCAGTGGCTGCACAAAGGCGCTGGCGCGTTTGACTTCCTCGTTGATTGCTGTGATCCCTGCGTTCATGGGCGGCGGAGTATCTGCATTATTGGAAATTAAAACAAGGTGCGGGCGCGTTCGATGTCGCGCGAAATCTGGGAGGCCAATTCATAGGTCGAGTTGAACCGTTGCTCATCGCGGAGCCGTTCGACCAGCTCGATTTCCATCACTTGGCCGTACAGTTCGTCGTTGAAGTCGAGCAAGTGCGCCTCGACCTGCAGCGTCGTCTCGGGCTTGGCCAGGGTCGGGCGCAGGCCGATGTTGAGCACGGCATGATGTACCGCCTGGCCAAGCTGGGCGTGCGCGGCGTAAACCCCATTTGGCGGTAGAACTAAGCCATTGGTGTCGAGGTTTGCGGTCGGGAAACCTAGCTCGTGGCCTCGGCGCTCGCCCTTGACGACGGTGCCTTCGATGGCGAAGGTGCGGCCGAGCATCTGTCCGGCGGCGTTGAGGTGGCCGTCGCGCACGGCGTCGCGGATGCGCGTGCTGCTGACTGCCTGGCCATTGAGAGACACGGCCTGCAGCCCGTGCACGTGGAAGCCAAGCGCTTGGCCAAGCGCGCGGAGCCGTTCGACGTTGCCTTCGCGTTTGTGGCCGAAGGCAAAGCTTGCACCGACACAAATGCTGTGGATCGCGCGGAAGCCGCTAGCCAGCTCGCGGACGAATTCCTCCCCGGGTTTGCGGCTGAACGCCTCGTCGAACTCGATGAGCAGCGCAGCGTCGATGCCGAGCGACTCAATGGCGCGGAGCCGCTGGGCGTGAGTCTGCAGCAGGGTGGGGGTGCGGTTCGGCGCGATGACGGTGGCTGGGTGCCGGTCGAACGTCACGGCGACGGAGCGGCTCTCGCTTCGGTGGCTGTCCTCAATAGCCTGCCGCAACACCTGCTGGTGGCCAAGGTGCACACCGTCGAACATGCCGATGGCGAGGCAGACCTTGCGGTCGCCGTTGGCCAGGTCACTGGGTTGGTGGAGGAGTTTCACGGCTCGGTGGCGGCGGAGAGCTGGAGCATCGGCACGACGCGCTTGGCCAAGTCGTCCATGGAGAGGGAGGTGAGCTCCTCAAGCCGGGTGGCGGCGCCGACTTTGAAGTTGCCGGAGACGGTGCGGCGCAGGCCGGCCAGGTGCGCGCCGCAGCCAAGCGCTTGGCCAAGGTCATGCGCAAGCGTGCGGACGTAGGTGCCCTTAGTGCAGGCGACTTTGAACCAGGCGTACGGCGGCTCGTACTCACTGATCTGAAATTTGTAGAGATGGATGAAGCGTTCCCTTCGCTCGATCTCCATCCCTTTGCGGGCGAGCTTGTACAGCGGTGTACCGTCGATCTTGATGGCACTGACCATCGGCGGCAGCTGCAGTTGGTCGCCGAGAAAATCGTCGGCTTTTTCCTGCAACCCCTCAAGGGTGAGATCGGGCACCGGCATGGTTTCGTCGATCTCGCCCTCGGCGTCGAAGGTGTTGGTGGTCTCGCCGAGCTTGACCGAGCCGACGTACACCTTGTCGTCAGCCATCAGTTTCTCGGAGAGCTTGGTCGCCTTGCCGAGCAGGAGGACGAGCAGGCCGGTGGCGGCCGGGTCGAGCGTGCCGCAGTGGCCGACTTTTTTGATTCGGTAACATTGTCGGACGGTGTCGACGATGTCGTGCGAGGTCGGGCCGGCCGTCTTGTCGATGAGGAGCGCGCCATCGAGTGCGTCGAATGCCTGCCTGCTCATGACGGGCGGGTGTCAAGCGCCCTGCGAATGGCGGCGATCACGCGGCGTTGAATGCCCATCGGCTTGCCGGCGATGCGCGCCCCGGCCGCAGCCTGGTGTCCGCCGCCGCCGAATTGCCCGGCGATGTCGCTGACGTTCACGTTTTTGTCCTTGGATCGGAGGCTGATGCGGGTCAGCTTCGGCTCCAGTTCCTCGAAGACACAGGCGACAACGACCGGCTCGATGGCGCGGACATGGTCGATCAGCCCCTCCGTGTCGCTGGCGGTGGCTCCGGTGCGGGAGAAGTCCTCCTCCTTCAGCCAAAAGTAGGCGATCTGGTTGTCGTGCGTGAGGCGAAACTTGTTGTAAACGCGCTTCAGTAACTTGACACGCGAGAGGGGGTACGACTGGTAAACCTCGTTGCAGACGGTGGCGAGGTCGGCGCCTTTTTTTACCAAGTCACCGGCAGCGTAGTAGGTCTCGGGCAGGGTGGTCGGGTACTGGAACGAACCGGTGTCGGTCGAGATGGCGGTGAACAGGCAGTTGGCGATGCGCGGGGTGATCTGCCAGCTGGCTTTCCTGATGAGCTGATAGACCAGCTCGCCGCTGGACGGCTCCTTGCCGGCGATCCAGTTCACGTCGCCGAACCGAGTGTTGCTGGCGTGGTGGTCGATGTTGATGAGCGTCTTGCGGTTGGCGATGTGCTCCTGCGCAGTACCGAGCCGGTCGATGCTGGCCGAGTCCACGGCGATGACACAGTCGAACGGGCGCTTGATCGGCCGCGGCGTCTGGATGAGTTGATCCGGGTCGAGAAACCGCAGTTTGGAGGGGACGGGATCCTGATTCCAGCAGGTGACCTCCCTGCCTTGGTCGCTCAGCGCCAGCGCGAGGCCAAGCGTCGAGCCGATGCAGTCGCCGTCCGGCCGCATGTGGCTGCAGACGGCGATGGTGTGACTCTCGCCGATGATCTCCAGGATTCGGTCAATCGTTTTCAGTCGAGCCTTCGTCATGGGCATGGTCGGGAGGCGATCCCTTCTCGAGCTCGTCGAGGATGTGGAGCACCCGGTCCCCCCGGTTGCGGGATTCGTCGAGGGTGAACTTCAGCCTCGGTGTGTAGCGCAGCTCCACCGCTTGGCCAAGCTGGGCCTGGATTTTCCCGGCCGTCTTGCGCACGGCCCGGAACGCCTTGCGCTGGGCCCGCTCGTCGCCGATGGAGGAGACAAAGACGGTGGCGGAGTGGAGGTCGTTCGAGACGCCGACCTCGCTGACGCTGACGAGGCCAAGCTCGACCGGGAACTCGCGCCGGAAAATCTCGTTGAGTTCCCGCTTGAGCAGCTCTCGCACGCGCATGTGGCGCAGGTTGGGCATGGCCGTTGAGCGGTGGGTTTACAGTGACTGGGCGATTTTCTCCTGCGTGTAGCACTCGACAATGTCGCCCTCCTTAAAATCGTCAAAACCGTCGAGCCGGATGCCGCACTCCATGCCGGAGCGCACCTCGTTGACCTCGTCCTTGAAGTGCTTGAGCGTGTGGGAGATGCCCTCGTAAACCAGGTCGTTCTTGCGGGTGACTCGCATCTTGCCGCGCACGATCTTGCCGCTGGTGACGGCGCAGCCGGCGACGTTGCCGCCCTTGCTGAGCTCGAAAATCTTGCGCACCTCCGCCTGGCCGGTGACGACGTCCTTCATCAGCGGGTCGAGCAGGCCGGCCATGGCCTCCTTCACCTCGTCGATCAACTCGTAAATGATGGCGTAGAGCTTGATCTGGACGCCCTCGCGCTTGGCCACCTCGCCGACACCGGTGTCGATCTTGGCGTGAAAGCCCAGGATGACTGCTTCCGAGGCGCTGGCTAGGATGGCGTCGGACTCGGAAATGGACCCGACTCCGGAGTGGACGATCTCGGACTGCACCTTGTCCGAGTCGATCTTGTTGATGGTGTCGACGATGGCCTCGACCGAGCCCTGAGTGTCGGCTTTGATGATGAGCTTGAGTGTCTTATCCTCGTCCGCCTTGGTCTGGGTGAACAAGGTTTCGAGTGTCATCTTGCGCTTTTGGGAGACGGCTTCGTCCCGTTGCTTTGCCTCACGCTCTTCGCAGACGGTGCGGGCCTCCTTCTCGTTCGGCAGGATGTTGAACTCGGCACCGGCTTCAGGCACGCCGTTGAGGCCGAGCACCTTGACGGCGGAGGAGGGGCCGGCCTGCTTGATACGCTTGCCTTCGTGGTTCACCAGCGCGCGCACCTTGCCGAAGTGGTTGCCGCAGACCATGACGTCGCCGACTTTCAGCGTGCCCTTGCGCACGAGCAGCGTGGCAGTCGGGCCGCCCGCCTCCATGCCGGACTCGACGACGTTGCCGACCGCCTTGCGGTTGGGGTTGGCCTTGAGCTCGAGCACCTCGGCCTGGAGGAGCACCATGCCGAGAAGCTTGTCGACGTTGGTGCCTTTCAGCGCGGAGACATCGACGAAAATGGTTTCGCCGCCCCACTCCTCGCAGACGACCCCCTTTTCCTGCAGTTGCGTGCGTGCCATCGTTGGGTTGGCGGACGGGTGGTCGATCTTGTTGACGGCCACGATCATCGGTACCTCGGCGGCCTGCGCATGGCTCAGGGCCTCCATCGTCTGGGGCATGACGCCGTCATCCGCGCCGACGACGAGGATGACGATGTCGGTCACATTGGCCCCGCGGGCGCGCATGGCGCTGAACGCGGCGTGGCCCGGCGTGTCGAGGAAGGTGATCTGCTCCAGCTTTTTCGGGTGCTCGGGGTGGGGAACATCGATGGTGTAGGCGCCGATGTGCTGGGTGATGCCGCCGGCCTCCCCTGCGGTGATGTTCGACTTGCGGATGACGTCGAGCAGTGTGGTTTTGCCATGGTCCACGTGTCCCATGATGGTTACCACTGGCGCGCGCGGTTGCAGATCCTCCTCGCTGTCCTCGGCGTCGAGCACGACTTTTTTCTTGGTCGAGGTCTTGACGAGGCCGGCACCGCGCTCGCGGCGCTCGAGCCGAAAGCGGAAGCCGTTCTTGGCGCAGATTTCGCGGGCGACCGGCTCCTCGATGGATTGGTTGACGTTGGCGAACACATTGAGCGACATCAGGTCGGCGATCAACTGGAACGGCTTGCGCTTCATCTGCTCGGCGAGGTCGCGGACGATGATCGGCGGCTTCATGGCGATCAGCGGGCCGTCGGTCGGGGCCGCATATTTTTCCTTGCTCACCACGCCCACCGGTGCGGGAGGTTCCGGCTGGGCCTCTTCGGCCTTGGGGTTTTTTTTGTCCTTCTTCTTGTCTTTTTTCGTTTTGCGTTCGCGCACCGCCGGGCGCACCGGCATGTTGCCCAGCTCGATGAAGCCCACTTTTTTACCGAGGTCGCTCGGCTCCTCCTCCGGTTCCTCGACGGTGTCCTGAGCCTCTTCCGGCTCGGCTTCACCTTCGGTTTCCTCCTCCGGTTCCTCGGCGGGCGCGGTGATGATCACCGGCTCGGCCGCGACCGGGGTCTCCTTGGGAGCGGGGTCGGATTCCGGTGTGCCGGAGATTTGTTCCTCGAGGTACTCGGCGGTAATCTTGTCGAGGGTGCTCGAGGCAACCTTCGCGTTGGTGATCCCCAACTCCTTGGCCTTGGCCAGGACATCCTTGCTGGGGATTCCAGTCTTTTTGGCAATCTCGTAAATGCGAACGGGCATAAAAAATCGTCTACTTGCGCTTGGCCAAGCGGCGGGGCACTCTCCCCGGTTACTCAGCCTCCTTCGTCGGGGCTGCCTCTTCAGCGGTCTCGGTTTCGGGAGCTGTATCCTCTTCGGATTCGGCGGCGGCTTCAGGGGGAGCCTCCTCTGTCAGCGGGTTGGCGCTCGATCCCGCGCGGCGTTCCTTTTCTGCGTGGGCGGCGGCCTGCACCGACTCGGCATGGTCCGCGAGGCCCGGGATATCGGCAAGGTCTCCCGCTTCGACGCCGATCAGGGCATCCAATGTCAGCAGACCGGCATGGACGAGGGCATCAGCCTGCTCCTTTTCGATGCCGGGTATGGCGGCCAGCGCCTCAACGGCCCCGGCGACCTGTTCCTCAAACCCGACTCGAACCTCTTCCTCCGGGTCGATGTCGATCTGCCATCCGGTGAGTATGCTGGTGAGGCGGGCGTTCTGGCCGCGGCGTCCGATGGTCAGCGAGAGTTGATCGGGATCAACTAGGATGTGGGCCCTTTTTTTGTCCTGCTCAATCTCCAGCCGCTTGAGTTGGGCCGGGGCCAAGGAGTTGGTCACGTAGGTCTCGATGTCTGCATCCCAGCGGATGATGTCAATTTTCTCGTTGTTGAGTTCCCGGACGATATTTTTCACCCGTTGTCCGCGAAGCCCGACGCAGGCGCCGACGGGGTCCACTTTTTCATCCCTCGAGTGCACCGCGAGCTTGGTGCGGAAGCCCGGCTCCCGGGCGATGGCCTTGACCTCGATCGTGCCATCGTTGATCTCGGAGACCTCGAGTTGAAACAGCTTGAGCACAAAGTCGGAGTCCCTTCGGGAGAGGATGATCTCAGAATTGCTGTCTGTGCCTTGCACGGCTTTTACCAGGCATCGGATGCGTTCGCCCCGTTGGTATTCCTCGGTGGGCACACGCTCGCGGTTGGGCAGCAGCGCTTCGAATTTGCCCAGGTCAACGAGGACATCCGAGCGGTCGAACCCCCGAACCTCGCCGCTGACGATCTCACCGACGCGGTCTTTGAACTCGGAGTAAATCAACGCTTTCTCGGCCCGGCGAATGGCCTGCATCAGCGCCTGCTTGGCATTCTGCGAGGCAATCCGGCCAAAGTTTTTCGGAGTGACTTCGACTTCAAGTTCCTCATCCAGTTGAGCGCTCGGTTTGTGGCGTTTCGCAGACTCGAGACTTATTTCGCTTTGTTTGTCGGTGACTGTCTCCACCACGACTAGGGAGGCGAAGGCGCGGATGTCACCGTCCTTGCGGTCGATTTCACAACGCAGCTCCCTGGCGGGGCCGACCGCCCGCTTCGCCGCGGAGACCATTGCGTCCTCGACAGCGCTGATGAGGATCTCCCGATCGAGCCCCTTTTCGCGCTCCCAATACTCCATGCTGGCTATAAATTCCGCATTCATCGTTATCGTCTTTCGACAAGCTCCAAACCGTTCGTGCCGAACAAAAAAGCCGGCAGATTGCTCTCCGACTTCACTCACTCTCAACAGAGTTGACTAACCACGCTGACACCCGGGTGGTGGCAACCGGGTTCAGGCTAGTCGTTCTCGCTGAGCAGCGTCAAGTGCAAAAGGCTGTCTGGATGGGCTGTTTTTTTGGTTTTTTGATCAAAAACGACCGGTCGAACACGAATTTGGGTTTCCCGGCCGGTTGCCGGCGGGTAGCTTGCGGGAAGAGTGGCGGATGATCGACCGAAGGAGGCTTGGCAGCCGTTGACATTCGGAGGCGTGGCCCGGTTCGCCGTGGCCAGTCGCGGGCGGTTGCTGATGGTGGAACTGGTCTTCGCCCTGATGGTTGCGGTCACGGTGGTGTGGTTTGTCCAGCAGGCTTGGGTGCCGGTGATCGACAAAGCTATCAGGCAAATGCCGCCGACCGGGGAGATTCGCGGCGCCTATCTCACTTGGCCAAGCGGGGCTGTGCTGCAGCAGGAGGGGCCGTTTATGCGCATCGACGTGCGCCCGGGAGGCTTCACCAATGTCGTGGAATCGGCTGATCTCGTACTGGCCTTTGATGCAAGTCGTTTGCAGGTCGGTAGCAGCCTTGGGCTTGGCCTGTTAACGCTGCCTTATCCCACGGGATGGATCCTGTCGTTCAACAAAACCGAGCTTGTGCCTTGGTGGGGGGCTCATTCTCACATGGTGCTGGCCGGATTTGGCCTGCTGGTTGTGTTGATGCTACTGTTCGCTTGGTCCGCGCTGGGCTTGCTGTACATGTTTCCGGTCAAGGTTTTCTCGGTCAATCGGGTGGACTGGGTTGGCGCCAGAAAAATAGCCATTGCTGCACAAATGCCGGGGGCCCTGGTGATGAGCATCGGCATCGTACTTTACGGCCTGAAGCAACTCGACTTGGTGGCTTTGCTGATCGTGTGGGGCGTGCACTTGGTATTGCCGTGGGTGTATTTGATGTTTTCCCCGATCCTCGCTCCAAAACCGCCCAAGCCGCAAAAGGCCAAGTCGAAGAAAACCAACGCCAAGCGCGATCCGGGAGACAATCCCTTCGACGAACCTTCAGGGAACTCAGGCAACCCCTTCGAGGGCGTTTAAACGGCCCAGCGCTTGGCCAAGCGGAGTCGAGAAACCAAGCCCAAGGCGGGACGCTTGCCAACTTAATCAAAAAACGATCGAGACATTATGTCATAGATGACTCGAGTTTAAGGCTTTACTTCATTGGGCAATAAGACACGTAAGATTCTTATTTTCAGTGTTTTAACTCTTTTTAATGGCACTTGGCATCTGGGTTGCTCAAGGGTGGCGGAATTGTTATGGGAAAAGTTTTAGGGATTGATTTAGGAACGACGAACTGCTGCATGTCTGTCATGGATGGCGGGGAACCGCTGGTTCTCGAGAATTCCGAGGGCCGCCGGACGACGCCCTCGGTCGTGGCGTTTACCAAGGATGGCGAGCGTCTGGTGGGTGATGCGGCCAAGCGTCAGGCGGTCACCAATCCCAAGAACACCATCTTCTCCATCAAACGGTTCATGGGCCGCAAATTTGCGGAGGTCGGTGAGGAAACCAAGCGAGTGCCTTACAAGGTGGTGAAGGCGTCCAACGGGGATGCCGCTGTCGAGGTGGAGGTGGGCGGGGAGACCAAGCAGTACAGCCCACCGGAGATTTCCGCAATGATCCTTGGCAAACTCAGGGCCGACGCCGAGATGCGGCTGGGAGAAGCGATCACCGAGGCCGTCATCACGGTTCCCGCCTATTATAACGACACGCAGCGTCAGGCGACCAAGGACGCCGGCAAGATCGCCGGCCTGGACGTGCTGCGGATCATCAACGAGCCGACGGCCGCGTCGCTGGCGTACGGGCTCGACAAGAAGACGGATCAGAACATCACCGTGTACGACCTTGGCGGCGGGACGTTCGACATTTCGGTGCTGGAGATCGGCGACGGGGTGTTCGAGGTGAAGGCGACTAACGGCGACACCCAGCTCGGTGGCGACGACTGGGACAATGCTGTCATCGATTGGGTGCTCGACACTTTCAAGGAGGAGAACGGCATGGATCTGCGGAACCAGCCCGACGCCTTGCAGCGCATCAAGGAGGAGGCCGAGAAGGCCAAGATTTCGCTTTCCAGTTCCACGAGCTACGATCTGAACCTGCCGTTCATCACGGCGGATGCCAGCGGCCCCAAACACATCAACCTGCAGTTGTCGCGGGCCAAGATGGAGCAGTTGTGTGAGGATTTGTTCGAGCGCACCCTCGGGCCGGTGGAGGCCTGTTTCAAGGACGCCGAGGTCACCGCGAACGACGTCAAGGATCTCGTCTTGGTCGGCGGAATGACCCGGATGCCCAAGGTGGTCGAGACCGCCGAGGCGGCCATCGGCAGGAAGCCCAACCAGGGCGTCAACCCCGACGAGGTTGTCGCGGTCGGCGCCGCCATCCAGGGGGGTGTCCTCAAGGGTGACGTGAAGGATGTGCTGCTGCTTGATGTCACGCCTCTCTCGCTCGGCATCGAGACCATGGGCGCGGTGATGACCAGGCTCATCGAGCGCAACACCACCATCCCAACCAAGAAATCGGAAATTTTTTCCACCGCTGCCGACAATCAGCCGGCCGTGGACATTCACGTGCTGCAGGGTGAGCGTGAGTTTGCGAACGACAACAAGAGCATCGGCAAGTTCCAGTTGACCGAGATTCCGCCCGCTCCGCGCGGCACCCCGCAGGTCGAGGTAACATTCGACATTGACGCCAACGGCATTCTCAACGTCAACGCCAAGGACCTTGGAACCGGCAAGGAGCAAAAGATCACCATCACCGCCAGCAGCGGTCTTTCGGAGGAGGATATCGAGAAGATGAAGCAGGACGCCGAGGCGCATGCCGACGACGACAAAAAACGCCGTGAGGAGGTGGACCTGCGCAACAACGCCGACAACCTGACATACCAGACGGACAAGATACTCAAGGAGAACGGCGACAAGCTTTCCGGCGACAAAAAGAGCTCGCTCGAGGCGGCCAACAACGAGTTGAAGGACGCGCTGAAAGGGTCCGAGTCCGACGCGATAAAGGCAGCCACGGAGAAACTGCAGCAGGTCGTGCAGGACGCCTCCGGTGACATTTACAAGGCCGCTCAGGAAGCCCAGGGGGCTGACGGCGCGGAGCCAGGAGGTGATACTGCCTCGGACGGGGACGAGCCGTCCAAGAAGGACGAGGGCCCCATCATCGACGCCGAGGTTGTGGAGGAAAAGGCCGATTAAGACTTTAGCCGCGCTTGGCCGGAACCGGGTGGTTCTGCGACTTACCGGCGCGACAAACTTACCCGTCCCAGACGGGAACAAAACAGAAAGTTAGATAAAAACAAACATGGCACTAAAACTAAAACCGCTCGGCGATCGCATAATTGTTGAGCCGATCGAGGACAAGGAGCAGCAATCGGATGGTGGTATTATCATCCCGGATTCTGCCAAGGAAAAACCGACCGAAGCCAAGGTACTGGCTTTGGGTACCGGCAAGACCGACGATGATGGCAACAAAATTGCCTTTGAGGTCAAGAAGGGTGACAAGGTGTTGATCAGCAAATATGGCGGCACCGAAATCAAAGTCGACGGCAAGGAACTCAAGATTTTGAATTCTGACGATATTCTTGCAATCGTGGAATAAAATTTAGAAAGGAAAATACAAAATATGTCAGCAAAACAACTGAAGTTTGATGAGTCCGCGCGGCAGGCCTTGTTGAAGGGTGTCAACACCCTGTCCAAGGCCGTGACCGCAACCCTCGGTCCCAAGGGTCGCAACGTCGTCCTCGACAAGAAGTTCGGCTCCCCAACGGTCACCAAGGACGGTGTCACCGTGGCCAAGGAGATAGACCTCGAGGATCCGTTCGAGAACATGGGCGCCCAGATGGTGCGCGAGGTTTCCAGTAAGACCAGCGACGCCGCCGGCGATGGCACCACCACGGCTACTGTACTTGCCGAGGCCATCTACAGCGGCGGCCTAAAGCACGTCACCGCAGGGGCCAGCCCGATCGCCATCCAGCGCGGCATCCAGAAGGCGGTCGAGGCCGCCGTAGGTGCACTCGACAAGGCCTCCAAGAAGGTCAAGGACAAGGAGGAGATCAACCAGGTCGCCACCGTGTCCGCCAACTGGGACGAGGAGGTCGGCGAGATCATTGCCGATGCCATGGACAAGGTTGGCAAGGACGGCACCATCACCGTCGAGGAGGCCAAGTCCATTGAGACCACGCTTGACGTTGTCGAGGGCATGCAGTTTGACAAGGGCTACCTTTCGCCGTACTTCGCCACGGACACCGATTCCATGGAGTGCCGCCTCGAGGACGCCTACATCCTCATTTTTGAGAAGAAGATCAGCAGCCTCAAGGACATGGTTCCGCTGCTCGAGAAGGTTGCCAAGACCGGCAAGCAGATGCTGATCATCGCTGAGGACGTCGAGGGCGAGGCCCTGGCCACTCTCGTGGTCAATCGCATCCGTGGCACGCTGAATATCGCCGCCGTGAAGGCGCCTGGCTTCGGCGACCGTCGCAAGGCCATGCTCGAGGATATCGCCATCCTGACCGGCGGCCGCTGCATCACCGAGGATCTCGGCATCAAGCTCGAGTCGGTCGAGTTGAGCGACCTTGGCCGCGCCAAGAGCATCGTGGTGGACAAGGAAAACACCACCATGGTCGAGGGTTCTGGCAAGTCCTCCGAGATCCAGGGCCGCGTGAACCAAATTCGCCGCCAGATCGAGGAGACCACCTCCGACTACGATCGCGAAAAGCTGCAGGAGCGCCTAGCCAAGTTGGCTGGCGGCGTGGCCGTCATCAACGTCGGCGCAGCCACCGAGACCGAGATGAAGGAAAAGAAGGCCCGTGTCGAGGACGCCTTGCATGCCACTCGCGCTGCGGTGGAGGAAGGCATCGTCCCGGGTGGCGGTGTCGCCCTGCTGCGGACTCGTCCGACGATCGACAAGCTGCAGTTGGATGGCGACCAGCAGATTGGCGTCTCCATCATCCGCAACGCCGTGGAATCGCCGTTGCGCGCCCTGGTCGCCAATGCTGGCCTCGAGGGTGCCGTGATTGTCCAGAAGGTTTTGGACTGCAAGGGCAACACCGGCTTCAACGTCGCGACTGAGAAGTACGAGGATCTGGTGAAAGCTGGTGTGGTGGACCCGAAAAAAGTCACCCGCACCGCACTGCAGAACGCCGGCTCCATTGCCGGGTTGCTGCTCACCACCGAGTGCCTGATCACCGAGATCCCCGAGAAGGAGCCCCCCATGCCGGCGGGTGGGGGTCACGACCACGGCATGATGTAATTCAAGCTGTTTAAAAACAGTAAACCAAGGGTGGGGCAGAAAAAGCCCCGCCCTTTTTTTGTACACAGGGCCCGGTGCTTGGCCAAGCGCTTGGCCTGGGGCAACTCCGGCTTGGCAGGGGTGCCGGGCTCTGCTTAACTCAACGCCCGGTGATGCATTCTCGCTGGGCTTGTTTTGTTCTCCCGCTGCTCGTCGCTTGGCCAAGCGATGTCCGGGCGGTCGACCCGGTATTGCCCGGCGGACCGGTGTGGGAGATCGAGTCGCTCGAGCCGGGCGAGTTCGACTACAACCTCGACGAGGGCTTGGTCATCCTGAACGACCGTTTTCGCATCACGTTCGAGGAACAGGGAGAGCGTGCTTTCATCATCGCTGACCGCGGCCGACTCGATCAGGCCACCGGTGAGATTTTTGTCGAGGGCAGCGTTACGCTGCAAAACCAGGATCGCGTCGTTACAGCCGAACGGTTGGTTTACAACTTCCAAACTCGCGCGATGCAGACCAACAACTTTCGCGCGGGCCAGGCGCCGTTTTTTATCGAGGGTACGAACATCAAGGGCGACGCTACGAGCAACCGCTACTCGGCCGACGGCGCTTGGTTGACCACCGACGACCGCTCCGACCCGGTGCTGCGCATCCGCACCCGGCACTTGAGCATCGTCCCTGGCAAAGTTGTCGAGGCCAGGGGCGCGACGTTGTACGCCGGAAAGGTTCCACTGTTTTATTTTCCGTACTACCGCCGCCGGCTCGATCAGCCGCCAAGTCAATGGAGCCTCACGCCCGGTTACCGCAGCCGCTACGGACTGTTTTTCGAGGGCTCCTACAATTGGCACTTGAGCGAACGGCTTGACGGCGAGGTGCACCTCGATTACAGGGCGCGCCGAGGCTGGGCCGGCGGTCTGGATGCGGACTATGACCTTGGCCAAGCCGGCAGCGGCGAGGCGTCGGTTTATCTGCTCGACGACCGTGATCCTACAGCCGGCGCGGGCCGCCGCTCACGCGATGCCGACTTTTCCGACCGCAACAACCGGCATCGGCTGAGTCTTTATCACTCAGTCAACATCCAGCCCAGCCTCACGGCCAAGCTCGTGTTGCAGGACCAGAGCGACGCGTTCGTGAACCGCGACTTTTTCGAGAGCCAGTTCCGCCGCAACCCGCAGCCGGCGTCGTACGTTGAGTTGGCGAAGCATTGGCGCAATTTCAGCGTCAGTCTGCTGGTTCAGCCCCAGGTCGATGACTTTTACCAGACCGTCGAGCGGTTGCCGGAGATTCGTCTGTCCGGCCTTCGCCAGCGACTTGGCGTGACGCCGGTTTTTTACGAGAGCGAGAGTTCGGTCGGCTATTTCGAGTTTCGTCCGGCTACCACCGAACTTGGCCTGCACAACTACGAGGCGTTCCGTGCTGACACGCATCAGCAACTGCTCCTGCCGCGGACGTACCTCGGCTGGCTGAATGTCACGCCACACGCCGGTGTTCGGCTGACGCATTACGGCGCGACATCCGGTGGTGATCCCGCGCTTGACCAAGCCGGCGGGATGGATCGCTCCGTGTTCAACACCGGCGTCGAATTGTCGTTCAAGGCGTCGAGCACGTGGGCCAATGCGTCGAGCGGCCTGCTCGATGTCGACGGCCTGCGGCACATCGTGCAGCCGTTGGCCAATTACATCTATGTGCCGGAGCCGGACAGGCGCCCGTGGGAACTGCCGCAGTTCGATCGCGAGTTGCAGACGCTGCGCCTGCGGCCGGTCGACTTTCCCGACTACAACTCGATCGACAGTATCGACTCGCGCAACGTCGTGCGCTTGGGTATCCGAAACCGCCTGCAAACCAAGCGCAACGGCCAACTCGACGACCTGCTCAACTGGGAACTGTTCACCGACTGGCGTCTGGAAACCAACGGAGGTGAGGCCCGCTTCAACGACATTTACTCCGACTTGGAGGTGAAACCGCGCTCTTGGTTGCTACTTGGTTCCGAGGTGCGATTCGACCCGAACGACCGTCTGCTCAACGAGGCGAATCACACGATCTCGCTGCTGCCCAACGATCGCTGGAGTTGGACTGTTGGCCACCGGTACCTCCGAGATCTATCGCCGGACGAATTGCGCGAGCGGTACCCTTACGACCCGTTTTTTAGTCAACAAATCGACACCGACTGGCGCTGGGGCAACGACCTGTTGTTCAGTCGCGTGTACTATCGCCTGAACGAGGAGTGGGGTTTCCGGATGATTCACCAGTTCGAGGCCAGCGACGGCACGATGGAGGAACAGAGTTACGGCGTGTTCCGCGACTTCTCCAGCGCGACGGCGGGCTTGCGCTTTCGTCTGCGCAACCATCGCTCTGGCAAGAACGACTTCAGCGTGAATTTGGTCTTCTCGCTCAAGGCAATGCCCAGCAAGGGCCTGGGCGACGACAGTAACCGCCTCGAGACCCGCCTCTTCCGCTGACCGACCCGCGCTCGACGCTGCCTGGCCAAGCGGCTAGTTTTCCCGGTGTGAAAGCCAATCTTCGTCTCATCTTTGTCGTTTCGTTGTTGCTCGCCGCAATCGTTGGCAGGGCCGAGCGTCTGGTTTTGGTCAGCGCGTCGTACGGCAAAAACATCATCGCTATCACCGATCGCGATGGCGACGTGCTGTGGTCACACAAGACCGCTGGGCCGCAGCGGGGCCACGCCGGCCACCACGACGTGCACCTTCTGTCCAACGGCAACATTCTCTACCATGACAGCTGGACCAAGCTCACTGAGATGACACTCGGCAAAAAAATCGTCTGGACCTACGACTCCGCCACGATGAACGGCAACGAAGGCAAGGGGGTGGACGTGCACGCCTTCGCCCGGTTGAAGAACGGCAACACCTCGATCGTCGAGAGCGGAGTGGGGCGCATCATCGAGGTGGACAAAAAAGGCAGCATCGTCCACGAGATCCCGATGAAAAAGGACGGCCGCCAGCACACGCGCTGGGTGCGCTTCACGCCGGAGGGTAACTACCTCGTCACCTCCGAGAATCCCGGCGTTGTCACCGAGTACAACCGCAAGGGTAAGATTATTTGGGAATATCTCATCAAGACCCGTTGCTACGGTGCGATCCGCCTGAAGAACGGCAACACACTGATCGCCTCCGGCAGTGGCCACAGCGTGGTCGAGGTGACGCCCGGCAAAAAAGTCGTCTGGGAGATCAAGGACAAAGTCCCCGGCACCGACATCGGACTCGGCTGGATGACCGCATTGCAGGAACTCCGGAACGGCAACTTCATCATCGGCAACTGCCATGCTGGCGAGACCAACCCGCAGATTTTCGAGATCACGCGTGACAAAAAAGTCGTGTGGGAGTTTGACGAGTGGGAATTGGTTGGCAACGGCCTGGCCTGCTGGCAGATCCTCAAAGACAAACAATCCAAGCGCCTTCGCAAACAACTTGCGAAGCTGGTAAAGTAATTCCCAGCTTCGCCAATAGCAGGGTCAGCTTCGTGTTCGCTTGCCAATCACGCTAAGCAGCGTGAACACCGCCACGTTCACCACCACGCCGCAGAAGCCGATGTCGGCGATCTTTTTCAGTTGGACGAACAGGTCCACCGCCGCCGAGTCACTCCCGGTGGCGATCGCCAGCAGCGGGCTGAACATCAGCACCACCAGCATCCCGGCGACGATCCCGGCGATCGCCCCGCGCCGCGAGCCGCGCTTGAGGAATAGCACGTCGAACGTCACCGGCAGCAGTTGGCTCGAGAAGGCGATCGCCAGCAGGCTCATCGGCATGATCATCCCGATCGGGTCGAAGCTTTCGCTGCTGCGACTGACGAACACCATGCCAAGCGCCAGCAGCGTCGCCGCCGCAATCACGCCGCGCCCGACCCACAGCCGGCTTTTCTCCGAGGCGCCCGGCCGCAGGATGCCGCTGTAAATGTCGCGGGTCAGCACGGCACTCATCGCGTGCAGATTGCTGTCGGCAGTACTCATCGCCGCGGCCATGATCGCGATGATCACCAGCGTGGCCAGCAACAGCCCCGCCGGGCCAAGCAACTCCGGCAGGTGGCGCTTGAGCACGACGACCATGATTTGATCGAAGTCCCTTGGCCCCGCGCCGACGTCAGGGTGGGGCAGGGGCTTTCCGCCCTCGGCCAGGCGCTTGGCCAAGTCGGCCTCCT
Source organism: uncultured Verrucomicrobiota bacterium (assembly GCA_913030945.1). GTDB lineage: Bacteria > Verrucomicrobiota > Verrucomicrobiia > Limisphaerales > UBA1096 > UBA1096. Next base: position 22,786 of record CAJWEP010000012.1, read on the forward strand.
TGACACCGAACGCCTGACCATCGGCCTGCACTTGGTATTCAAACGCGCCGTCGGCGCTTGGCTTGGCGACGGGGTAGAGCACTTGGCCACCCAAGCCGACCAGCATCACGCCAAACAGGAAACAAGCCGTCAGGCCAAGCGCGAAAATGACTGCGCTGCGCCGGAGCGCCTTGGCCGACTTGGCCGCGTAAAAACGCATCCACTGCGCCGGTTGGATCATTGAGCCCAGCGCGCCGAAGATGCAGAGTGTGAACAGTTTTCCCGGCGTGAACGAGCCGGTGGTGCCGGGGGCGGAGAGGGACGTGCGGGGCAACTCGCTGACCTTGTCGAAAAAAGCGGACGGTCCGCCGAGGGCGGCCACGGCGGCGGCACCGGCCAGTAGCATGCCGCTCATCAGCAGCGCGCCCTGCAGCGCATCGGTCCACGCGACACTGCGCATCCCGCCGATCATGATGTACAGCATCGTCACCAGGGACAGCAGGCAGGCGCCGATCTCGAACGCGTGTTCGCCGCCGAAGAGCCGGCTCGAAATGATTCCGCCGGCCTGGATCTGGATGACGACGTACGGCACGGCGTAGAGAAAACCGATCAATGCCACGAGGCACCGCAGCGCCACCGGGCTGCCGTAGTGGCTGCAGATCAGGTCGGCCGGCGTGACGTGTCCGTGCGTGCGGCCAAGTTCGCGGATGCGGTTGCCGAGCAGGTAGATCACCGCGCCGCTCAGCGGGACGTTCAGCGCGAACAACGCGAACACGACCCCCTCCTTGTACACCATCCCCGGCGCGCCGAGCATCGCCGCCGAGCTGAAAAACGTGGCCATGATCGTCAGCGACGAGACCAGCCAGCCTTGGCCGCGCCCGGCGAGATAGTAGTCCTCCTCGCCGGCTTGGCGTTTGCGGAAGCCCCAGAGACCGATGCCGAGCAAAAAAAGCAGATATCCCGCGAGACAGAAGTGCGGGAGTAAGCCAAGGTCGGTTGTCGCGGTGGTATCCATCAATCCTCCCTTGATTTCCAGATGGTGAGGGAGGCGGTCACCACCACTGCGGCCTGCACGCCATACCAAAACAGCCCCCAGGCGTAGATCACCGGCAGCCCAAGAAAAAGCAGGCTATCGCGGGCGGTGGTTGGATCGGGGTTCACCAGTTGCAGCCCCGGCCCCGGCCCCATCACCATCGCGAGCGCGAACACAAGGAACAAAACCAAGCCAAGCCGGCGGTGGCGTTTGCTTGAGTTGGTGGAGGATGGGGGCACAGCGGTGGATGATTCGCGCTTGGCCAAGTGCCGTCAATCCATTCCCAGCACGTAAGTTTCGGAATAGCGCAGGTCACCGGTGTACGCGTCGTGGAACTGGAAAATCACCTGTGGGTGGGGGAAGGCGAACCAGCGTTCACCGCCGCGCTCGACCGGGTTGTTGAAGACGTTGTTAACCTGTACGACGCAGTAGTGCGGAAAGGTGCGGTTGGCGCGGGGGATGTCCTCCATCGCGTAGCTGCTCCAGCGGATGTCGCAGGCGCGCGGGCCGTACTGAAAGCGGCCGTTGGCGGGGCGGCCGCCTTCGTCCTTCATCGGCGCGTGGTTGATGGAGTTGTGCGGGCCGCTGGCAAACTCCCAGACGTTGTCGGTGATTCTGATGGCGAAGCTGTTGTGCAAATCTCCGGTGAGCACAAACACGCCCTTGTCGAGGCCGTCCCAGAATTTAATCAGTTCCTCGCGCTCCCTGAGAAACACCGTCCACGCGTCGTCCTTCTTGATGGTGAGTTGCTTGTCATCGCCGCCGCCGCTGCCGACGTGCGGCACCATGAAGTTCACCGAGGACATCACGAAGATGAAATCAGCCTTGCTGTTTTCGATGCCGTCCTTGAGCCATGCGAGTTGTTGCTTGCCGAGCATGGTGGCCTTCGGGTTGTCCGGATGATCGACGTTGTGCAGGCTGCGATGCGAGCGGGTGTCGAGCAGGAAAAAGTCGCAGTTGGACATGCTGAACCTGCCGTAACAGCGCCGGCCGATGGAGTAGGTCTGCGAGCTGTTGGCTTTGGCCGGCGGATTGATCCTCAATCGATGCGGCCCAAGCACCTCGACAATCTCGTACACGGCGGAGTTGGGATCGCCTGGCTCAGCATCCAGCTTGGCATCCTTCACGCCGGCGGTTGGCGTGCCCCAGTGTACGTGGAGATTGGCCAAGGCGTTCAGGTTGAGTTTGGTGAAGTCGGCATCGGGATCCTGCAGCACATTGCTTCCGGCCTTGAATCGGCCGGTGCCAAACCAGGCAGGGATAGTGTGCTCGGTCGGGTTGGCCCAGGCGAGGTAGTCAAACCAGGCGCGCGTGGCGATGTCGCGAAAGACGGCCCGGCGATTCACGTAACCGACCTCGCCGGTGCCGTAGATGTCGTTGAGCAGTTCGTGATCGTCGGCGGTGTAAAACGACGGCACATGCCGGTGCCACTCGCTCAGGTTGCGCCCGCGTTCGAGGTAGGTTTTGTAGTTTTGCCAAACACCGACGACGGTTGGTATCTTCTGGACGATATCCGGCGCCTGGCCAAGTGATGCGAGGCCGACCTGGTGCAGCCACTCGCTGGCCTGATAGTCCCGGCGGTTTTCGTAAAGCCAATCGCCGTTGAGGATTGCGAAGTTTACCTTGTCACGAACCTGGGTGTTGAGCGTGTCAAAAACCGGCAGGGTGGGGCCGGCGCTGTCGCCGCCACCGCGTTGGTTGTTGCCGCAGGCAAACTCAAACCGAAAATTGAACAGCCCCTCCGGATTGCCCTTCGTATTCTTGAAATCCGCCGCCCGCGGCAGCGTCCGAAACGAACCGCTCAACTGATGATCCGCGATGCGATAGTGATAGCGTGTGTTGGGCTGGAGCCCGGTGAGGGTGAGAATACCGGTGTTGTCCCGGTTGATTGAGGTCGATTTGAGCGTCGCTGTCTTGGACAGGTCGTTTTTGTGGATGCCGTAAAACACGACCACCCTGCCTGGACGGGCGGTGCGCAGCCAAAGGCTCATCGAGTCGGCTGCGGGCCGCCCGAGAATCGGGCCGTGGGTGACACGCGTGTCGGTTGATTCGCCGTCTTGGCCAAGCGCCAGCGTGGAGAAAGCTAGGTGCAGTGCAAAACACAGGGCAAGAGTGATGCGGGATAAATGATTCATTACGGCCCGGCCATTGTTCGTGCTTGGCCAAGCGCCGTCAACAGATTCGACAGCAGGTGCGCGAATGGGATGATGTGACGCTTCCGGGCGAGCCAAGGTTCACAGGGGAGAGACCGCTGTCCCAGTGGTCCGAGACTTGGTTTGATTATTTGCGGAAGGCTGCCGGCTTTCATATGCGCCAATGGCATTCACCGCCATATCGTCGCAAAACAGCCATACGATATTCGGCTTCTTCTCCGCTAAAACCTGCCTTGTCAAAAGCAGAGCCAAAATCATGGTTTTCTTCATATTACTTTCCTTTCAATCCCTTCATCGCATGAACAGGCAGCGGCAGATAGTCGCCCTCACGAACCATCCAGCGATCCAGTTTTTCGCGTAAATCCTCTTCCACCTCGCGGACGGCCTCCGTGTCGGCGAGATTGTTCATTTCATAGGGATCGTTTTCCAAGTCGTAGAGTTCAAAGACCGGACGCGGACTATCGAAATAGAGCCGTTCGTGCAACTCGGATAAATCGCTGGATTCCCGCGCGGCCTTTATCGCATTCCAGGCCGCATTTTTTTTCGCCATATCGACTGGCGTGTAGCCGCGCTCCGGGATGGCGTTGTAGATAAAGTTGTAGCGCTTCGTCGTAATGGATCTCGACAGATCAAAACCATCCGACCGCGTGATGGGTCCGGAATGCCAACCGCGCTCGGCAAACACCTGCTCGCGCCCCGTGAACGGATTGCCCAGAAGCGCGGGGAGAAAATTCACGCCCGTCATTTCCACCGGTGCATCCATCCCCGCCGCCGCCAACAGCATCGGGGCGAGATCCTCGCCGCTGACCAACACGTCGCTCTCCGTTCCCGGCTTAATCTTTTCCGGCCAGCGAACCATGAGCGGAACATGCAGGCCGCGACCATAAAGTGTTCCCTTTCCGCGCAACAGCGCCTCGCCGTTATCGCCCATGAACACCACCAGCGTATTTTCCGACAGCCCCCGCTTTTCCAGCGTTTCCAACAACAGGCCAAAGCCCCGGTCTAGATCGCGGACTTCCGCGAGATAGCGGGCATAATCGAGCCGCACCTCCGGAAGATCCGGCCAGTCGGGCGGCAACTTCAATTTTGTGGGCTCGATTCCTTCATGGTCATCGCCCCACTTGCGGTGGGGTTGGTTGAACCCGAAATAGAGAAAGAAGGGTTTGCCTTCGGGCACTTTATCCAATGCCGAGTCAAGCATGTCAGGCACCTTGGCCAGATGTTCGCCCTTGGTGCTCGCACCGGGTATAAAATGGTCGAACCGCCCCTCGAAATGTTCTCCACGAACGCTCATTTTCTCCAGTTCGTCCACGACATGGGGCGCGTCTTTCCGTTTACCCTCCAGATGCTGGTTCCGACCATCAACCCCCACCCAATACCCCTCGGCGCGCAGCGCGTCGGTGAGCAGCAACGTACCCGGCCGTGCAGGCTGTGCGAAGCGCGTCGCCGACAGCGCTACGGGCGACCGTCCGGCGAAAATCGAGATCCGCGAGGGCGCGCACTGCGGCGCGGTCGTGTAGGCCCGATCAAAACGCATACCCTCCGCGGCGAACGCGTCGAGGTTCGGCGTCAGATTCAGCCGTTGACAGTTGGCGTCGCCATAGGCACCGACGTGCGGCACGCTGTGATCGTCCGAAAGCACCAGCAGGATGTTGGGCCGCTCGGCGAACGCCGCAGACGCAAGCAGAATGAAACTGACCGCCCGGAGGATCATGCGCCGCCCTTCCGTTTCTTTTTCGCTTTTTTCGCGGCCTCCCGTCTGGCCTTGGCGTCAGCGAAATCCTCGCCGGAGCATTCGGTGAACCAAGCGTTCCAGTCGGCCTCCATCTTCGCGGCGAGTTCAGGCCGTTGGAAGGCTAGATTCACTGTTTCTGTGCGGTCTTTGGAGAGATCGTAGAGTTCCCACTTTTTCTTGCGGACAAGCTTCATCCGGCCCTCCTGCACGGCCGCGCCGCCGCCGAATTCCCAGAAGAGCGGTTTGGCGCGCTTCAACACATCCCCGGAAAAAGTCGGCACCAGACTGACGCCGTCGGGCGGCTTGACATCCGGCGTCGGGGATTCGCCGGGATAAGCCGCGGCAGCAAGCTCCATGCAGGTGGGCATCAGGTCGATCAGATGGCAGGCCTCCCGGCAAAAAACGCCCTGTTGGCGGATACCCTTCGGCCAGTGCGCAATCATCGGCGTATTGATGCCGCCTTCATAAGAATCCTGCTTGTAAAAACGGAAGGGCGTGTTGGAAACGTTCGCCCACGACGGCCCGACCGTCGGGAAACTATTGACGCCGCCCATTTCGCCGGAGGTATCGCCCTTGAACTTTGTGGGCTGTTGCGCACAGGCGCCGTTATCGGAAAGGAAGAGGACAAGTGTGTTTTCAAATTTTCCCGTCGCCTTCAGATGATCGAAGACACGGCCGAGGTTCTGGTCTACGCGATCAATCATCGCGGCGTAGATCTCCATGCGCCGGATCTCCTTTTTCTTTTCCTCTGGTGAAAGTTCGTTCCACGGGACTTTGGGTGTGGCTTCGGAAAGCGGTGCGGTTTCCGCATCGAACAGCCCCATTTCAAGTTGCCGTTTGTAGCGAGCTTCGCGAATAGCGTCATACCCCCCGTCGTACATCCCTTCGTATTTCGCGATATCCCCAGGCCATGCGTGCAGCGGATAGTGCGGTGCCGTATAGGCGAGGTAGAGGAAAAACGGTTTGCCGTCGTCAGTTTCCTTGAGCCATTTCAACGCGGTATCGGTAATGGCATCGGTTGCATACCAGTTTTTGTCCTGCGGGGAATAATCCTTCTGGAACTCGCCATCGACCACCCAGCTCGCACTGCTCTTGCGCGCCGCTTCGGTTTCGCCCGGCCGCGGGGTGCCTCCGGGATTCCAGAAATTGCAGGCTCCGCCGACCAAACCGTAGAACCGGTCAAATCCACGGGTAGTCGGGATAAACTTGGCATGATGTTTTCCCGACCAGAAGGTGTGATATCCCACTGGACGCAGCACCTCACCGATTGTCGCCGTATTCGAAAACTCGCGATCCGTGCGCTGGAAGTACACGCCGGTCATGAGCGAGGCGCGGGAAGGATAGCATTTCGCCGTGTTGTGCATGGCTGTATAGCGGATGCCGTTTTCGGCCAGGTTGTCCAGATTGGGCGTTCTGATTTCGCCACCGTAGCAGCCGACATCCGAAAACCCCATATCGTCCACCATCACGACCAGAATATTGGGACGTTCCGCCGCCAGACACGCGGACACAGCACTCAAAACCATAAACAATCTTATAAACCTCATAAATACCTCATAAACAACAAGGCCGATACATTACGGCCTCTTTTCAACAACATCCACCTTCCATGCCTTGGAAAGTGGACAAGGTCCGTCCAAAAACCCGTGTTTGCGGAGGAGATC
>CAJWEP010000013.1 GCA_913030945.1 uncultured Verrucomicrobiota bacterium
ATTTGGTTCAATGGGAGCCATTCGCCGTCGGGTGTTTTTCGGACCAGCGAGTTGCCGTCTATCCGACCGCCTTTCGCCCATTCGAGAATATTTCCCTCGTCCACGGGACCATAAACTTTACCGTCTTCTGCTTTGAGTTCGTACATGATTATTTCCTCTGTGGAAGAATTGTAACAAGGATTAATGATCGGTCAACTCTTCCAGTTTGCGTCCGGCCAGGCCGTCGTCGATAACCGAGGCGGCCAGATCCCAGCCCTCAAGCGCCGAGGCGGTCCTGGCGGCGACGAACAGCGCGTGGCCGGCGTTGAGTAGCACGGCGTCGCGTCGCGGGCCGCGATCGTCACCGGCGAGGATGGCCCGGATCATCGCTGCGTTTTCCCCGGCGTCCCCGCCCTTCAGGTCGTCAAGCGTGGCCGGTTGCAGCGGGAACAGGCTCGGCTCGTCGCGGCTCACGCTGAAGCCGCGATCCTGATAAAACTCCGCGATGGTGTTTTCGCCGAGGGTCGAGAGTTCGTCCATCGCGCCCTCGCCAGCCTTGCCGTTCACAACCATGCCGCGGCGGATGCCGATCGACTGCAGCACGCGGCCGATCGGTTCGCACAACTCGCCATTGGGCACGCCGATGAGCTGCGCCGTCGGTCGGGCCGGGTTGAGCAACGGGCCGAGAAAGTTGAACACCGTCCGCTGGCCCTGGTCGGCGCACAGTTTGCGTGCCGGCATGATGTGCTTGAACGCCGGGTGATAGCCGGGCGCAAACAGGAACGCGAAATTATGATCGCGCAAACTCACCGCCACCTGCTCCGGCGTGAGGTCGGTCGGGATGCCGAGCGCGGCCAGCACGTCGGCGCTGCCGGACTTGGAGGTGATCGCGCGGTTGCCGTGCTTGGCCACCGTCACCCCGGCTGCCGCGGCGACGATGGCCACCGTGGTGGAAATGTTGAAGGTCCCCAGTTTGTCCCCGCCGGTGCCGCAGACGTCGAGCATCTCACGACCGCGCGTCTCGTCGTCGAGCGGCACGGGCAGCGCCTTGTCGCGCAGCTCGCTCGCGAACGCCGCGATCTCCTCTGGCGTCTCGCCCTTGGTGGCCAGAGACGTGAGGAACTCGGCCTTGGCCTCGGGGGTGACGGCCTCATCGGTCAGGCAGTCAATCGCGTCGTGCACCTGTTCATCGGCCAGTGCCGTGCCGTCGGCCAGTTGCTTGGTCAGGGTGTTCAACATGGCCGAGACGATACGCGTGCCACCGCCGCTTGGCCAAGCGCGGATTACTCCCGGTTGCGCTTTGACCGGACCCGTGGGACACTTGGACAAGTTTGACGACGGACAAACAAAAGATCGTGCTCCCGGGCGGCGACGGTTTCATCGGCCGGCATGTCATGCGGCACTTCGCGGCCAAGAGCTGGGAGGTGGTGGTGTTGTCTCGGCAACGGCACGAACACCGGGAGGGCGTCCGATTCGTCTGGTGGGACGGCGCCAACCTCGACGCATGGGCCGATGAACTCGACGGTGCGGCGGCGGTCATCAACTTCGCCGGGCGCACGGTCAACTGCCGGTACGGCAAAAAAAACCGGCGGGAGATTTACGAGTCGCGTGAGTTTTCCACCGAGGTGATTGGCGAGGCGATCGCGGAGTGCGCCGCGCCGCCGTCGGTGTGGTTCAACGCCAGCTCGGCGACGGTGTACCGACACGCGCTCGACCGCGCCATGGACGAGGCCACCGGCGAGATCGACCCGGTTGAATCGGGCAAGCCGAGGAACAAGTGGGAGTTTTCCGTTGACGTGGTGAACTGCTGGGAGCGAGCGCTGTTCGACGCGGCGATGCCGGGCACGCGCCGCATCGCGATGAGGCTGTCGATGGTGTTCGGCACCGGCGCGGGCGGTGTGTTCGAGACGTTTCGCAACATCACCCGACTCGGGCTCGGTGGCACGCAGGGGCCCGGCACGCAGTATGTCAGCTGGCTGCACATGGGGGATTTTTTGCGGATGCTCGACTGGTGCCTCGATCACGGGGAACTCAGCGGGCCGGTCAACATGTGCTCGCCCAACCCGATGCCGAACCGCGACTTCATGCGGGCGCTGCGCGAGGCCTGCGGCGTGAAGTACGGCCTGCCGCCGCCGGCGTGGATGCTCGCGATCGGCGCGTTCTTCATGCGCACCGAGACGGAGCTGCTGCTGAAAAGCCGCCGCGTGGTGCCGGGGAAATTGCTCGAGTCCGGCTTCACGTTCAACCACCCCACCTGGCCCGAGGCCGCAAAAGAAATCGAGCGATCATGGCGCGACTGAGCACGGCCGCTACTCCTTGGTGATGACCTCGTCGAGGTTGAGGATGAGGCTGGTGATGCCGGTGAGGGCGGCAACCCGGGCACCGTCGAGCGCCGGGTCCGGCTTGGCCTCGCCAATGGAGAGCAGTTCCTTCACAGCTTCCGGTTGTTTGGCGTAATGGGCCTGAAGTTTGGCCAAGCGTCCGGCCAGTAGGTCAATTTCAGCCTGCTTGGCCGGTCGGCCGGTGGCGATTGCCAGCGCCTGGGCAAGCCGGTCGGCGTCACTCCCCGGCTGCCTCAGCAGTTGCTCGGCGAAGCAGCGGGCGGCCTCGACGTAGGTGGTGTCATTGAGCAGGTTGAGCGCCTGCATCGGCGTGTTCGTGCGGTTGGGGAGTACTGAACAGACGCGGCGCGCCGGGTTGTCGAAAAACATAGCCGGTTTCACCGAGCGTCGCCAGAAGGTGTAGAGGCTGCGCCGATACAGCGACTCGCCGTCGTCGCGCTTGTAAACGATCCGCCCGAAACTGAAGTCGGCCCAGACGTTGGGTGGCTGGTACGGCTTGACTGGCGGACCGCCTAATCGCTCAACCAACAGACCAGCAAGTGCAAGTGCCTGGTCGCGGATGGCCTGCGCGCTCATGCGAAGGCGCGGGCCGCGGGCCATGAGGCGATTTTGCGGGTCGCGCTCCAGCAGTTCCGGGGTCAGAGCTGAGGATTGGCGATAGGCTGCACTCGTGACGATGAGGCGGTGCAGGTGCTTCACGTTCCAGCCGGACTGGACGAACTCGGTCGCAAGCCAGTCGAGCAGCCCGAGGTGTTCCGGCTGTTCGCCCTGCACGCCGAAATCCTCGGTGGTCTTGACGAGGCCGGTGCCGAAGAAATGTTGCCAGTAACGGTTTACGGTGACGCGGGCGGTGAGCGGGTGATTGGGATCGGTCAACCAACGGGCGAGGTCAAGCCGGTTGGCACGGCGCTTGGCCAGGCCGTCAAGCCCCGTGAAGCTGGCCGGCACGCCGGGCCGGACGGCTTGGCTCTTGTCCGGCTTGTTGTACACGCCCCGGACGAGCAGATAAGTGTCACGCGGTTTGTCCGTGTCGCGCATGACCATGGTGCTGCCGAGCGAGTCGTTGAGTTTCTTGATCGCAGCGCGGGTGCTCTCTCCGTCGCGCTTGGCCACGATGAAGTCCTGCATGAGCGAACGGTGATGCCGGGCGAGCGAGTCGCGCTGCTTGGTAAGGCGCTTGTCCCGGGGTATGTTGAGAATTTGAACGACCTTCTCCGGCAACCCATCGCGCATCGCGATCAACGGCTCGGGCACGGCGGTGACCGAGACACGGAAGCACCCAAGCAGATGCTTCTTCGCATCGTGCTGATGTCGGAGCCGTAACGTGAATCGAGTGTCTTCGCCGGCTGGCCAAGTTTCCTTCAAGTGAAAAACGGCCTTGCGCGGTTGGTTGTAGTCGAAGTCCTTTTTCCAGATGCCCCAGCCAGACTTGGGATCGTCGTCGATCGCGTCGCCCACCGGCAGGCCGTCCTGGTTAAACTCTGCAACAGCGCTGGCGAACGGCAGCGGCTCGAGTTTTTCCGGCCAGCTCCTGGGGCTGACGCGTACAAAAAATTGGATCGAAGTCTGCGCGTTGGTGACCTCCTCGATCGCGCCGGTATCCGGCCCGACGGTGGCCCGGAAGCGCGTGTAGCCTTCCGGCAGCAGAAAGACGACACGCGACTTGGCGTGGGTGCCGAGGCCCCATTCGAGCGGTTGGCCGTCGATGCGCAGCGGCTGATCCTGCGTGTTGCGGTTTTTGCGAACGACCTTGTAATCAGTCGTCGCCGAGTGCCAGTCGAGATTGGTCAACTTGAGAGCGCCGTCGGGGCCTTCTAGAATCGGTTCGCCCCAGTTGGCCCAGTCGGATGAGATGCCGTTGCCGGTGTCCCCGACGTCGAGCACGAGCAGGCGTTGGCCGGTGATGTCAATATCGAGTTGCTTGCCGCCCTTTTTCATCAGGCCGCTGTCGAAGCGTTGCTCGAGGGAGCCGAGGTCGGGTTCGTCGATACCAGGCTGCAATTCAATGCCGGTCAGCACAAAGTTGCCATCGCGGCCGGGGCCGCTGTTTTTCAGGCTCGGGTGGGTCAGCGCCTCGAGCCGTAAGCCGGTGATGTTCTCGAGGCTTGTGCTGAACGTGAGAGTGTAGTCGTCGTTGTCTGGCAGTTTGCCGGTGGCCAGCACCGAGGCGTCGTCCTGTATCGTCAACCCGCTGCCGTTGGCCGACTCGGCGGACTCCGGCTTGAGCTGCAGCCAGCCTTTGAGCCGACCGGTTTGCCTAATCTCCCTCCGCAGAGGCGCCTCCCATCGTTCGCGTTCGGCGTCGAACCTGGCCAAGGGCTGGGCGAGCACGGCCTGATGACCGGCCAGCGTTGTCTCGAGTTGCTTGAGTCTGGCCGATTGTTCCGGCGTGGGCACCTTGATGGTCGGCTCCATGTCGCCGCCGCCGCGTTCCGGCATGGCGTTGAAAAAAGCGTATAATTGGTAAAACTCATTCTGCGAAACGGGATCGTATTTATGGTCGTGGCAGCGCGCGCAAATGAGGGTGAGCCCGAGCCAGGTGGTGCCGGTGGTCACGACGCGATCGACGACGTACTCGACCTGCGTCTCGGCGGCGATCGCGCCGCCCTCGCCGTTGAGCATGTGGTTGCGGTTGAAGCCGGTGGCGATGAGTTGATCAAGCGACGGCTCCGGCAGCAGGTCGCCGGCGAGTTGCTCGATGGTGAACTGGTCGAACGGCATGTTGCGGTTCAGCGCATCGACGACCCAGTCGCGCCAGTGCCACTGGTTGCGGGTGCGGTCGGCCTGGAAGCCGTTGGTGTCCGCGTAGCGGGCGGCGTCGAGCCATGACTGCGCCATGTGTTCGCCATAGCGCGGTGAGGCGAGCAGTCGATCAACCAAGCGCTCGTAGGCATGCGGCGACGAGTTGGCGGCGAAAACTTCGATCTCGGGCAGCGTCGGCGGCAGTCCGGTGAGATCGAGGGTGGCGCGTCGGATGAGCGTGCGCTTGGCCGCGACCGGCGACGGCGCGAGTTGCCCGGAGTGGAGCTTGGCCCGGATGAAATGGTCGATTGCGTTGCCCGGCTGTGCCTGGCCAAGCGGCGGGGAAGGGCGCTTGGGCGGGATGAAGGCCCAGTGGTTTTGCCACTTGGCACCCTGCTCGATCCAGCGCCGGATCAACTCCTTCTCTGTGTCGGTAAGTGAAAGTTCCGAGTCGGGCGGAGGCATGAGGTCGTCCGGATCATCGGTGGTGATGCGCCGGTAAGCCTCGCTCTCGCTTGGTTTGTCGGCGACGAATGGACGCACGCCGTCCTCGTTGCGGAACGCCCCTTCCTCCGTGTCTAGCCTCAGCTTGGCCTTGCGCTGGTTGGCGTCCGGCCCATGACACTGGTAACATTTGTCGGCAAGTGTCGTGCGGATGTCCCGGTTGAAATCGATCGTGGGGTCGTTAGTTCTGGCCGGGACGTCAATGGAAGGAAGCAGGCTGGCAAGCAGCGTTGCCACCGCCAGCGTGCGCTGGGTCGGTTGGCTGCGCTGCTGCGTCATGGGTTGGCGCTCGGGGCGTTGGTGGCGGGCGGCTTGATCGGGGGATCCGGCAAGTCGTTGATCTTTAACTCGAGCATCCCGCGGGACGGTTGGTACCCGGCCGCCGGCAGATCGTCGATCCAGCTGCCGCTCTCGAGTTGTTCGCGCTTGGCCTCCTTGGCATTGACCACCGCCCAGACAATCGAGGCGATCAGGATCAGCACGAGCAACGGCAGCCAGATGCTCCAGTTGACGCGCGTCAGGAAAAGGGTAAGCTGATCGACGAACCCCTTTTTGCCCGGGGGGAGGGCGGGGTCGCTGGCCAGGGCTTCCGTGCCGCCGAGTTCCTGATTGAGTTGGACGACCACCGGGGCCGAGTCAATCTTAAGAATCCGGCAGTAGGAGCGGACGAACCCGCGCACGAACACCGGGGCGTCGAACTTGTCAAAATCCCCCTCCTCGAGGGCCAGTACATGGTCGATGCGGATTTTGAGTTCGCCGCTAATGTCCTCGAGAGACTTGCCCTGCTGCTCGCGGGTAGTCTTCAACTGGTCTCCAACGGATGGCATCCTGCCCGTTTTCTAGCGGGAAACCCCCCCCCAGACAATCCCCAAAGTCCGGTTTTCGCGGGCGCTTGGCCAAGCGGGTGGCGGGGCGGAATTCCGTTTAATGCGGCTGGCCGGCTTGTTATTGTTCGGCGGACGGTGGACTAATTATTTCATGAATCCCGATCAGATTGCCGTTACTGGATTGATACTCGTGATGTTCGCTCTGTTTGCGTGGAACAGGTGGCGCTACGACATCGTGGCGGTCATTGCCTTGGTGGCGTTGGTGGCGTTGGATGCGATCCTCGGTGGGGAGGCGTCCAGGCTGGTCGAGCAGCCCAAGCGGGTGCTGGAGGGGTTCGGCCACCCGGCGGTGGTGACCGTGGCGGCGGTGCTGGTCATTAGCCGGGCGCTGCGCAACTCCGGCGTGGTGGACCAAATCTCGCGCAGCGTGATGCCGTTCACGAAAAACCAGATCCCGCACATCCTGAGCCTGTCGCTGGTCGTCATGGTGTTGTCCGCCTTCATGAACAACGTCGGCGCGCTCGCGCTCATGCTGCCGGTCGCGCTGAAGACGGCGGTCGATCGTCAGCGCTCGCCCACCATCCTGCTGTTGCCCATGGCGTTTGCCAGCATCCTCGGCGGCATGATGACGATGATTGGCACGCCGCCAAATATCATCATCGCCAGCCTTCGCGCGGAGCTGACCGGCGAGCCGGCGTTCGGCTTGTTTGACTTTTCGCCGGTCGGCGGCCTGGTGGCTGTTGTCGGCCTGCTGTTCATCGTGCTTGTCGGTTGGCGGCTCATTCCCGCCAAGTCGCACAAGAAACCGGGCATGGAATCGCTATTCCAGATCGACGACTACATCACCGAGATCAGCACTCCGGCCGGCTGCAAATGGATCGGCAAAACAGTGACCGAGGTGGAGGAACTCGTCGGCGAAAAAATGGCCATCTTCGGGTTCATCCGAAAGGACGACAAGGTTCTGCCACCCAACCCGGACGGCATCATTCAGGAGGGCTGCCGGTACGTGGCCAAGGCCGACCCGGTGGAACTGCAGGCGTTGATCGAGGAACACGGCCTGCATCTCTCCACCGAGATGCGCCACCGGATCGACAGCCTCAAAGGGGAGGCCACCGGCTTCACCGAGGCCATCGTGACCGCCGGTTCGCCGCTGCTTGGGCGCACCCGAACGTATCTTCGGCGGCACAGCGGCAACACGATGACGCTCATGGCTGTGGCGCGTCAAAACAAGCCCATCCGCAAGCAACTCAAGGAGGTGGTTTTTCGCGTCGGCGACGTCCTGTTACTGCACGGGAAAACCCCGGAGATGGACGACACCATCGCCGACCTCAACCTGCTGCCCCTCGCCGAGCGTGAATTGAGCGTGGGCACGTTCTCGCGGATCGGGTTGTCCGTGGCGATTTTTGGTGGGGCCATCGGGTTGAGTATGACGGGCTTCCCGATGACCATTGCCTTTTTGGGTGCCGTGCTGGCTTACATCCTTTGCGGGATTCTGCCGCTCCGGGACATTTACCGGGAGGTGGAATGGCCGATCATCGTCCTGCTTGGAGCGATGATCCCGGTTAGTCAGGCGTTTAAAACAACCGGCTGCACTGAGTTGATCGCCGAGTCGATCCAAGTTCTGACCGGCGCGCTGCCTCCGTGGTCGATGATCACCCTGGTCATGATCGTGACCATGTGCCTCTCCGACATCATCAACAACGCTGCCACGGCGTTCATCATGGCCCCGATCGCCGTGGGTATTTCCGTCACGATGGCTAAACAGCCCGACCCGTTTTTGATGGCCGTGGCGGTGGGGGCGTCGTGCGCGTTCCTGACCCCCATTGGGCACCAGTGCAATGCCATGATTCTGGGGCCGGGCGGCTACCGGTTTGGCGATTACTGGCGGGTTGGCCTGCCGCTGGAAATCGTCATTGCCACCCTCGGTACACCGCTGATCCTGTACTTCTGGCCCTTGTAGAATAATGGGACGGCCCCGGATCGGGCACGCGGGAAACCCTGACTGTCTGGAAATGGATGCGAGAGTTGGCGGCTCAAATCCATCGTGTTTCAGAATTCGGAATCCAGCGCATTGAATAGTGCGTGGAGAACGATTACCATCAAGAAACAGCCGCTTGATTACCATGAACCGTTTTGTCAAACGAATCCCTTCAACTGTTCTGTTGGGTGCATGCCTCCTTCCGGTGGGGGTCCAAGGCGCTGAGAGCGATGCAAAAACTGTTCAACTGGTTGAGAGAGGCTCGGCGCGTGCGTCCATAATCCTGCCTGGGGAACCCGATGAGTTGGAACAACTTGCTGCCGACGAACTGGTCGAACACGTTGAAAAAATCTCTGGGGCACGACTGCCAATCATCACGGAAAAACAAACAACCGGCGGGACTAAAATCCATATTGGACGAGCTGCCCCCGATGCGGGTGTCTCAAAGCAGCTTATCAGGGTCGGCGGCGATGATCCTGCCTCCTTTCGGTTGCTGGTAACCGATCGTAATATACAGTTGGTTGGCCTTTCGCCACAGGGTTCCCTCATCGCCGCATACGAGTTGCTTGAACAACTGGGGGTTCGTTGGTTTGTTCCGGGGGAGATTGGAACTGTGATCCCGAAGACCGGCACCGTTGCCGTCCGCCATCAGGATACCATCCAGCGTCCCGGCTTCAGGGGACGCATTCTTACTGACGTCCCAAATCGATGGTTCCAAAGAATGCGTATGGGTGGGTTCAACGCGGGTGGACACGGACCAGGGTGGCGTAGCCACCCTGACAAGGAACCGGAGCTCTTTATGATCGAGGACGGCCGGCGCACGGGCAAGCTCAACCTGTCACACCCGGAGGTTTTTCGGCGGACGATGCAGGCCTGTCTCGAGGAACTGGAGAATGATCCCTCAACTGAATATGTAAGTGTCGGGCCATACGACGGACACGGGTTCGGTGTGCATCCCTGGGACGCGCACGACATGGATCCCTTGCATGGCCGGGTGTCGGTCACGGACCGCTATGTGAAGTTTTTCAATCTCCTGCTGGTCGAGTTGCGCAAGCAACATCCCAATGTGGGGCTGGCTTTCTACTGCTACTCACAGCACATGCGGGCGCCGGTTCGGGAAAAACCGGACACAAAAATCCTGCCCATTCTGGCGCCCATTGATGTCTGTCGCATTCATGCCATTGACAATCCGTTTTGCTGGGAACGCCAATACATCAGGCAGATCGTTGAGGACTGGAAGGCCCTTGACGTTAGGATGATGTATCGCGGATATCTCTTTCACCTCGCGGATGCGGGGATTCCATTTTCGATGATTCGCCAGGTTCGTGCTGAGTATCCGTATTACCATCGCTTGGGGATGATTGCCTGTCGGGTGGAGTGCAAGCCAGCCTGGGCCTACCACGGGCCATCGCTTTACCTGGCTTCAAGGATCATGTGGGATCCATCACTGAACGCGGATGCCCTGTTGGATGATTATTTCACAAAGTTTTATGGGCCTGCAGCCGAACCGATGCGGTCGCACTTCGATCGTCTTGAGCGGGCTTACAGGGAGGCTGACTACCACACCGGCAATGTCTTCGATATCCCCCATATTCTCATCCCCGGCGTCATGCTGAAACTGGAATCGTCACTCCAAAGCGCCGAGCAGGCTGTACCTGATGAATCCATTTTTGCGCGGCGTGTTCACATGACGCGGGTGGGTTTCGATTTTGGGGTCGAACACCTTAAAATGATGAGTGCGGTGAACAATCTCGATTTCAGCAACGCCAGGGAACATCGGGACAAGATTCTGGGTCAAATCGTTCCCGAGGCATTTGAGCATGATCCGGTGTTGTTGAGCAGACGCTACGGGTCCGCTTTCATCAGGCGTTTTTGGAATACAACCGTGCAGAGCGGCTATGAACGCATCACCAACGGCAACGAAGTTGTGGCGAGGCTTCCGGACGAGTGGCTCTTCATGCTCGATCCGTTTGATGGAGGGGAGGCGCTGGGTTTGTGGAAACCTGGGATCGGCACCGGTTCCTGGCGGCCGCTGAAAACTTGGTCCCGATCTTGGTCGAACCAGGGTCTGCGATACTACAAGGCACAGGCGTGGTACCGCACAACCGCAAAGGTTGACAACAGGTTTCGCGGACGTTCAATCCGGCTTTGGCTTGGGGGAGTGGATGAGTCGGCCAAGGCTTGGATCAATGGAAGGGAACTGAAACTGGTAGAGAGCGGTCTCGCCCCGACTGGCCGACCCTGGGAATTTGACGCCACGGAGGCAATCCGGTTCGGTCAATCGAACCTGATTGTCGTGAAGATCAGCAACCGCCAGTTGAGCGAACTGGGCACCGGCGGGATCACCGGTCCGGCCATGCTTTGGGCGGCCAAGGGAGAAAAGTGATGAAAATTAAATGCCGGTTCGGTAGTTTTCATTGCAGTCTAAACATCATGGAAAAGTTAAGGTCGATCTTTGGGTTGCCGGGAATAGTGGCAATTTTTTTTGCATTGAATGCCGGCTTGGGATTGCTTGTTTATGCCGAAGGCGAAAAGGACTATGAGCTGTTTTTGCGCTACTCGGATTCCGAGGTGCAGGAGGTGGAGTGGAAGCCCTCCAAGCCGCGGCTCATCTATCAGGGCCCCCCAGCGAGCAAGGAAGATCGATACCATGTGGTCCCATGCCTAGTGCGCATGCTGGATGGAACCCTGGTTGCACTGGTGGTTCCTGGTGGGCACAGGCCGGTTTTCATCCAGTCGACTGATGGTGGGAAAACCTGGTCCAAGCCTTACGTGGGGATTTTGCAGAATGGGGTTCGAACAATCAGCACCCTGGGTGTTCGCCGTGACGGCCGCCTGATGGCGGTATCCGAGAAGCCCCTGCGCTTGGCCTACAGTCGTGACCGGGGCAGAAGTTGGACGGCGGGGAATGCGATTGACGCCTCGCGCTTGGCCAACGCGTGGGTGTGGACCGGTGGTCGATTGCTGGAACTGGATGATGGAACACTCGTGGTCCCGGTGGCCGGTTATCTCGAGCCCAAGTGGTTGAGTTCGGCGGTGTTGCTCAGCGGCGATGAAGGGGCGACCTGGAGCTTATCGATCATCGGCCATGGGAATCCCGGCAACATGATGATTTTCAGTGAACCCGCGGTGGCCAAGCTGGACAACGGGGGGCTGGTGGGTCTGCTGCGCACCGAGGATCGTGTTTCAGACATCATCCCCGGCGAACCCCGTGGGGAGAGGACCGGGCTGTGCCGGGTGAACAGTTGGGATGGCGGCAGGACGTGGTCCAGCCCGGTCGAGACGTTGCCCGGATCGCACGGTTCAGTGGTGCAGTTGCCCGACGAGGTGCTGCTTTGCGGATATCATCGCCCCCCGAGGCTTGCCCTCAGCAGTGACGCGGGAAGGAGTTGGTATGCAAACATGCTGTGGCCGACAGAAAAGCCGAAGTCCAACTGGGGATGGTACACCATCGTGGAAATGGTGGATGAAACGACCGCCATTGCGCTTATCAAGGACATGAAGCCCTACAACACCATCCGTGCCTGCCTTCTACATCGCCAACCTCGAATTGGTCCCGGTGCTGATGACAATCCTTAGCCCAATGAACCCGGCGACTTTTTCATCAGGACGATCACAAGAGCAGTCAATTGGGATGGATTCCGCCACGAGATACGCATTCACACTGGTGGAATTGCTGGTTGTGATTGCCATCATTGCCATTCTGGCGGCGTTGTTGCTTCCTGCGCTGGGCAGGGCCAGGGAATCGAGCCTGAAGGCTTCCTGCCTGAATAATAACCGGCAGATTATCACCGCAACCATCCTTTACGCCGACGATACCGATGGAGCCTACCCGCCCCGAACCCGGGGAATGGACCATGGCCATCCCTGCTGGCCTGGACGCCTGTTGCGATACTATTCAAACACCGGACTTTTGGTTTGCCCAAGTGATCGCAAAATACCGCCACCGGTGTCGGGTACCCGTCAGGTTCACCCGGCGGACGTGGCTCCCCGGAGCTACATGATCAACGGGTGGAATGATTTTTTCCTCGCCCCCAAGGGCTTGCCATTTAATGACCAGATCCTGTTCGACAGGGCTATCCGCGACACGGACCTTGATGAACCGGCCGGGACCATTGTTTACGGAGAGAAAAATGCCGAGAGTGCCCATTTCTTCATGGATTTCATGGAAGGGGAAGGCAACGCATGGCAGGAACTGGTCTGGAACATGCACAACCGTAACAGCCAAGCCCGGGAAGAGGGCAACAGCGGGGGGTCGAACTATTCATTCGCCGACGGGCACGCTGAGTATATTGGCTACGGTGGCACCTTCAATCCCGTCAACCTCTGGGCTGTTTTGGGGCAGTACCGCCGCTTGGCCAAGGGCAATTAATGCGGAAAAAATCTGGTTTGCATTGCATTTAAAATCTCCAGCGACGAGTCATCCGTTTGGACGGGATTCTGAATTACTGAATCCCGCTTGACCAAGTTTGGCCGGTGCTTTGAATGCCTGCTGCTGGTCATTGTTTCATCTCCGCGAATGCCAATGAAAAAAAACAAGGTCCAATCAACTTTCATTAATCTGCTTTTTGTAGTGGCCGGAGGCTT
Source organism: uncultured Verrucomicrobiota bacterium (assembly GCA_913030945.1). Taxonomy (GTDB): domain Bacteria; phylum Verrucomicrobiota; class Verrucomicrobiia; order Limisphaerales; family UBA1096; genus UBA1096. The sequence goes on from CAJWEP010000013.1 coordinate 12,960, forward strand.
GGCTCCAGCCGGTGCGGGAACGGCCCAGGATTATGACAAGTTCCGCAAGGTCCTTGTGTCTCCCACGGTGAATACGCCCGACTATTTCGAGGGCTTTGGAGGGTTTTGTGGCTGGCCGAAGGTTGTCTGCCTTCAGAATGGCGACCTCCTTGTGAGTTTCCAGGCTGGCTACTGGCATGCCTCGTGGCCGACGCCGCTCGATTTTCCTCCCGATTATCTCGAGCAGATGACCTCCGCGAATCCCGTCCTCAAGGAATGGCACGAGAAGAACAAGGCACCGGAAGGGGGCCGCAACTTCTGGATTCGGAGCAAGGACAATGGCAGGACCTGGTCGCGTCCCCGACCATTTCCTCACGTCCGGGGGGCGGAAGGCATCGAGTGTCTCATCCAGATGAGCGACGGAACGTTGTTTGCGGCACACAATGTCGAAGCCCACCGGGGCTGGGTTCGCCCCGACCTGAGCAAGGGATTGCCGGCCGACCCTCTGTCATTCTCAAAGATCGCCGCCGATCGTTTCCCGCAGCCTTTCGTGGTGCATCGCAGTGATGACAACGGTGAAACCTGGCGGAAAATCGCACGGCTAACGGGTCCCTTCATTCTCTCCGTGGCTGTTCAGGGCCTGATGGAGGATCCAAGGGATGGCAGGCTGGTCGCGCTGGCCACCGGCACCCCTTTTCCGGTCGGCGAGGGTTGGCCCGAGAGGGATGGCCATGTCATGGCATTGATCAAGACATTGGACAAGGGGGAAAACTGGAAGGTTACTTCTGTTTTTGAACAAAAAGGTCCTGGGGATGAGAAGAATGTTGGATATTTGCCGGACGGTAGCCTGGGCATGGCCTCACGACCGTTTTCGGAGTGGATTCAATCTTACGACCATGGTCTGACCTGGTCTGAGCCTCGACATCTCCTCGCTGGTCGCGGTGATTCAAAGGGCAGAACGATGAAGCGCGGGGAACTGATCCAGGGATCGGATGGGTTGGCGGTGCTGGTTTTCTGCGGCGGATCAGGGGGCAACGGACAGGTGATCTACAGCCGGGACGATGCCAGGACATGGATCAAGCCGGCGCCGGGCCGTGGTTTCAGGTTTGACCCCCTGCAATACTACCCCAACGCATGTCTTCTCAAGGATGGCTCCATCTTCTCCGTCGGGGTTCGACAGAGGATCGAGAACAAGTTCGGTCCATTCGGGGCCGAGACTCTCGCGATGCGGTTTCGAATCAAGTCTCCCGAGGAGGGGGAAGGCGTTGAACTCCTGCCCATCGGCGAACCAAAAACCGTTCAAGTGCCTGCGCCAGTTCCTTCAACAGCAGATTTGCGTTGGCGAGCCACAAAGCCGCAACTCGTTCATGCCGGTGAAAGTGCCCATCGATATGCCGCCAGGCCCAGCATGGTCCGTCTTAAGGATGGAACGCTGTTGGCCTCACTGGAGTGGAACGCCGGCGAAGGGGCATCCACTGTGCTCTTTATAGAGTCGCTCGATGGCGGCAAGTCATGGTCGAAGCCGTTCAAAGCTAAGGTCCCGATAGACCATTCGGATGGCGGGGTGATGGGGTTGATGAACGACGGTCGCATCCTTATGGCCTGTGACCAGGCGCATGGCTCCAACTTGGGGGCGGTAAAGAATCGCAGCGGCAAACCATTGCCCAAACTAATCAAAAAGACCGGAAGGCGGCCCGATGGAAAAGAGACTGAGGCCTATGAAAACTATCGTTACTACAGTGACACGTGGATCACCTTCAGCTCGGACCGGGGCAGAACCTGGTCGGCCGGACGTAAGGTCGAGCATGAATCCCTCATGGGAAGTTCCCTGTGGACCGGTGCAAGGCCTGCCGAATTGGCGGATGGGACAATGGTCATTCCAATTGATGGTTATCTGTCATCGGATGACATGGACGGCATATGGCTGTCGAGCGGCGTGCTCCGAAGCAGTGACAAGGGTGGCACCTGGAAATTCAGCGTGGTGGGCCAAACCGACAGAAAGCAGGGCTTGGTGTTCTCTGAACCTGCCATGGCCGAACTCCGTGACGGCCGTCTGGTGTTCATGATGCGGACGCAGAACAGGGTGATCGAGGAGGAACAGATTTCGGACGAATTCCGGTCGGGACTTTATCGTTCCGTCAGCAGTGATGGAGGCAGGACGTGGTCCACGCCGGTGCGGGTCTTGACGGGAACGCACTGCTCCATCACCCAACTCGGAGATGGCCAGTTGCTTTGTGGCTGGCATCGGCCGATCCAGTATGCTCTCAGTTCGGATGCCGGGAAAACATGGACCAAGCCGGAGCCGTGGTTTCTTGGCAGGGACAGCCATCAGGGCTGGTACACCAATGTCGAGTTCTACGACGATGAAACTGCTGTGGCGATGCTCAAGGACTACGGTTCCCATCCCAACTGGATTTGGGCCTGCAGATTGGCGCTGGTCATGGACGATACCAAGGAGCAAACCGCCGGCCGCGATGGCTTCCCGGTTGGAAAGAGCAGAGCAGATCAGGGGCGAAATGCACTGCTCCTCTCTGATTATGAATATGAATGGAAGATAGCCGGTATGGCCGGTTATTCCGGACAGGATCTGCAGCGCATCCATACCATTGACCACGCCGGGCAAGCCATCCGAACGCGGGTGGGCGGTCGCGGCAACTACAAGGCCGGCATGGCCAGGCTCGAGAACGGCCGTGTTGTCCTCGCAGTGTGCCAGCAGCACAAGGACTACTATACCAATCCCAAGAACCGGACCTTCTCCATGGTGGTTTATGAATCTCCCGACAGTGGACGGACTTGGCGCGAGATTGCGCGCCCATCGATCCACGCAAAAGAACCCAGCCTAACGGTTACCGCCGACGGTGCGCTCCTGCTGACGGCTCAGGATTTTCGGCTCAATCGCAAGCGCAATGAGATGTGGGTTTGCCGATCAACCGATGGCGGTCGCACCTGGGACAAGGCCCTCATCCCCGGTCGATCGTATCCCAGGAATGTTTTGGTGGAACAGGATGGGACCCTGCTCTTTCTGCGTTCCAAGGAAGCGGAAAAATTCGAGTTGTGCCGATCGGGTGACCACGGGAAAACCTGGACTTTTTCAGAAGGACTCATCGACTGGAGACCGGAGGACATCTCCGCCTTCAGCGAGGTGTCCGTCCTGCGGTTGAAGAGCGGCAACCTGCTGGCCGCGCTTCGCCACAGGCGACCGGTTGCCAGGAGCGGGGCAGCGCCCCGGGGTCATCGGGGTCACGCCCTGGCAAGAACCCTGGTCACGGTATCTGGTGACGACGGGAAGACATGGTCCACTCCCCAACCGTTGACGAATACGGGCGAGGTTCACGGTAATCTTCTTCAACTGAAGGATGGCCGGATCATGGCCAGCTATGTGAATTATCACCAACCCTTTGGTGTCTGTGTGGTTCTCAGTCACGATGAAGGCAAAACCTGGAACACTGATCGCCGGGTTCAACTGTCCTTTTCTGCCGTGACCGCCACCGGGAACAATGGCTGGCCGGTGTCCCTGGAGCTTGGGGACGACAGGTTCCTGACCTGCTTCGCAAACAATGCCTACCCGTACGACGATCCGCCAACCGTTACCTGCGAGACCGTGCAATGGAAACTTCCACCAAGCATGCAGCCAACTCAACTTCGATCCAAGCAATGAGCGCCGCGTTTGAATTGGCGGCTGATTATACAAGAGGCAAAGCCACGTTGTGGGCCTCACTTGTTCTGCTTTTGTTTTCAGCATTGTCAGATGCCAAGGCCGGGGAAACAGCAGCGAAAGGGACGTTCGATAACGCCCTGTTAACCTGGCGATCGACCCGCCCAAAGCTCGTCTATGATAACCGGAATGGAGGAGCGGCTGCCTGTATCATCAGGCAGAAGGATGGAACCCTCCTGGCTTCCGTGAGTTCAGTGCCGGGGAATGAATCCACCGAGGTTGTTTTCATTGAATCCACCGACGGCGGTAAAAATTGGGACCAAACATTCACGGCCATGGTCCCGGCGCCTTACCTGGTGGCGTCCGACATTGCCATGGGACTGATGAACGATGGCCGGATCGTGATGATCTGCACCCAAAGCCTTGGTGAGAATCTGGGTGGCGGCGAGAACAGAAGCGGTAAGCCATTCCCAAAACTCAGGCGTTTTATCGGCAGGCTGCCGGATGGCAGAAAGTATCAGGCTTACGAGAACTACCGGATTTACACCGCGATAAACCTGGCTTACAGCGCGGATCGCGGCAGGACCTGGACGGTCGGGCCGGAAGTGGAGTATGCCCCCGTGCTGGGTGCGTGGACCTGGACAGGCGGCAGGCCCGCCCAGTTGGCGGACGGCACACTGGTGATCCCTGTCAGCGGATACATGTCGCCGGATGACGTGGATGGCATCCGGCAATCATGCGGCGTGCTCAGGAACAGTGGTGATGGAGGGGGCTGGAGTTTTACCCTGGTGGCCAGGTCCGACAAAAACAAGGGATTGGTTTTCTCAGAACCTGCGATGGCGCGACTCGAGGATGGACGCCTCGTGTTTATGATTCGGGCCCAGAACAGGATTCGCGAACCGCAAGGAGTCCCCGACGAGGAACAACGCGGCCTTTACCACTCCATCAGCGATGACGGTGGAAAAACGTGGTCTCGTCCCGTCAGGGTTCAGCCCGGGACGCACTGCTCCATTGTGCAACTGGGAGACGGCAGACTGCTTTGCGGTTGGCATCGGCCCGTGAGGTATGCCGTCAGTCCGGATGCTGGCAGGAACTGGACCAGGCCTGAACCGTGGTTCATCGGGGCTGACAGCCATCAGGGAACCTACACCAATGTCGAATATGTTGACGAGGAAACCGCGGTGGCCATGATTCGGGATGAAAAACGAACCAACCGGCTTTGGGCCTGCCGGTTGCTGGCGGTGGTTGAAATTCCCGAGGTCGAAGGCCAATCATTGGGCAGCCAGTGGAGGTTTGCCCCCGACCCGGAAAACCTCGGGTTGAAGGAGAAATGGTTCCACCCCGGGCAGGACGATTCATCCTGGAAACTGGCCGACCTTGAAGGAGGCTGGAACGACGACGGCCACCCTGACTATCTGGGATATGGGTGGTACCGAAAAAGTTTCCGGGTGCCTCAGAATCTGGCCGAGGCAGAGGCCCTGCATTTTTTGTTTCAGGCGGTGGACGAAGAGTCTGAAATATGGCTGAACGGCCGCAAGGTGTTCGAGCATACGCGTGCCGCCACCGGACTTTCCCCGGAGGAACTTTGGACCAAGCCGTTCAGCTTCAAGGCAGGCAGTGCCCTGGATCGTTCGGGAGATAATGTCCTGGCCGTCCGGGTATATAACAGGGCAGGCATGGGGGGCATCTGGAAACCGGTGCACTTGGTGAACAACAAGGATGCCCTGAGCACCTCCACCTTGACCATGGCGATACAGCACGCAAACCCTGCCGATTAGCCCCCGGTTTCGCTCTGTTTGCCCATCCACAAGGGCACGGCAATGAACCAAATGAATAACTCAGACTCACTAAAGCCCGGAGGAGATAGACTTCGGGGATTCACCCTTATTGAGTTGCTGGTGGTCATTGCCATCATCGCCATTCTGGCTGCGCTGTTGTTGCCCGCCTTGGCCAAGGCCAAGTCCCAGGCTGTCTCCACACAGTGCAAGAACAACCTCAAGCAGATGGGCTTGGCCAAGGCTGGCAAGGATTCTGAGGGATGCAACTCGTGGACTCATGTTTCTAGTTGGCTGACATGTCAGCGGTTTCGCATTGGCCAGCCCAAAGCGGTGTGCTGATGAACCAGATAATCGTGCCGGTGAGTGCCGTCACCTTCACGGCGTCGTGATCGATCGTGCCAGTGAAGTAAAGGAGGCTCGGAACAAGGCTCGCTGCGAGGGCGAGATACGAGATGATTTTTGCCAATGATTTCATTTTGAATTTTCAGTGGTTGTTCTACGCGGAAACTGGTTTTTGGGTAAGTTTGCTCAACGCCAGATAAATCACGCCGCAAGCCAGCCAAGCGGGGATCACGGCATACGCGGCGAAGATGCCTTTCGCGAAAATCAGGTAAAGGCCAATGGACACCGGCAGCAGCCAGGCGACGAGTGCCGCGAGATTCACCGATGTACCCACTCGCACGGCGTAGTCGTCTCGCAGACCGATTTTCTTCATCAAATAATAGTCCACAAAAACGACCGCGCCCATTGGGCCGAGGATCGTGCCATACGTTCCGACAAAACCGAGCAACTGGGCGGAGAGATTCGGGAACGCTCCGGCAACCGTGGCCACCGCACCGGCCACGAGCGTCATCGTTTTGCGGGAGCAGGTGGGCATCACGCCCTGGAACGCCAATCCCGCGCGATAGATTGTGGGATTGGCCGTCGTCCAGCCGGCGATCACCACGCAGATGATGCCGGTCCAGCCCAGCGCGCCCCAGGCAAGAGCGCCCGGGTTGGCAGAGTGATCCTGCGACAACTTGATCTGCGCTGCCAGCAGCAGTGCCGCGCAGATCCACGCCATGTAATGGCCGAGGAACATGCCGATCGACGGTGCCCAACCGGACGAGGCTCTGCGCGCAAAGCGAAAGATCGACAGGTCAGCCATGCCGAAGTGCATCGCGCCGTTGCACAGCCACGCGAACACGACAATCTGCCAAAACGAAAACGCCTGGACACCTTCCTTTTCCTGCACAAACGCGATGGCGTCGCTCCAGTATTTGCCTTCGCTCAGCGCGGCGAAACTGGTCGCCTCCATTTGCACCAGCGAGACAACGCCGCAGGCGGCGAAGATGGCGATCATCCATGGCGCCGCGATGTTCGCCACGCGGGCCACGGCTTGATAACCGGCCGCCGCCACCACCGCGATAATGACACCGACCACCACGACCAACGCCGTGAACGATGGCGCGCCTAACCCGAACGTTGCCTCGGGCACCGTGTAGTGAATATCGAACGGCACACCGATTGCACTGGCCGACACCGTGATCATCGCACCGGCGAGAAAACAAAACAGCACGCCGTTGACGACATTGTAAAATTTCGTGAACGATCCGCCCGCAATGCGCTCGAGTTGATAATAAAGCGTGAGTCGCTTGCCGATGGCGATGGGAGTCACGAGATATCGCCAGGTCAGCACCGCGAGGAGGTTGCCGAGCAACAGCCCGAAGATGAGATCCTGAATGCTCGCGCCGGCTGCGAGGAACAGCGGACCGATCATGAACTCGGTGCCTGCGGTGTGTTCGCCGGCGTACATGCCCCAGAACTTGCCTGCACCCAGATGCGCCTTGGGCGGCACTGGTTCGCGTTCGTATTCGTTGACTTGAGTGGGTTGGTTGTCTGTAGTCATAACAGATCGAAAATTGATCGGGTTAACTACGCTTGGCCAAGATGTCTTCTTCATAACGACACACCTCCTGCATCCAGTTCAGATCCGGTGGCACGCCCTGTTGCAGGCAGTGGGCGTCCCACACCGCGCCGTACGGCATTGATTTGAGATCCTCAAGCAGGGCCAAGCGCGCGGTGAAGTCGCCTGCCTGTTCCATTTGGCGGAGAGTGTCGATCGGCTCGAGCAGGGCGATGAGCAGGGTCTTGAGCAGGTTGCGCGTGCCGATGGCCCATGCGGCGACGCGGTTGATGCTGGCGTCGAAATAGTCCAGCCCGAGATGGGTGCGCCCAAGGTAATTGTTGCGGACGAGTTCATGGGCGATGGCCTGCAACTCGTCGGTCATTGTCACGACGTGGTCGCTGTCCCAGCGAACGCCCCGGCTGACGTGCAGCATGAGCCGGTCGAGCCACTGCATCGCTGAACTGATCTTGTCTGAGATGACCTCGGTGGGATGAAAGTGGCCGGCATCAAGGCAGAGCACCTTGCGGTTGGCGACAGCGTAGCCGAAATAAAACTCGTGCGACCCGACGACGTAGCTTTCCGAGCCGATACCGAACAACTTGGCCTCCACCGAGTCGAGGATGTGGTTGGCATCCAGCGGTTCGGCGAAAATGGTGTCGAGCGATTTGGCCAAGCGCTCCCTCGGGCCGTGCCGGTCAACCGGTGTGTCCTTGTGGCCGTCCGGCACCCAGACGTTGGTGACGCACGGCGAGCCAAGTGCGCGCCCCATGGCCGCGCCGATGTGGCGGCAGACAATGCCGTGCTCGATCCAAAACTCGCGGATGCCCTTGTCGCCATGGGCGAGCGTGAACCCGTCGTCCGCGTTGGGGTGGGAGAAAAAAGTGGGGTTAAAATCAAGGCCAAGTTGTTGCTCTTTTGCCCAGTCGATCCAGCCTTGGAAGTGGTTTGGTTCCAGTGCGCTACGCTCGACTGTTTTTCCGCCGGTCTCGGCGTAGGACGCATGCAAATTGAAGCGGTGATTGCCCGGGATGAGCGAGAGTGCCTTGGCGGCATCGGATCGCAATTCGTCGGGGGTTCTGGCTTTGCCGGGGTAGTTGCCGGTGACGGCTAAGCCACCGCCGAGCGACTCGCCGGAAGGTTCAAAACCGCCCACATCGTCGCCCTGCCAGCAGTGGAGCGAAACGGGGATTTTGGAGAGCTTAGCCAAGGCCGCGTCGGTGTCCACGCCAAGCGCGGCGAACTGTTCCCGTGCAAAGGCGTAGGCCTTCTGTGATTGGGTGTCTTGTTTGCTCAAACCGATGCGGACGTATCGGATACAGGCGCAGGTTGTCAAACTTAAATGCCCGCTTCCAGCACTAAAACGTCACGGGCTGCGCTAGTGAACCTTAGGGGGAGTGGTGAAACTAGACGGTTTTTTCCGATAGTCAGAAGGACTGGTGCCGACCATTTGTTGAAACAGTCGAGCGAAGTAGTTGCTATCCACGATCCCCACGCTTTCAGCGACTTCGGTGATCGTGGAATTGCCCCGGAGAAGTTCCTTGCAGGCATTGCCGACGCGCAGCCGGTTGAGGTAATGGGTTGGCGACATGGCGAACGATTCTTGAAAACAGCGTTGAAGCGTTCGAGTGGACATGGCGGCTGCCTTGGTCAAGTCCTCCAGTTTTAAGTCGTCCGCGTAGTGGCTCTCGATGTGCTGGAGCACCTGTGCCAGGCGGAGGAACGAGCGGGAGGTGGACGTCTCCATCTCCGTGTAAGTGCGCGAAAGCTGGCCGATAACCTGCATTAGCAGAGTGAGGCAAATGAAGTGAAAACCATCCTTGCGACGGTACAACTCCTCCTGTAAATCTTTCACTAATTGAGACACCTCCCGGCTTTTGTGGGGAGGCAGGTGAAGTCTTCCTTTGAATTCGTGGCGCGAGCGAAACGCCGGTTCCAACGTGAACAACGCACGGTAACCGGGGAATCCCTTCAGGCCGGTGTTGGGAAGATTGAGCCGGTTTGTTTCGTAATTAATGTTAACCAGTTCCATCCCGTCGCACCCTTTGTAACCGTGGGCAACGCCGGGCGGGATCACAAACACGTCTCCAGGGTGGATCAAGTATTCGCCTTCTTCGGTCATGTGCCTGGCGGAGCCGTCCAACACAAGCACCAGTTCCATAAAGTCATGTGTGTGTAAGCCAATATCGGGGTGATCCGTGTGCCACATCACCGACAGTGGAAATTCCTCCTCGCAAAAAATATCGTCGCGATGCGCGGAAAAATGCCCGCTTTCCGGGAGCGGAAATACAGCCGTGGAATCATCCGTTGTTGAAAAAGTTTTCAATTGCGATGACATGGATGTGGCGTTTTTGTGCTAAAACTTGTCGCAATTGTCAAGGTTATTTGTTTAGGGAAAATATACGATTTTTTACCTTGTCCATAGACACAAGTGTGATCAGAACGACTAGATATAAACAAAACCATCCTACAACAAAATGAAACACACAGACACACAGGCTAACTCGAAGAGCATTACGCCCATCATTGTAGGTATTATGGTGTGCTTGATCCTATTTAAATCAGATGCACTTGCCGGTCCCAAGGGTGACATCATTGTGCGTTACCTTGGAGACGAGAATATCACCATAGACGGGAGTATTTCCGATTGGCCGCTTGACAAGTTTGAGAAGGTTGTGGAACAGCCGAACTTTCCGGCAGCACAGGGGTCGGACAGCACGGATGCGAGTGGAGACCACATCGTTTTTGACCGCGACCGCATAGGCCGGTTCAACGGGACAGGGGAGAACGCGTGGCAGGCCAATGACTCGGACTTTGGTTCCACGATCTACTTCGCATACAATGACAAATATCTTTACGTTCTGGCTGTCTGCATAGACGACGTCTACCGGATGGAGAGGGATACTTCGGAGTATGGGGCGACGGGTTTTTACAATGATGGATTTGAATTTTTTCTGGATACCCTGAATGACAGTGATGATTGTGCCAGTGATATCCAGTTCCCGAACTTTGATCCGGAGGCTCCCAATGTGGACGACTTTCAGGTGACAGTCAGCTTGAATGAGAATTTCAAGCCGGACGATTCAGGTGACGATGTATTTGGGGTGCGCCAGACGCTTGAGCGAGGGGGTGATCCGGAGCTGAATGGACCAGACAAAGGAGGACCAGGCGGGATTTACCGGGATGCGTTGGATACTGTCCAAGGAGGAGACATAGCAGCCAAGCAGTACGAAGACCTGAGAGCAGCCGGGGCGAGGAATCCGGAGATATTGGCCAATCCAAATGTTACCTATTCCGGATACACGGTGGAGATGCTGATTCCGTTTGGCAAGATCACCGGGTTTACGCCGGATCACTCGATGGGGTTTGAGCTGTTCTGGAGGGATGTGGACACAGATGATGATGAGGGCAAGGGAGGGGGCAACATCAGTTGGGCCAGCTGGGCGCAGAGCACCACGGTGGATTGTGGCGATCCGGAAACATCACTGTTTCATACCGGCAACTGGGGAGAACTGATCTTTGATACTGTCAACCCGCTGGGTGATGTTGTAGGTGCTCCGGCCGGGGATAGCATTTCGATTGCACGCACGGGATCAGAGGTCACTTTGCAATGGAATGGAGATCTGGAGGCGGCTCAAAAAGTCACCGGGCCTTGGTCGGCTATTCAGGCAACCAGTCCATTAGCCTTTTCTCCTTCGGAACCGTCTCGATATTACCGAGGGATTCAGAGTGTCATGGAGCCGCTTTTCAGTGACGATCTGGAGTCCGGTGCCCCTGGCTGGACACACAAGGCAATCGGAGAGATCTACGAAGAGGATGCAGTTGATCCGTGGCAGTTGGGTGCACCTGTTTCGGAGGATTACGGACCGACTAAGGCTTGGAGTGGAAACAACGTTTGGGGAACAAATCTGGAAGATTACTATCCCGATTATTGCAATGGTTCGCTCAGAACTCCACCAATTGATCTCACCGGTGCGGAAGCAGCCACTCTATACTTTACTGAATTTATGGACATTGAAGTAACTCCCGATGATTGGGAGGTTATTGATGAAGCGCGCATCAACATATTGGATGCTTCTGATCCTGATGGTGAACCCATAGAGGAGGATCTTCGGTTTAGGTCGGGCAGGGTGCTTGGATGGGCGACCCGCCGTATACCGCTTCCGGAAACAGTGTTGTGGAAAAAGATCCTGATTGAGTTCAGGTTTACCAGTGATGATGGACCTTATGGGGATTTCGCGGACCAGGGAGGCTGGTATATTGATGATGTCGTGGTTTTACCTGAGTAACAGTCTGTAACATTGAAGTCTTCATCAAGATCCACTTCGCGCTCACCTGGGTTTACCCTTATTGAGTTGCTGGTGGTCATCGCCATCATCGCCATTCTGGCTGCGATGTTGCTGCCCGCCTTGGCCAAGGCCAAGTCGCAGGCTGTCTCCACGCAGTGCAAAAACAACCTCAAGCAGATGGGCTTGGCCACCGCGCTGTATGTCATGGACAATGACGACAAGCTCCCGTTTGCCTGGGCCATCCGGCACGACGCGAACATCAACAACTTCCAGAACCTGCTGGTGTCGTACGTGCTTCGGAACCGTTTTCGTGCCGGTAACAACACCCAGAGCAGTGACTTCGCCAAGACCGTTTACCGCTGCCCGACACGCATCAAGGAGCGGCGCACCGGAGGTAACCCGTGGAAGATTAGTTACGGGATGAATCAGTACAACAACCTGGGTTTTCCCAATAATCCCAGATACCCGACCCCGCCCGGCCAGCCGCCGCATCCCGAGACCGCGAAGCTCACCTCGGTGCGTGAGCCGTCCGCCACGTTTTTGATCTCCGACATCTCGTACGAGTTGAACCATCCCGCCGTGACCTACCTGACCAAGAACAGCAGCGGCCGTTATCATGTCGGCTACAAGCACAACATGGATCACCCTGACGGCGCCGCCAATATCGTTTTCATGGACTCGCATGTGGAGTCGAGAAAGAAGGACAACATCGACGACATCATTATGGACTTTAAGAAAAAACGCCGCCGCCGATAAACCGAATCTTCCAGAGGGTGGACCCACCCGCTAGCCTCCATTTGACCTCAAGACTGTAACCCTTAACCTCAAATCAAGAAATCCAATGGAGATAGTAAGATCCGTTCTGTTAGCTGCTGGACTGGCACTTGTCGCCGTTACGGCGAGCGCTCAGGAAACTGAGCCAATCCCCGGCCTGTTCAACACCGGCGTGGACGACGATGGCAATCTGCTGGGAGCCGAGGAGCCCGATCCTCATTGGATATTGGAGTACAGCGATGACTTCGATTATGAGGGGCCGGACACTTTCACCATCAAGCCCGGTTTCCCGGTTGGACCGTGGGTGGAGGAAGGGCCTGATTCCCGGTGGATCGCACCCCAGCCCGACCAGGGCACTGGAAACGCGTCGGGTGATTATCTGTATCGGATCACGTTCGATTTGTCCGAATTCGACCACGAGACGGCAACCATCACCGGCAAGTGGTCCTCGGATAACGGTGGCCCAGACGTCCTGCTCAACGACGAAAGTACCGGCATCAAAACCACCAGCGGCTTCGGTGGATTCACCGGGTTCGAAATCACTTCCGGGTTTGTTGAGGGCATCAATACGCTCGACTTCAAGGTCAACAATGCGCCTCCGGATATCAACCCGACCGGTGTCCGTGTCGAGTTGAACGGCACCGCCAAGGAACTGCCGCCCAAGGGCACGCCGCCGAGCATCACCACCCAGCCGATCGCCACCACTGCGCCGGAAGGCGACTCGGTTTCCTTCCGGGCTGCAGTCGACGGCAGCCGTCCGCTTGCCTACCAGTGGCAGTTGAACGGGCAGGATATTGCCGATGCCACCGGCTCCACGCTGAAACTCGAGTCCATCGAGTCCAGCGATGCCGGTCAATACACCCTCACCGTCACCAACGCCGCCGGGGAAGCGACCAGCCAGGCCGCCACGCTGTCCGTGCTTGAACGGGTGCCGGGAGTTTATTCCACCGGCGTGGACGACGACGGGTTGGCGCTGTTCGACGACGACCTCGATTTGCACTACCGGATCATTGTCAACGCGGACGGCGACTCCGACGAGGCCGTCGTGCAGGATTCGTTCGGGTTCCCCATCATTTCGGGCCCGTGGATTGCCAACAGCGAAACCTCGCTCTGGATCGGGCCGCGCTTCGTGACGGATCAGGCCTCTGGGGGCGACTACACCTACCAGCTGGAGTTTGACCTCAGCAACTTCGATCCGAGCCAGACCGTGCTGCTGGGCCAGTGGACCAGCGACAACGCGGGTCTGGACATTGTGCTCAACGGCAACAGCACAGGGAACACCACCGCCGGCAATTTCGGACAGTTGTTTGACTTCAGGCTCGCTGGCGGATTCGTCTCCGGCGTCAACACGCTCGACTTTGTGCTGAACAACGCCGGCAGCGGCTACACCGGCCTGCGGGTGGAGAACCTCCGCGCCGGTTCCGTGGCCATGCCGGACGGGACCGTGCCGACCATCGCGGAGCTAACGACCGTGCCGCCGACACATGAGGGAGGATCGACTGCGTTCACCGTGCTGGCTGTTGGGAGTCCCACGTTGAAATACCAATGGCTGCTCAACGGCAACGCGATCGCGGGCGCCACCGGGCCGAAACTTGCGTTGAGCGACATCCGTGAAAGTGCCGGCGGCGACTATCAGGTCGTTGTCAGCAATGACGCTGGCTCCGTGAAGAGCGATGTCTCCACGCTGGAGGTGTTAGCGGGTAGTGCGGATCTGGCCATCGAGCTGTTCAACGGTCTGGTCGTTGGCGGTATCGTGGCCAAGTCGTATCACGTCGAATATTCCGACGGCGACGGATGGAAGACCCTCTTTGACGGGGCGCTCCCCAGCGATCCCTTCTTCGTGGCCGACCCCGAGTCGGCGGACAAGCCGGACCGCGAGTACCGCGTGACCCCGGGGGAATGAATCCAACCCTGAACCTTTAAAACATAGAACAATGGAAATCTTGACTAACCTCACAAACAAAGCCGTCCGCTACGGTTTTGTGGTGGCTTGTGTAGTGATTGGCTGCGCCGCTTGGCCAAGCGCGCTGAATGCGGATCCCATCCCCACGCTGTACAACACCGGTGTGAACGATGACTACGAGCTGCTGGACGACCTTGCGCCCGACCCGCACTACAAGCTGGTGGTCAATCCGGACTCGGATGTCATTCATCCGTTTGTGGTCAAGAGCGACGAGTTCCCCATCCCACCCTGGCTGGCCAACGGCCTCGACTCCAAGTGGCTCGCGGTTCGCGAGGGCGAGAACGCCAACGGCATAAATGGTAATTACACCTACCGAACTTCGTTCGACCTGACTGGGTTTGATTTGGAGACGGGGTATATCGACATGGGTTGGTCAATGGACGACGCCGGGGTCAATGTGCTGCTCAACGGCGAGCCGTTGCGGGACTTTGATGACAACCCGGTGACGGTAACTGGTGCCGGCTTCGGCGGCTGGGCCTATCACACGATCGAGAGTGACCAGCGCTTCATCCCCGGTATCAACACGCTCGATTTCCTCGTGCTCAACGGTGGATCCCAGGTCAATCCCACCGGCCTTCGGGTCGAGTTCGACGCCGATGCTGATCCGCTGGACGCTGACGAGAAGCCGATGGTTCGCACCCTGTTCGCTGTCCAGGGCGACAACTTCGTGGACACCATCCCGGATCTCTGGCAGGTGATTCAGGATGAACCTTCCGTGTACCCGGAGACTGTCACCGTGCGCGCCGGGCAGCAGGTGTCGTTCATGGTTACCGCCTCGGCGGCGGATGCCTCCTACGAATGGCAGCGCAATGGCAACGCCATTGCCGGGGCCAACAGCCCGATGCTGACCCTGAGCGAGGTCGAGACCGACCAGTCCGGCAGCTACACCGTGAAGGTGAGCAACGGAGGCGGATCAGCCACCAGCGGAGCGGTCACACTGACTGTGTTGCCGACTGTCGAGCTGAATGTGGGCCGCTATGCCCGTCTCCACGTTAACGGCATCGCCGGACGCACCTATCGGCTGGAGAGCACCACGACTGCTGGGCAGGCGTTCAGTGGTGGACAGGAAATTACTTTACCCGCCGAGGGCGCAGTCTCGCTGGTCGAGCCCTTGGCCAAGTTCTCGGAGTTGTTCCGGGTCAAGCTGCTCCCGTAAATGACGAGCAACCCGAAGACATCGCCGACGTGCTGGCTTACTTAAGAACGACGAAACAATGAAAAGGATAAGCAGAATGAAAAGACGTGCATATATAGAAAAACGATTTCCGCATTTACGGGCATACTGAGTGTCTTGACGTGCTGCATTGGTCGCAATTTAACCGGACAATCATAGAGGAGCCAAAGGATAATATGAAAGAATCACACAATCCCAAGGGCGGCCTGCATCGCTGCAATCTGCTTAAAGGCGGCGCCGCCGTAAGCCTAAACACCGATATTAGTCGTCGCCATTTTTTGCTTAAGAGCGCTACCGCTGCTAGCTTGGCTTTCACAGCTGGTGCCCAAATCCCGACCCTTCGTGTCGGTGCGGCACCGACTGGCGATAACCGGATTACTAAAGAAAACGCCAAACCCGGCACGCGGGACTGGCAGCTCACCAAGACGCGCCACACCCCCGGGAAGATCAATCCCAACTTGACCAACGGACGCTGCCCGTGGATTGAAGGGTATTGCTCGGCGAACAGCATTCGTGCCGGCGAGAAGTTGCAGATTATGGTGAGCACGGCTCCGGCGTCTCCGTTCAAGCTGGAGATCTTTCGGACCGGCTACTACAACGGGGATGGGGGACGACTTGTTCGTACTTATGATGCGCTCGAAGGCACCCAGCAGCCGGACCCGCCCATCGGTGAAAACTACCTGCGCGAATGCAATTGGGAGCCCTCTGTGGAATTCGAGGTTCCCGAGGATTGGCTGAGCGGGGTCTACCTGGGGAAGTTGACGGAAGAGACCAGCGGAGTACAAAGCTATGTCATCTTCATCGTCCGCGACGAC
>CAJWEP010000014.1 GCA_913030945.1 uncultured Verrucomicrobiota bacterium
AAGTGGCACGCGAGCTGGGTTCAGAACGTCGTGAGACAGTTCGGTCCTTATCCACTGTGGGCGCAGGAAACTTGAGGGGTTCAATCCCCAGTACGAGAGGACCGGGATTGACGTACCTATGGTGTGGCAGTTGTTCCATCAGGGGCAGCGCTGCGTAGCCAAGTACGGAAGAGATAAGCGCTGAAAGCATCTAAGTGCCAAGCTCATCCCAAGATGAGGTTTCCCACTCCCCGTGAGTGTAAGACCCCCGGTAGACTACCGGGTTGATAGGCCAGGAGTGTAAGTGTGGTAACACATTCAGCTGACTGGTACTAATCGGTCGAGGGCTTGATTACTTTTAATCACTTTAAAAGCGATTGCCCAATTTGCTTCAATTGATCTGCATACAGTTTTCAGAGAACTCGTTCTCTAACATTTTTTGGTGACCATAAAGCAGTGGCCCGACCCGATTCCATTCCGAACTCGGTCGTCAAACGCTGCATTGCCGATGGTAGTGCTCCTATAGGTTGTGCGAGAGTAGGTAGTTGCCAAATTTATTTCTTAAAAACCGGAACAACCGTTCCGGTTTTTTTGTGCTCCAACTTGACGCTTGATAAGAGGGAGCTACTTCCCGAAACTTTTAAGTGTGATTTTTATTTTCACCACCGGCTTGTCGATCACAAACCGACACGCCTTGAAGTTCGGCGGGCCAAACAATCCAGCACTCTTGTTATTTGAAAAACCGTATTTTTCCTTTGGCACGATTACATTATAGTCCATGTTGCCATTTTTATTTTCATCATGCATCACTGCCAAGGCATAATCACCAAACGGTAGTTTATCTGTCTTGATGGTGCATTTTTTATTGACCGGTTTGGCTTTCAGGTTTCGCAGTGCCTGGTTTTCCTTCGGAAACTTCTTGGCTTCATTGTATAGCCCGGCCAGCACCTCTCCCTTGTCATTGGCCAAGCCGTCGAATTCAATGATCAAGGTTCCCAGCTTGGCCTTGGGGTTCGCCGGCTTGGCTTCATCAGCGACTGCTTGGCCAAGCGCAAACAAAGCAGTTAAAAGGAGGCCCCCCCTTTTTTTTAAGATGAATGACATCGGCGAAAAGGTACGCTGACGATCCCCTTTGGCCAAGCGCAACCAGCTCACCCCGGGGCAGGATTCGCTGTCCCAACGGTCTGCCACCCGCCGGAGCCAAGCGCTTTTCTCTGCGACCCTTCATCTCTCGGTACTCTCTGCGTTTAAAAAAACAATTCACGCTGTAACCCAGCCCTCCGCCCCCATTTCACCAACGACCGGGAAGGCGTCTCGCTGCAGGCAAAACTCCACGTCGTCGGAGAGATCCGGGATTCCTAAAAGCCGATAGGCATTCGCCGCTTGGCTGATCCTCTCGTAAAGTTGATCGTTGCTATTCCGATACTGTTCGTGGGCGTGCCGGGCCGCTTCGGAGGCCGTTTGGCGAAACTTATCCCACAGCAGATCGCATAGCGCCCCCGCCCCGAGTACGTCCTCCAACGCTGAGTCGTTGCCGGTGCCGGCGCAGACCAAAAGCAGCCGCTTCGACCGGGAATCACAGATCGCTTGAGCAAGTGCCGAGAGGTTCAAAAAACTTCCGATCCAAACCCGCCGCGATCCCGCGCACGCCTTGAGTGCGCGTGTTCCGTTGGTGGTTGTCATCGCCAGTTGCCGGCCCGACACCGCCTCGGTGGTCATCTCGCGCGGTGAGTTGCCCAAGTCGAAATCCACACTGCCCGAGATTTCGGCGGTGATCCGCAATCCCCCACGCTCCCCGGTCAACAGCAATTCCGGCTTCGACGCACGCGCAGAAACAGCTTCGTCGATTGTTCCGCACGGCAGGATCCCGGTCGCGCCGTTGGCCAGGGCCACCGTCATTGTCGAGGTGGCCCGTAGCACGTCGAACACCACGCAGCACGTCGCGCCCATGTCGCACCCCGGCAGCGCTTCAAACTCCTCCGGCGACAACAACACATCCAACTTGGCCAAGCTCATATTCGGTTACTTCAATTTCAAGTGAACGCGGGCGTGGTGGAACAGGTACTGCTGCGCGTAGCCAGCGTACGGGCCAAAGTGCGTGTCGGCAAACTTGCGAAGCCGTCTGGCGCTTGGTCGGCGCTTGGGGAAGTACAGCCGCTTCAGTGCGCGATCGATCCAGACGTCCACCGGAAAGACGTCCTGATGACCGCCGGCGTAGAGCAGCACGCAGTCGGCGATCTTTTGGCCGACGCCGCGCAGTTTCATCAGTTCCGCCCGCGCCTCGCTACTCGTCATCGTCGGCAATCGTTGCCATTCAATTTTTTCGTCGAGAATATCGCGCGCTGCGCCGCGCAGGTTCGGCGCGCGAAAGCCAAGTTTGCATTCTCGCAACTCGGCTTCGCTACAGGCAGCAATGGCCTCGATGGAGGGAAACGCAAACGTCGGCTTGTTGCCGCCGGATTCAATGGGTTCGCCGAACCGTTCACTCAACAGCGCGACCATCTGCCGAATCTGCACGATCTGCTTGGTCGCGGAGAGGATGAACGACGCGAGGCATTCCCAGTAATCCTGCCGCAGCAGCCGCAAGCCGGGGAGGGCGGCGACGGCGTTGCGCATCGGTTCGTCGTCTGGGAACGTGGCGAGCACTTGGCCAAGGTCAATGTGCAGTTGCAGATAGTCCTCCAGCCAGGCCCAGTCAGGAACCGGATAGGCAACCTCGGCGGCGATGCTTCCCTTGGCCATGCGCAACCGAACCCAGCGCTTGCCGATCACGCCTTCCCACGCTTGGCCAAGTGATTGCCAGCAAAAGGCTTGGCCACTCGCCAATGTGGCATCGAGGTCATAGTTCCGGACGGGAAAGGTTTTGCTCAGTTCGCCCACTTGGCCAAGTGAGGAATGCGTTATTTCTTGGCGCCCTTTTTCGGCTTGGGCGGCCCGGTGCTTTGGCGCACCAGCACCTCGGCGACGATTCGCTGTGACTCTGGCCGTTCGCCAGCAAGCAGCTTGAGCATGGTGTCGAACGCTGCCATGCCGAGCCGGAACTTGGGCTGCCGCACAGTGGTCAACGGCACACGGTAATGCTCGCTTGTCAGGATGTTGCCGAAGCCGGCTACCGACAAGTCGCCGGGAATCTTCAGTCCGCGCTCGAGGAAGATATTCGCCGCACCGATGGCGACGAGGTCGTTGACGGCCTGCACTGCCGTCGCGTTGACTTGTTCCTCGAGTAAATGTTCTGCGGCAGTTGCGCCCTCGGCAATGGTCATACCGGCGTTGAAAACGAGGCCGGGATCTTCGTCAAGGCCGTTTTCGCGCAGGGCGCGCCGGTAGCCTTCCTGCCGTGAGATTGCCCGTGCCGAGAACCGTGGCCCGGCGAAGAACGCGATGCGTTTGTGCCCGAGGTCGATGAGGTGCTGTGTCATCCCGAATGCCGACTCGTTGCCGAGTGACTGTACGTTGACGAAGTCGGCGCAGAACTCCGCCAGCGGCCCCATGATGACTGTCGGGATGCCGCGCTGCTGCAGTTCCTGATAGGCTGGCAAATTCGGGTCGTTGCGGTAGACGGGCGAGAGGAA
This sequence comes from uncultured Verrucomicrobiota bacterium, assembly GCA_913030945.1. Lineage (GTDB taxonomy): Bacteria > Verrucomicrobiota > Verrucomicrobiia > Limisphaerales > UBA1096 > UBA1096. Next base: position 3,552 of record CAJWEP010000014.1, read on the forward strand.
AATGCCATCGACCCGGCGCGATATCAGGTTGCGCAAGATCGTTTTCTCCCGCTCGGTTTGGTTCCAAGAATGGTGGAGTATTAGTTCATAGCCGTGCTCGAGGGCGCGCTGCTCGATCGCCATCACGATACGCGCAAAGATTGGGTCGGTGGTGGCCGGGATCACCAGCCCGAGCAGCCGGGTTTTGCGGTTGCGCAGGCTGCGCGCGCCGAGGTTGGGCGTGTAGCCCATGCGCTTGGCCAGGTCGCCGATGCGCAGCTTGGTCTTGGCGGCGATGTCTGGCGCGTCCCGCAGTGCCTTGGAGACGGTCATCACCGAAACACCGGCTTCGTGGGCTATGTCCTTGAGTCGCACCATGGCTTCAGGCGTGTGATCCCGTCCATTGCAGCTTCTGCCGAAGTGTCTGGAAAAACGAACTGCCCGGCAGCCGGGCCAGTTTCACCGTACAGCGGCTGCGGCGAATCGTCACCGGGCTGTCGGCGGCCAGTTCCACCACATCCGAGCCATCGGCGGCCAGGGTCGCCTCCCGTTGACGATCAAGCATTCGCACCTCGATGGTCGATTGCTGGCTGACAATGACCGCGCGGTTGGAGAGTGTGTGCGGGCAGACCGGCGTGATGGAAAACACACCGGCACCCGGTGCCACGATCGCACCGCCGGCCGCCAGCGAGTAGGCGGTCGAGCCGGTTGGTGTGCCGACCACCAGCCCGTCGCAGCGGTAGATGGTCAGCACTTCGCCGTCCACCTTAACCTCGACGCGGATCATTCTGGGCACGGTTCCACGGCTGATGACGATGTCGTTCATTGCGCTGAGCCGGAACGGCGCGCCGTTGCTTTCCCCCCGGGCCGAGAGCAGCGTGCGTGTCTCAATGGAAAACTCCCGTGCCGCGATCGACCGTATCGCGTTGGCCAGGTCCTTCCCCGAGACAGCGGTCAGGAAGCCCATGCCGCCGATGTTCACGCCGAAGATCGGCGTGCCCGAGCCGGCCATATCACGCGCCCAATGCAGCATCGTGCCGTCGCCGCCGAACACCATAACCAGATCGGCCGAGTGTGCCTTGGCCTCGTCGATCACCGGCTTCATGCCAGCAGCCGCCGCCAGCCTGGCCGCGCGCTGCACAATCCGCCGCGCCGCCGGCTTGTCGGAGTTGGCCACGAGGGCGATTTTTTTGACTGGCTTGTTCACCTGTTCAGCAGGACGAGAAACTCTCGGTTGCCGGCCGGGCCGGTCAACGGCGACTCGGTCTCGGCAACCCACTCCAGCGGCGACTCGTCATTGACGAACGTGCGCAATACATCGAGCACACGGCGGTGGATCCGCGGATCTCGGATCACGCCGTGGCCCTTGTCCGCCTCCGCCTTGCCGGCCTCGAACTGTGGCTTCACCAGCGCGACCACCCGGCCGCCGACCGGCAGCAAATCTACGGCTGCCGGCAGAATCTGTCGAAGCGAAATAAAGGAGCAGTCGATCACCGCCAGGTCGAACGGCTCGAACGGCTGCGGGAAGCTTGCCGGCGTGAGGTGCCGCGCGTTCGTTCGCTCCATCACGTGCACGCGCTCGTCGTTGCGCAGCGTCCACGCGAACTGACCCTGGCCGACGTCCACCGCCGCCACCGAGGCCGCGCCGCGCTGCAGCAGGCAATCGGTGAAGCCGCCAGTCGAGGCGCCCAGGTCAATCGCGCGCAGGCCGGCCACCTCAACGCCAAATGTCTCCAGCGCGTGCTCGAGCTTGTGGCCGCCCCGGCTCACGAATTTGTCTGTTGCCGCAAGTGTCACCTCGTCGCTTGGCTTGATCTTGTCGCTGGCCTTGGCTGCGCGTTGGCCGTTGACCCGCGCCTGACCGGCCATCACGGCGCGCTTGGCCTTCTCGCGGCTATCGCACAGCCGGCGTTCGACCAGCGCCAAGTCCAGCCGCATCGGCTTTGCCGGCTTGGGCGTCAATTCAGTCTCCTCCATCACGGGGAACGGGTTGCTCCCGCCGTTCTTTTAGTCAGAATGTGCGCCGTGCCGCAAGGAGCGAACCCACTCGCCAAGATGATTCGTGCCGAAATCAGCAACGATGGCCCAATGCCGTTTGCGCGGTTCATGGAATTGGCGCTGTACCATCCAGAGTTTGGCTATTACGAAAAAGACGCCGACCGGGTTGGCCGGCGGGGTGACTTTGTCACGAGCGTGAGCGTAGGTGCGGTATTCGGCCAATTGCTTGCATTCCGTTTCGCGGAATGGCTCGGAGCGATCGATGGCCCGGTGCGGATTGCCGAGGCCGGAGCGCACGACGGCTCGCTGGCCTGCGACATTCTCGAATGGCTTGCCGCCAACGACGAACCGCTGTCCGGGCGGTTGACGTACACGATCCTCGAGCCGTCGGCCAGGTGTCAGGGTTGGCAGGCCAAGCGCTTGGCCAAGTTTGACGCGCAGGTCGAGTGGCACGACTCGCTGGCGGACGCCCCGGAGATTCGCGGCGTCATTTTCAGCAACGAGTTGCTCGACGCTTTTCCGATCCATCGCATTGGTTGGGACGCCGCCAAGCGCGACTGGTTTGAGTGGGCGGTCACTTGGCGTGACGATGCCTTCCGTTGGGAGCCGATCGATGTGGGCGGTGGGGCTTGGCGGGCTTTGCTCCCCGCCTGGCCAATCGAGTTGCTAAACGTGTTGCCGGATCGGTACACGATCGAATTGTCGCTACAAGCTAACGCATGGTGGCGCGCCGCCGCCGGGAAATTGGCCGTTGGGAAGCTCGTTGCGCTCGACTACGGCCACGGCCCGGACGATTGGCCCGCCGCAAACCAGCCGAACGGAACCGTGCGCGGTTACCGCAGCCAAAAATTCGTCGATGATGTCCTGGCCAACCCCGGCGAACAGGATCTGACCGCCCACGCCAATTTTGGCTTAGCCAAGCGCATCGGTGAAGAGGTCGGCTTGCAGACGGAAGAGTTCACCTCACAGGAACGGTTCCTGAACGGCACCTTCGCTGAAATGCTGAAGTCAGCCCCGGCGCTTGGCCAAGCACTGGACGTGCGCCAAGTGCAAACCCTTACCCATCCCGCCCAAATGGGCCGACCCTTTCGCGTGCTGATACAGTCGCGATAATTTTCATCCGCAGAAGACGCAGATTCTTTTTTAACTGCGAAAATCTGCCCTGCCCAGCGACCGGTGTAAGCGCGTACACCTTGGCCATTCTTGAGGCCGATTCCACGGCGCCCTTTCGCAACGCTTCGCGGATGGTGTTGAGTTTGTCCGCGTCCTCCGGCGAGCATGCACATTCACGACCTACACGCCGCCCTGCTCCACCTCATGGGCATTGACCGTGAGCACCTCATCTACCGCTACAGCGTCCGCGACTTACGCCTCACCGACGTGCACGGCAACATAGTCAAAGAGATTATTGCTTAACCTTTTGCTGAGGTTGCTCTCATTGGTGAGCCGTTCCACAATAAGGGATTTGGGAGATGGCCGTTGTCATGGTGTGACGTGTCCAAAGGCATAAAGCGCCGATTTCGTCCGCACGTAAAGTTTTTCGTCCACGATGGCAGGAGTGGCAAGGATCGGTTCATTCAGGGAATTTCGCGCCAACACTTCGAGTTTTTCGCCAGAGCGATACACAACTACGGTACCTGTCTGTGAGGCCACACAAATTTTTCCTGCAGCTGCAACTGGCGAGGAATAATAGCTGCCCAAAGCGCCCAGTCGCTCTGCCTGATAAAACACCTTCCCGGTCCGGGCGTGAAAACATGAAGCCATGCCGCCGTTCTTCACGAGGTAGACACGACCCTGGAAATAGAGTGGCGATGGCACGTAAGGCAACCCTCGTCTGGCCGTCCAGACTACGTGCGTCTCGGTTACATCACCAAACCCATCAGGTCGTACGGCAAGGGCAATATTCTTCGATTCGTCAAAAATGCGGGCAATAACGGCATACTCTTCACGTGTCAGTAGGTCATCCTTGTTGGCATCGATGTAAACAAAATGCTGCTTGGCAGGTCCACCTCCCAGCTCTTCGCGCGTGAGTTTCCCGTCACGGTTGGCATCTCCCCGCTTGAGCAAGTCGTCGAAGAGAGGCATTCGCCTGACTCCAGAGCCATAAGTCCAGCCTGCAACAAAGATAAGTCCTTCGCCGGTTACTGGTGATGCAACCATTTCGTTGGGTAATCCACGAAGGCTCCAGCGTTCAGAGCCATCGTTCAAATTGTAAGCGACAAGTCGCAAAGTGCCAGGGACGATAAGTTGTTTCGGCTTTTCCGGTGGCCAAGGCAGGGGAGTGCAGAAGCCGCGACGAAAAGTCGGGCGTTCCGTCTTCCACACAATTTCGCCATTCAGCTTGTTCATGGCCAGCAGGTAGGAGTCCATATCCTGGTCACATACGAGGACCAACAAATTCCCAGCCAGCACTGGCGAAGCCCCTGGACCGTGGTGGGTGACTGGAACAGGAAGCGGCTTGCGCCACAGTTCCCTGCCCGTGAAATCATAAGACAGCAGACCAAAACTCCCAAAATACGCATACACTCGCGCACCATCGGTGGTCGGGGTGGCTGTGGCCGGATCACTTAATCGTGCGCCTCGCTCGATTTTGTTGGGCTGAATTTCCCGGTGCCAGAGGATGCGGCCGTCGCGGCGGTTCAGGCAGAGGGTTTCGAGTTTTTCTCCATTAAAACCAGTCAGAAAGATTTTATCATCCCAAATGCAAGGCGAGGAGTGGCCCGGGGGCAGCTCGGTTTTCCACAGCACGTTTGAATTTGGCCCAAAGTGCGTGGGAAAATCCGTGCTCCCGATACCGGAACCGGCCGGTCCTCGAAACTGTGGCCATCGAACCTCAGCGCCATGCGGGTGGGGTAACCCAACCGCAATTGCGATGAACATCAGAATACCAACGCAACATTGAATAAACTTCGTGAAAAAAGGATGCGGCCAACTGCCAACCCCATCAATCAACGTTGTGCTCGAATGGCATGCCATCGGCTCACCCCGATACGGCGACCAGCCGTTGTCATCTGAAATCAAATCCAACTGCACCTCGGCCACGTAATCGCCTTCGTGCACCAGTTTTGTCTGTCGTTTAGTCGTCATGATTTGCTTCGCATATTATCCACTGACCACTGTTGCGGATCAAGCTGGTACGCCGGCACCAACACCGCCGCCAATTCATCATAGCCGTGTTCCGATATCCGGTAGTCCGTTGGAAACGAGTTGCTTGATTCGCTCCAACATATCGTTCACCGGCACATGGTCGTTTTTCTCCGAAGACTAAACAAGGTGGAATTTGTCTTTCCGGATAATTCGTATCATTCCGTTTTTTATCCACAGATGACACGGAATTGCGCAGATGGATTTTTTATCTGCGAAAATCTGTGGATGAGTTAACCGGCGGATTCAGCCGAGGAACGTCCAGACGGCGGCAGGGGCGATGACGAGGGCGGGGAGGTAGTCAGCCAACTGGATTCGGCGGATCTCCAGCAGCAACAGCGGGATGCACAGCACGATGAAGCCGCCGGTCGCGGTCATGGAGTCGATCAGCAATCCTGCCACGGGTAGGGCGTCGAGCCATTGTTTCACCACGACAGCCAGCAAAGTCAGCGTGCCCTGGTAGACCAGCACCGGCACGGCGGAGAAGAGCACGCTCCAGCCAAATGTCGTCGCGAAGGTCATTGTCGAGATGCCATCCATCACCGACTTAATGCCAAGAATCTGAATATCGCCGGTGAGCCCGTCCTGGATCGACCCGAGCAGCGACATCGGCCCGACGCAAAACAGCAGTGTGCAGGTGATGAAGCCCTCGCTTGGCGGATGTTTTTCGTTCTCCTTCATCGCGGCTGAAGTAAACTTTTTTCGAGCCCAAGCCCCCATTAAGTTGAGTCGCCGTTGAATACCAATTTTGCCGCCGAGCCACTTGCCGCTGCCCAGCGAGAGCATCATCACGATGAACAGGTATCCGCGCGTTAGCCAGCCGCGCGACGGCTGTTCGGAGTAGCTGCCGGCAAGGCCGTCCCAGATCATCTTGAAGCCGATCGCCAGCGACACTAGCGCGATGACGGTCTTCAGATTTTGCTGCGTTTTAGCGGAGATGTTACGGAAGATAAACAGCCCTGCGAATCCCCCGAGGAGAATGCAGGCGATGTTGAGGATGGTGCCGAGGCCGGTCACGCGCGGAGGGTGGGTGACTCCGTTGCGGGAGACAAGGGCAATGCCGACAGCGGCAGGTTCAGTGCCGCCAGCCAGCCGGCCGCCTTGTTCAGCGTCTCAGTGTACTCGGCGGCGGGGTCGGAGTCGGCGACGATGCCGGCACCGACGTGAAACCACGCCATCCCGTCGCGGCAAACCGCCGTGCGGATGAGGATGTTGAACTGGCTTTCGCGATTGAAGCCGAGGTAACCGAGGCAGCCGGTGTACGGGCCGCGGACGACCGGCTCGAGTTCGTCGATGATTTCCATTGCGCGAATCTTCGGCGCGCCGGTGATGCTGCCGCCGGGGAAGCAGGAGGCCAGCGCGTGCAGATGCGTCACGCCCGGTCTCAGGCGCCCGGCCACGGTCGAGACGAGGTGCTGCACCTGGGCGAAGCGCTCAAGCTTCGCCAGATCCGGGACGGTCACCGACCCGTATTCGCAGAATCGGCCAAGGTCGTTGCGGAGCAGGTCGGTGATCATCACCAACTCGGCCTGGTCCTTGGCGCTGGTCTGAAGTTCGTAGCCCAGCCGCGCGTCGAGGTCTGGCGACATGCCGCGCGGGCGCGTGCCCTTGATCGGCCGGGTGGTGACGTGGTCGCCGCTCAGCCGCAGGAACTGCTCCGGCGACGAACTGGCGAGTTGGAAGCTGCCGCACTGCATGAAGGCCGAGAACGGTGCAGGCGATGCAGTGGCCAGTCGCTGAAACAGCGTCCAGCCATCGACTCCCACCTTCGCGGCCAAGCGATGCGTGAGGTTGGCCTGGTAAATGTCGCCTTCCCTAATGTAGTCTATGATCCGCTGCACTCCCTTGCAGTAGTCGTCGCGAGACATCGTCGAGGTGACTTGCGTCGTCGCCGCTTGGCCAAGCAGCGGTTCGGTGGCGGGCGCTTGGCCAAACTTACCGAGACGCTCGAGCCAAAATCTGGTGGCGGCTTGGGCGCGGTCTTCGGAGCGATCACCCTCCTCGCCGAGGCCGGTGGAGATGAGCCATGCCTTGTCGAGGTGGTGATCGAACACGACGAGGCTGTCGTAAAACCCGACGCTGCATTCCGGCAGTTCCAGGTCGTTGTGTGTCGTTAGCGGCAGGTGCGGCTCGATGAACTGTTTCAGCTCGTAGCCGAAGTAGCCGAAGCAGCCTCCGAGCGGAAACGGCAAGTCGATTTCCTCAAGCAGTTCGTAACGGCCAGAGAGGCTCTCAAGAAGTTTCCACGGGCTGCCGAACAGCGTGCGGCGACCGGCGACCGACTCAATCTCGCAGCGCGAGCCGTACGACTCAAACCGTAGAAACGGTCGAGTAGCGATGAGGCTGAAGCGTTCGCCGTGCTCCATCGTGCCGGAACGCAATAGGATCGTCCCCGGCTCGGCGCGAAGCCCGGCGGTGAGCGACTCGGGCGTGTGGCGCGTTTCAATTTCCTGGATCAACGGGCAGGGCATCAGGCGGTCAAATTTCGAGCAGTTTGCGCAGTCCACGTTCGTTCTTGAGCGGGCTGACGAGCGAGAGGCAAAGGCGTTCCGGCTGAAAAAAATCGTTGGCCACACGGCGGATGTCGCCCGGGCGAATCTCGTGGAGGCGAGTCTTGATTTCGTCCGGTGGGATGATTTTGTCGAAGCCCAGCAACTGTTCGCCTATCCAGTTCATCTGGCTCTCAGTGTTCTCGAGGGAGAGCTCGAGCTGGCCGATGAGGTAGTCGCGGGCGCGGCGCAGCTCGGCGGCTCCGGGCGGTTTTTCGCGGAGACACCGCAGCTCGACGACGGTCAGCTTGAGCGCCTTTTGCGTGTGGGCGGTGTCCAGCCCGGCGGCGATCGTGAGGCTGCCGGTGTCGTGATAAAAGTTCGGCGTCGAGCAGATGCTGTAGGCCAGGCCGTGCTCCTCGCGGATGGATTGGAACAGGCGCGAACTCATGTTCTCACCGAGGATCACATTGGCCAAGCGCAGGGCAAACCGCCTTGGGTCGTGTCGTGAACAGGTGCGGATACCCAGCGCAAACTGTGTTTGCTCCATGTCGCGGGTGAACAGTCTGACCTCCGGCCGCACCTGTCCGTTCACGGCGGGGAACCAGCTCGAGCGGCTACCGGCGGGCACGCGCCTGGCCAAGCGCTTGGCCAGGTCGAGCAGGTCCCGGTGGCGAATGTCTCCAGCGGCGACCACGACCGTCGAGCCGCTGACGTAGTGTCGGGCGTGGAAGCCGGCGAGTTCGCGGCGGCGCGTGCCGTCGAGACTGCGTTCGTCGCCGGCGATGGAGCGGCCAAGCGGCTGGTCGGGCCAGAGCGTCTCGTCGGACAATTCGAGCACATGCTGTGACGGCTGATCGAGCGTCATCGCGATTTCCTCCTTAATGACACGGCGCTCGCGGGTGATTTCGCGCCGGTCAAAAACCGGGTTGAGGTACATGTCGGCCAGGACATCCATGAGCGTGGCGGCCTGACTAGCCTGGGCGCGGGCGTGGTAGCAGGTGCTTTCCTCGCTGGTGCAGGCATTGATGTAGCCGCCGATGCCCTCGACCTCCCGCGAAATCTGGGCAGCGGAGCGGCGGCGGGTGCCCTTGAAAAGCATATGCTCAACGAAATGGCTGATGCCGGTCTCACCCGCTCGTTCGCAGCGACTGCCGACGGCCGACCAGATGCCGAGGCTGACGCTGGCCATGTGCGGCAACTCGGCCGTGGCCAACCGGAGTCCATTGGGCAATCGGGTGATATGATACATTCGCAGAACTGGCGCTCTCCCGCCGGGCTGATTAAACGGCGACAAACGGCCACTGGTCAATCCCGGCCATGCCTGTTGGTTGCATTAAGAAAGTTTGACTCAGCAGTGTTCTCAATTTAACTGGGCTTATGCAGATCGAGAGCCTGAAGGTTTTTTGCGACCTGGCCGAGAGCCGGAGTTTTACCAGTGCGGCCCGGGTGAACCAGATCACGCAGTCGGCGGTGAGCCAGCAGGTCAACTCGCTCGAACGGCATTTCGACACGCTGCTGATCGAGCGCAGCAAGAAGATGTTTCGGCTGACCCGGGATGGGCAGCTGCTCTACGATCACAGCAAGGAGATCATCAACTCCTTCGAGACGCTGACGAGCCGGATGCAGTCCCTGCAAAACGTGGTGTCGGGCAATATCCGCGTCTCGACGATCTACTCGATCGGGCTGCACACGCTGCCTCCGTTTCTGAAAAAGTTCCTCAAAAAATTCCCGACCGTCAACGTGCACGTCGAGTACAGTCACGCGGACAAGATTCTCGAGGACGTGCTGGGCAACGCGGTGGACCTTGGCCTCCTGGCCTATCCGGGCAAAAACAGCAAATTGAACATCATCCCGCTGATGGAGGAGTCGCTGGTGCTGGCTTGCGAACCGGGGCATCCTTTGGCCAAGCGCGGACAAATCAAGCTCGCCGACATCGCGGGGGAAAATCTGGTCGGCTTTCATATCGACATCCCGACACGGCGGGGGATCGACCGCGTGCTGCGGGAGAAGAAAATCGCCGTCAATTTGGTGATGGAGTTCGACAACATCGAGACCGTGAAGCGGGCAGTGGAGATTGGCACCGGAGTGGCGATTGTGCCGGAGGTCACCGTGGTGCCGGAGGTCAAGCTGGGCAGCCTGGCCAGCGTGAAATTTAGCGATGTGCAGCTCGCCAGGCCCGTCGCGGTGGTGCATAAGAAAAGCAAGGCTCTCTCCCCGGCGCTGAAGAATTTCCTGACCACCCTCACAGGGGATTAGACGGAGAGGCACATCGCTTGGCCAAGGGGAGTGTCCATCCCGCTGGTAGGCCGTTATTTAGTCTCTTTTTTCGCAACTTTTGCCGAAAACCGCTGTTTATCCGTTCACTTGCTGCCCGCAGAATGGCACTAATATCGATCAAACAGATCTTGGCTGAAGCTGATTTGGCCACACCGGTTGAGTTTTCGGACCTGACCAAGGAGTGGCGTGTGGCCGCTGAAAACGGCTCTGAGGAGCCGTTGTTGGCGTTTTTTGCCCGAGAAAAAGGGCTGACGGAGGACGCATTTCTCGAGCGCTTAGCCAAGGCGATGGATTTGCGTTTCGTCGACCTGAAGGATATCAGCCCATCCGCCGAGGCGCGCAAGCGGGTGACCACCAAGGTGGCTTTTCAGCATTTCGTTCTGCCGATCCACGCCGAGAACGGCACGCTCGAGGTGGCCGTCAGCGACCCGTTCGACTCGGCGATGATCAACGCCGTGCAGTTCAACGCCGGCGGCACGGTCAAGCTGGCGCTGGCCCCGCGCAGCGAAATCGAGAAGGCACTCAAGAAATTTTACGGAGTTGGCGCCGAGACGCTTGAGGAACTCGAGGACGACGACGAGCCGTTTGAGATTCTCTTCGACGAGGACAAGGAAATCACCGAGGGCGACCAGGACGCCAGTGTGATCAAGTTCATCAACCAGGTCATCTGGGAGGCGTTCAAGGACCGGGCGACCGATATTCACTTCGAGCCGGCGGAGGACGAGTTCCGCATCCGTTACCGCGTGGACGGCATCCTGCACCAGACGCCGATGCCTGCGCAGTTGAAGCGATACCAGGCCTCGCTCATCTCTCGCGTCAAGGTCATGTCCGGCATGGACATCGCCGAGAAACGCCTCCCGCAGGACGGCCGCATCAACGTCCGCATCAAGGGCGAGGAACTCGACATCCGTGTCTCCACCGTGCCGACCGTTTACGGCGAGAGCGTGTCGCTGCGTTTGCTGACCCGCGGCACCATTTTCCTGAGTCTCGACAAGCTGGGCTTCGACCCCAAGGACGAGGCCATCCTGCGCGAACTCATCGTCAAGCCGCACGGGATCATTCTGGTCACAGGGCCGACCGGCTCCGGCAAGTCCACCTCGCTTTACGCCTTCCTCAGCACGATCAACTCCGTGCACCAGCGGATCATCACCATCGAGGAACCGGTCGAGTACGAACTGAATGGCATCAACCAGATCGCTGTGCGTTCGGACATTGGGCTGACGTTCGCCACCGGCCTGCGGCACATCCTGCGGCAGGACCCGAACGTGGTGATGGTGGGTGAGATTCGGGACGGCGAGACGGCGGACATCGCCATCCGGGCAGCGTTGACCGGTCACCTGGTGTTCAGCACACTGCACACAAACGACGCCCCGGGCGCGTTCACGCGGCTGATCGACATGGGCATCGAGCCGTTTCTCGTGGCGTCGTCGGTGGAGGCGGTCATGGCACAGCGCCTGGTGCGCACCATCTGCCCTAACTGCAAGGAGGAGCAGAAGGTCGACCGCGACTATCTGCGGCAGATCAGCTGCCCGGAGCACATCATCGAGTCCGGCACGTTTCACCACGGGGCCGGCTGCGAAGATTGCCGCCAACAGGGCTACAAAGGGCGGCTGGCCATTTACGAGATGTTGGTGATGAGCGAGACCATCCGGCCGCTGATTCTCAAGCGCGAGGCGTCGTCAATCATCGGCCAGGCAGCGATCAACGAGGGCATGCGCACCCTGCGCGACGACGGCTGGCAAAAGGTGGTCGATGGCAAGACGACTATCGAGGAGATTCTGCGCGTGACCATGTCCGACGAGCACTTGAAGGAGGAGTAGGATGGCGGGAAAGAAAACCAAATGGAGCAGTTGCAATCTGCTTGAGCCGACGGCCGAGGGGAGCCGGCTTTGGCAGTTCTCCGTCTCGTCGAAAAAAGTGAAGCTCTCCGGCGACCTGCGCGTGGCCGAGGGCGACGACCCGCCGGCCAAGGCAGTGGCCAAGGACTGGAGCGACCTGCTCAGCCGCAAGCTCAATATCGCCACCCTGCCGCCGGAGAAGGGTTTTTTGCGCGTGGTCGATCTGCCAGCATGCGAGCCGGACGAGCTGCTGCCGATGGTCGAGTTCCAGATCGAGGATTTGTCGCCGCTCCCAATGGCGCAGACCGTTTGGTCCGCCGAGGCGGTGCCCGGCTCCACCGGGCAGGAGGGCAACCAGACGGTGCTGGTCACGATTGCCGAGCGGAGCGTGGTGGAGGAGCGACTGGAGGAACTCGAGGCCGCCAATTTTCTTGCCGACCGGGTGGAGGTGCCGCTGCTGCGAGAACTGGTGCCCGGCGAGTCGAGGGCGGACGGGGCGCACATTCAGCTCGTGCAAGGGGCCGACTCGGTGCTGGCTCTGGTGTCGTGGTGGTTCGGCGGCCGGCTGTGTGATGTCAACTCGTTCAACCTGCCGAATCATGAGGCCAGCCGCGATGCGTTGGTGGAGAAAATCAACAACGTCGCCTGGGCGGGGGAGGTCGCCGGCTGGATGCCGGGCGATCCGGCCTGCCACTTGGCCAAGCGCGGCGACGTGGCGGCCGACTGGAACGTGGCCCTAGCCAAGTGCTTCGGCGATCGCATCCGCGAAGTCGAGCCGGCGAGCGAGGTGGACCTGGCCACGGCGACCGCGGAATTCGCTTCCCGAACCAGTGCCCCCGGCCTGATGATCGAGGAGTACCGCACCCGCAACCGACAGCGGTTTTTGGACGGCCTCTGGATGGAGGGGATCAAGGGCGTGGTGGCGATGCTGCTGCTGGGGCTGCTCGGATTTTACGTTTACGGGAGTTGGCTGCAGCGCGACCTGGAGAACTTGAAGCAAGAGGTGAAAGAGAAGGGTGCCAAGTACACCGAGGCGCTGCTGCTCAAGGCCAAGGTGGAGACGCTCGAGAAGCAGAAGGCGCTCAAGTACGCCGCGCTCGCCGCGTGGGGCAAGGTGGCCACCGGCCTGCCCGGCGAGTTGAAGTTTACCGAGCTGAAGTTCGAGTCGAGCCGCGCACTTGACGGCAACACGGGCCGGGCACTGCGGATCACCGGCGCGGCGGATGCCGGAAAGGCGACGTTGATTGACGATTACCAGGAGGCGCTGACACAGATGGAGTCGGCTGACGGCAAGGCGCTGTTCTCCGGAGTGAAGGCCGTATCGATCCGGCAGGACTTGAAAAAAAACCAGACCTATTGGTCGTTGACGTGTGATTTCAATGGCGAGTAACCAAAGCATATTTGACAGGTTGAACCTGAGCAGCGGCGAGCGGCGGCTGGTCATGTTCGTGCTCGTGGTGCTGATGTGCGCGCTCGCTTGGATGGTGTGGGGGATGATTCCCGATCCGGGAGAAACCCAAAAAAAAATTAACAAGGAGAAAACACAGCTGATCAGCTTTGAGAAGGAGATCGCCATCACTTACACCACCCACAAGGGCGACACGCTGAGCACCATCGCCAAAAAACACAAAACCACCGCAGAGGCGATCGCCAAGGCCAACGACATCACCCCCCCCAACGACATCGAGCCGGACAAGAAACTCAAGATCAGCAAGATTCCTCTTTATGAAGACAAGATTCGCACACTTGAGGGTTTGGGCTCGGCGGTGATGCCGATCGAGCAGGAGTTCACCATGCGCCGCACCATCAACAACCTCACGGCGGCCAACGGCGTGCGGGTGACCCGGCTCGGGCGCACGACCACCAAGACCAACGAGTTTTTTCAAGAGAAAACGATGCGCGTCGACTTTTCCAGCAAGGAGAGCGATCTCGTCAACTTCCTCTGGAAACTCGGCGGCAGCGAGTCGATGGTGCGTGTGAGCGATCTGCTCATCAAGCCGGACAAAAACCGTTATCGTCTGGATGGCTGGATGAACCTGACCGCCAGTTACCAAAAGGATCCCAAGGCAACGCAGCCCAAGCCAGTCGCAGCCAAGCCAGCCACCGAGGCCAAGCCGGAGCCGGTTGCGGCCAAGTCCAAGTCGGAGCCGGTTGCGGCCAAGTCCAAGCCGGCCAAGCCCGAAACCAAGGCCGACGAAACCAAGCCGGCCAAGCCGAAAACGAAGCCGAGTGGCAACAAGCGCACCGTGCCCAAGCGCACCATTCCCACCCGGCCCGTCCGCAAGACTCAATAGATTCAATCCATGAAACTTTACATCAACCACTCGAGAGCCATGAAAAACCTGACTACTGGTGTCCTGGCGCTGGCATTTGCCGCGCTTGGCCAAGCGCAGCCCGCGGCCCCACCGGCCCCACCGGTCCCACCGGTCCCACCGACGCCCGGCAACGCCGCTGCGGCGGATCCTGCCGTTGCGCCCGATCCGGCCGCTGCGCCCCCAGCCAATGACCAAATCATTCCGGCTGCGGACATGAAATTCGTCAATATGCCACTCGAGCAGTTCCTTGAGATTTACGCCAAATATGTCAAGCGAACGATCCTGCGCGCTTCAGCGTTGCCCAATCTCAATGTCACACTCGTGGCAGAGACACCCCTGACCGTCGAGGAGGCCATCCAGGCGATGGACAGCGTGCTCTCACTCAACGGCTACACGACCATCCCAGTGGGGGATAAGTTTGTCACCTTCGTGCCCAGCGCCAACGCGCTGCAGGAGGGTGCGGCGTTCTCGACCATCACCACTGCAGACGAACTGCCGGAGGCCAACCAGTACATCACCCATATCAAGCAGTTGAAACACCTGCTGCCCAGCGAGGCCGTCCCGATGCTCACGCCGATGGCCAAGAATGCGGCCGGCATCGTGGCGTTGGACGTCAGCAAGACGCTCGTCTTGCGGGACAACTCCTCCAACATCAAGCGGATGCTCGAGTTGCTAGAGCGCATCGACATCAAGCCGGAGGAGGACTACAAGCTCAAGGTTATACCGATTCGCTATGGCAAGGTGGAGGAAATTTATGCCACAATGCAGGACTTGATCACCGGCTCCAGTACTTCCCGCTCGAGCCCCTCTGGCAGCTCCTCCCGGACCAGTCCATCCTCCCGGACGAGTTCGTCGTCCCGCGGCAGCTCATCCCGTAGCGGGAGTGTTCGCTCCCTGCAGAATCGTCCCTCTACCTCATCCAGCAGTTCGTCCAACTCATTCCGCAACCGCTTGCAGGGTATCGTCAATCGAGCCGCCGGCGGCGATATCCAGATTCTGGAGAATGCCCGCATCATTCCCGATTACCGGTCCAACTCGCTGATCATATTTGCCAACGAGGAAGACATGGTGAAAATTGACGAGATCGTGAGTCACGTGGACAACCTGCTGGCGCAGGTGCTCATCGAGGCCATCATCGTGAACGTGACGTTGACCGACGGGATGGAAATGGGCGTCAACGCCTTTATGCACAACGAGGAAGGCCCGGGAGACAGTCGTCATATTGGAGGATTCATGAACGGCGGCCCTTCCACAGGCGGTGCCGCTCCCGCAACTTCTCCCAACACTGGTGGGCAGGCAGGTGGTCAGGATGGTCAAAACGGAGTTGCCGATGGGGGTGTAGCTGCCGCTGCGGGCGCTGCTGGGAATGTGCTGAGCACGCTTGGGGCCGGAGCCCTGAGCGGTGGATTCTCCTACATCAGCCGCTATGACGATTCCCTTGAGTTTGCCATGAGTGCTCTCGCCAACAACAGCTCGGCCAAGGTGCTGCAAACCCCGCGCGTGCAGACCAGTCACGCCGTTCCGGCGACATTCTTCAACGGAGAGCAGGTCCCTTATCAGGGGAGTAGCGGTTACGGTGGCTACGGTGGTGGTTATGGTGGTTATGGTGGCTACGGTGGTGGTTATGGTGGTGGTGGTTATACTCAATTTCTCAATGTGGGTATCACCCTGGATGTGACGCCGTACATCACTCCCGATGACTTGGTTGTCATGGAGATTCAACAAACCATTTCCGAACTGGACGGCTTCATTGACATGGGTGGCGGACAGCAGGGTAGCACCGGCATGAAGGCGCCGCAAACCACGGAGCGCGAGGCTGCTTCCACCATCTCGGTTAAGGATGGGGACACGATTCTTCTGGGAGGCTTCATTCGGAATTCAAAGACTGGAACCGAATCTGGAGTTCCGTTTCTCAAGGACATCCCGTTGCTGGGCAATCTGTTCAAGAATCAGTCCAGCATGAACAAGCGCTCGGAACTGCTTGTCCTGATCCGGCCGACCATTCTCAAGTCGCCCGAAGATGCCGCCCTCATCGTTTCACAGGAACGTCAACGGCTTCCCGGCATCCGGGAGGCTGAGGCGGAATTCAAGGCCGAAAACGAAGCGAGACTGAGACAGGTGGAAAAAAAGCTCATGAAGCAAGAAAAAGGCAATGAGGTCCGGGCTCGCAATATGAAGTCCAAGCCACCTTTCTGATCAACCGATCCATCATGAATTTCCCAAAGCCGGCTGTGTCACGCAGCCGGTTTTTTGATTTTGGCGTATAGCCTGTCGTATTGGGCCGTGGTTTGCCTCCACGAAAAGTCGGCCCGCATGCCGTTGTCGCGCACCCTGGCCAGGCGCTTGGGCTCGGCGAACAAGTCCAGCGCCTGGCCAAGCGCCTGGCCAAGTGCCGCCGCCGAGCAGTCGCCAAACTTGATGCCGGTCGCTGTGTCCTCCCCTTGGCCAAGATCAATCACCGAGTCGTCCAGCCCGCCGGTGGTGCGCACGACCGGCACTGAGCCGTACCGCAGGCTGTAGAGCTGGTTGAGGCCGCACGGCTCGAAGCGCGAAGGCATCACATAAAAATCACTCCCGGCTTCGATACGGTGGGCCAAGCCGGTGTCATAGCCGATCTTCACGGCGACCTGCTCGGGATGCCGCTTGGCCAAGCGGCTCATCGCCTGTTCAAGCGACGGATCACCGCTGCCCAGGCCGGCAAACTGAAACACCGCCCCGCCGTCGAGTTGCTCCTTAAGCGCGCCAAGCAGAATGTCGATCCCCTTCTGGTCGGTGAACCGGCTGATGTTGCCGAACAGCGGCGCGTTGTCGAGCAGCGGCAGGCCGAGCTCGTGTTGCAGCGCCCGCTTGTTGGCGGCCTTACCACCGGGCGAGTCGGCGGAGTAGGCGGCTGCGAGGTGCGGGTTGTCCATCGTGTTCCATTCAGTGTAGTCGACGCCGTTGAGCACGCCGCTCAGCGCGTCGTCCCTGGACTGGAACACGCCCTCGAGGCCGCAGCCGTATTCCCCCGTCAGCAGTTCGCGCGCGTAGCGCGGGCTCACGGTGGTGACGAGGTCGGCGGACACGACACCGCCCTTGAGGAGGTTCATGTCGCCGTGAAACTCAAGCTGCCGCGAGTCGAAGTACGCGTCGGGCAGCCCGGTCAGCGCGAACTTGTCGGCGGGGAAGCGGCCTTGGTAGGCGGCGTTGTGGATGGTGAAAATCTTGCCGACTGGTTCGTTCGCGAGTAGCGGCATGACGAGTCCGCTCTGCCAGTCGTGCGCGTGGACGATCTCCACGTGCTTGGCCAAGCGGACGACGCATTTTGAAAAAAAGATGAACCGCTCGGCGTCATCGACGTGACCGTAAAGGCCGTCGCGATCGAACCACTCCGGTTCGTCAATAAACAGCACGGTCAGGTTCGGCTCCGGATCGAGCCGCCAAACCTTGGCCGGCAGCTCCGCTTGACCAAGCGGCTCGAGGCCGGGGAACGTATCGCGGATGCCGCGGTACAACGGCGTGACGAGCGTGACGGAGTGCCCGGCCGCGGCCTGCGCCCTGGCCAGCGCCGCCGTGGCATCTGCCAGCCCGCCCGTCTTGGAATATGGGAACACCTCGCTGCTGGCGTGGAGGATTTTCATCGCGGCTGCTACACGGCAAGCAGTCAGTTCGTCGGAATGCTTTCGGTTCGCAGGTATGGCTGAATCGGCTCCGGGATGGCGATGCTGCCGTCCGGCTGCTGGCCGGTCTCGATGAGCGCGACGAACAGCCGCGCCAGCGCCGTGCCGCTGCCGTTGAGGATGTGCGGATGGCGGTTTTTGCCGTCAGCATCCTTGTAGCGCAGATTCATCCGGCGGGCCTGGTAATCCTCGCAGTTGGAGCAGCTGGACACCTCGAGGTAATCGCCCTGGCCAGGCGCCCAGACCTCGATGTCGTAGGTGGTCGCGCTGCCGAAGCTCATGTCGGCGGTGCAGAGTTGCAGGATGCGGTAGTGGAGGTTGAGCGACTGCAGCACCTTCTCGGCGTGGCCGAGTATCGTGTCGAGTTCGTCGTAGCTGCTCTCCGGCTCGACGATCTTGATCAACTCGACCTTGTCGAACTGGTGCACGCGGATCATGCCGCGCGTGCCGACCCCGGCCGCGCCGGCCTCGGCGCGGAAACACGGGCTGTAGGCGCAGTAATTTTTCGGCAGTTCGCCGGCCTGGAGCAGCTCTTCGCGGTGGATGTTGGCGACCGGCGCCTCGGCGGTGGGGACGAGGTAAAGTTTGCCGCGGCTCTCCTCGTCGAGTCCCTCCTGCACCATGTAGGCTTGGTCCTCGAACTTGGGGAATTGGCCGACGCCGATCATGCAGTCGTAGCCGACCATGAAGGGCGGCGATATCTCGGTGTAGCCGTGCTCGTGCACGTGCAGGTCAAGCAGGTACTGGATCAGCGCCCGCTCGAGCCGTGCGCCCCAGCCGCTGTAAAGCAGGAAGCCGCTGCCGGCGAGCTTGGCGCCGCGCGCGAAGTCCACCAGACCGAGGCTTTCGCAAAGCTCGGTGTGCGGCTTCGGTTCGAAATCGAAGTCCGGCTTCTCGCCCCAATGGCGAAGTTCCACGTTGTCCTCCTCGCTGGCACCGGCCGGGACGCCGGTGTGCGGGAGGTTGGGCAGGCGCAGCAGAATGTCGCGCAGCTCGGTGTCGGCCTGGGCGGCTTGGCTGTCCAGCGCGGAAATCTGGTCACCGATGTCGCGCACCTCGGTTTTTTTGGCCTCGGCCTCGTCGGCTTTTTTCTGGCCCATGAGCGCGCCAATTTCCTTCGAGGCGGCGTTGCGCCGGGCCTTGAGATTCTCGACGGCGGTGATGGCTTCACGGCGCTCGGCGTCAAGCCGCACGACGTCGTCCACCTTGGCGGCAAATTCCTCCCCGCGCGTGGCGAGCCGTTCGCGGACGTGGTCGGCGTTGTCCCGAAACAGTCTGATATCCAGCACGGGCGGCAGTATAGGGCGGTTTGTGGGGGGCGCAAGGCATTGACTCGACCGATGTCGGGGGGCCATAATCGCGGCTTGTTACCGTCCATTGAAACCCGATAATCATCAACGCAACCCAACCATGACTTCCCTCATTTGCGAGGCCAGGCATCTGGCCCGTCGCTGGAAGGTTCTTTTTGTCCCCGTTTGCATCACCGCCGGGATGGCTGTTGCCGTCACTTGGGCGAGCGGGCCTGCTGAAGCGCCTGCTCCACGCGAGACGCCGCCCATCACGCTCTCCGACCTCGACGGCGACGGCGACCTCGACATGCTGGTCGAGTCGCAAACGACGCTTGGCCAGGGGGACGGCGGGGCGGTCGATGTGTTCACGAACGATGGCGACCGGATGGCGCCGCTGGCCGTCGGCTTGGCCAAGCGCGAGCTCGAGTCCGGCCTCGGCGACCTGCTGCCGGGCTACGCAAGGTGGATCACCGGGGAGGACGCCTCGGGCGTGATGCCAAGCGATGACTTGGTCGGGGTTGCTCCGTTGCCTCCGTTGCCGCCCGGGCTTGAAGCCGCCGAGCCGGAGCGGTTCGACACCAGGCCGAGCACACTGGGCGACGACTATCCGGAGATTCGCACCCTCACCATGAATTTCACCGCCTTGGCCGGGCGGGTGGCTGCGGCCAATCCCGAGCCGGACGAGACCGTTCGGCGGCACCGTTTGTTGAGTATCCAAAAAATGGGTGCGCCGGGCGGCGCGACCAAGCCAAGGCCAAAAGGCCTGAGGCTGTTGGGCGGCGACGTGCCGCGCGTGCAGGACGACTTTTTGGCGGTGGTCGACAACCACACGGCCAACCCGGCGGACACGCACGGTGCGGTTGGCCCCGAGCACCTAGTGGTGGCACTCAACACCGAGGTCGCCATCCAGACCCGCGAGGGCGAACTGCTCAGCAAAGTGGGCCTCGGCGACTTTTGGGCCGGCTTCAGCCACGGTTTTGTTTTCGACCCGAAGGTGGTTTACGACCACTTGGCCAAGCGTTGGGTGGTCTTCACCATCGCCGATGTGAACACCACCAAGTCAGCGGTATTGATCGCCCTGTCGCAGACGAGCGACCCCACCGGTGAGTGGGACATGGCCTCGATCCGTGTTCACCCGGAGGCGGCGCCTGAGAACTACCTGTACGCCGATTATCCCAACGTTGGCTACAACAAGAAATGGCTGGCGGCCTCGGTGAACCTGTACAAGGGCACCGACGTGCCGGGCGAAAAGGAGTTTGTCGGTTCGCGCATCTATGCGTTTCACAAGCCGGACTACATCCGGGGTGGCCGGGCCTATTACACGCAGTTTGACGATCCCGGTTTTTTCACCGTCGTGCCGGCGACGACCTACGACGCTAATGACACCAACCTTCTATTCATCACCGAGCAGAGCACGCGGGCGCTGCGGATCAGTGCTTTGTCCGGGAGAGTGGGCCAGGAGCACTATACGCCCAAATACGCCCGCACGACACTGGACGGCATCACGGCGTGGGAGTTTTCCATCGGCAAGACAAACATCTCACCGCAAAAGACGGCCCCTAAAAGCATCTTCGCCAATGACTCGCGCATGCATGCCCTGGCCAAGCGCAACGGCAAGCTGTGGGCCGCGCATCACGTCTTTCTGCCGGAAGGCATGGAGAACGTCGACCGTACCGCGGTCCAGTGGTGGAACCTCGAGACCAACGCGACGATCATCCAGCGCGGCTACATCCAGGACATCAATGCCGTCAAGCATTACACCTTCCCCAGCGTGGCGGTGAACAAAAACGGCGATGTGCTGATCGGCTACTCCGGCTTCTCCAAGGAGACCTATGCCAGCGCCTATTTTTCCTATCGCAAGGCGTCCGATCCGCTGGGCTATATGAGCAAGCCGGTCCTGTTCAAGTCCGGTGTTGCCCCTTATGTGAAACTGCGTGCTGACGGCCGCAACAGCTGGGGCGATTACAGCGCTGCGCAGGTCGATCCCAACAACGACACAGACATGTGGACCATCCAGATGTATGCCGAGACGCGAAACACCGAGCAGGAAAACATCCCGGACGACAAGCGCGATCGGTGGGGCACGTGGTGGGGGTTCATGGCGTTTCAGCCGGACGATCCGCCGGTGGTCACGCAGCAGCCGGTTGACCAGACCATCATGCAGTTCGGCTCAACAGTCACACAGACGGCGCAGGTCAAGGGGGCCGCGCCGTTCACCTACCAGTGGCGGTTCGAAAAAAAGGACATCGCCGGGGCAACGGCGGAGACCTACACGATCGAATCTTTTCAGCCGGAACACATGGGCCGCTATGAGGTGGTGATCCGCAATGGAGTTGGGTACACGCGCAGCAAAACAGCCGTTCTCGACGCCATCCTGCCGACGATTGGCGTGCCGGAAAACGCCAAGCTCATTAGCGGCGCAAACGTCACCATGACGACCGCACCGACGCCGGTCGAGACGGTCATCGGCATCCACACCAACGTTGTGCTGCGGGTCGAGCCGCAGGGCTCCGGGCCGTTCGGTTACCAATGGAGTTTCAACGGCGAGGCGATCGACGGCGCCACCGCCGCCACGGTCGACCTGGGCGTGATGACGCCGGACACCGAGGGCACCTACTCGGTCAACATCCGCACCGCCATCGGAGAGGCCAGCTCCGAGCCGACGGCGCTCGAGTGGCTGATCTTTGACGAGCCGGAATTTTTCAACGTCAACCTCACCGAGTCGCAGCTTGGCTTTCAGGTGAGCGGGCATCGCTGGACGACCAATGCGTTCGAGTACTCGGGTGACCTGCGGAACTGGAAGCTGCTGACCAAGGGCGGCAAAGCGGACGAGATGTTCAACGCCTCCGGTCAGAACAGCAAGTCCGTCAACCGTCAGGAAGGGCTCAACAAGCTCTTTGTACGCGCGCTGCTCAAGACGGAGAAATACTCGAAAAATGCCATCGGCTTCGTGCGGGTGACATATCCCAAGGGCAAGTCGCTCATCGCCAACCCGCTCGACCGCGAGGACGGCAACACGGTGGCCAACCTGTTTGCCTCCCTGCCGGAGGGAAGCAGCCTGACCAAGCTCGACGAGGCGACCGGCGAGTTGGTGGTGAACGTGTTCGAGGGCGGCGCCTGGGGTGACCCGGCGATGGCACTCAAGCCCGGCGAGGGAGCCATGCTCGACAACGCCGGCGAGGGGCAGGTTTCGGTTGAGTACTTTGGCGTGGCGCTCCAGGGTGACCTGGCCTCGGCCGTCCCGGCCACAGCGGCATTTCGCAGCGCGATGACGCCGATCGACGGCGGCGTCACGACCGCGCTTGGCCTGCCAACGGCCGACGGCCTGCAGGTGCAGTTGTTCGACAACGAGTCCAGCTCATACGTCACTTACACTTTCGCCGCAGACACGTGGCAGCCGAGCGAGCCGATCATCGCGCTTGGCCAAGCGTTCCGCGTCATCTCCGGCGCGGCGTTCGAGTGGCAGCAGTCGGTCGCGTACAACGAGATTGTCCTGCCCGAGGTGACGACGCAGCCGGAGGATCAGGTCGTCACCAGCGGCTCGTGGCTTGGGTTGTCCGTGCGCGGCAAGGGTGATCCGCTATACTACCAGTGGTACTTGAACGGCGCGGCAATCGACGGCGCCACCCGCAGCGCGCTCGCGTTCGAGGCGGCCACCGAGGCCAATGCCGGCCAGTACACGGTCGAGCTCACCAACCGTTTCGGCGCGGCCACCAGCCTGCCGGCGAGCGTGGCGGTGCATTACATCATCAACCGCGATACCACCGGCGCGGGGCGCATCGTGCTCGACCCGTTGCAGGATCATTATGCGCCCGGAACGCAAGTCACCTTCACCGGCGTGCCGGAGGAGGGCTACTCGTTCGCGAGCTGGGGCGGCGACGCCAGCGGCGACACCGCGCAAACCACCGTCACCGTCGACAAGCACCTAACGGTGACCGCTGATTTTTCGCGTGACTACATCATGCCAACGCTCAAGGACTCGCATTTCCGGTCGGACGGCAACTTTCAATTTACGATTGTAAGCGAGCCAGGTGCAGGTTGTATGATCCAGTACACTTTCAATCTTGAAGATTGGATGGATCATAGCACCCAGACCAATCCTGGCGAACTGTATGTACCCGTAATACCGCCGATCGGCGCGAAAGGCATGTACTTCCGGGTACTCGTCACGGGCAAGGGCTATTCGGACAATATCGTTGGCTACCAGCTGCTTGATTTGCCCACCGGCAGCTCATTGCTGTCCAACCCCTTGGCAAAGGGCGACAACACCCTGGCCACGCTTCTCCCCGATGGCCCGATCAAGCTGACGGTTTCGACGTGGGACAGCGGTTCCGGCTCGTGGAAGGCGAGCACGTTCGGCGACGCATGGAGCGATGCCGGCCTCGTTGTTGCGCCGGGCCAAGCGGCGATGTTCGACAACCAAACCGGTGCCGCGCTGACGTTGCAATTCACCGGTGTCGTCGTGCAGGGCAGTCTCTCGTCGCCGTTGCCAAGCGGTGTGTCGTACCACGCCGCCACGCTGCCGATTGCCGGCGACTTGGTCACGAACTTTGGTTTTCCGACGGCAAACGGGCTGCAGGTGAGCCTGCTCGACAACGCCACCGGCGACTGGACGACTTCGACCTTCTCCGGCGGCGCATGGAGCACTGGCGAACCAAGCCTGGCGGCCGCGCAGGGCTTCCGCGTAACGGCTAACGCGGCGGCCAGTTGGGATCGCGACATTAACCTCAACTCGCAGGGCACGCCGAAGATCGTCACGCAGCCGGTCGGGGCGATGCGCATCGCCGGTCAGTCGGTCGGCTTCAGTGTCGAGGCTACCGGCACGCCGCTCGAGTACCAGTGGCGGTTCAATGGGTTGAACATCGCCGGCGCCAACGCGGCGACGCTTGAACTGGCCGGTGTGCAGCAGGCCAACGCCGGCGACTACTCGGTGTATATTAAAAATTCGTTCGGCAACATCCTCAGCGACATTGCCAGTCTCGAGGTGCACTACACGCTGGACGTCGCCGGCGCGGGGCATGGCTCGGTCAACCACACGCCGGAGCTTGAGACTTACCCGAACAAAACCCGAGTCGTGCTCAATGCCATCCCGAAAAAGAACTATGTCTTCAGCGGTTGGAGCGGCGCGGCCAGTGGCGCAGCCAACCCGTTGGCGGTGACGATGGACGCCAACAAGGAGATCACCGGCTCGTTCACCCGCGATGTTGTGCCGCCGGAGTATCGCAGTGTGAAGATCAACACCGCCGGGCAGCTCGAGTGGGTGCAGGTCGGCCGACCTGGCAAAAAATTGACTTCCGACTACTCGCTGGATTTGCTCAACTGGAAGGAGCTCACCAGCGATAGCAGTGCCTCGGGCGAAATGCGCACTCCGTTCAACCGGCCGGAGGGCATTAACAATTTGTTCATCCGCACTTGGGAGGAGGATACCGGCTACGCGGCGCGTGCAATTGGTTATGTGACACTAACGCTGCCATCGGGCAAATCATTGATTTCCAACCCGTTGGCCAACGGCGACAATCGTGTTACCGACATTCTACCGGATGTCCCTAGCGGTAGCACACTGGCCAAATTCAGCCCGGACACCGGCAAGTGGGAGACCAACACATTCACTGACGCGTGGAGCCAGCCGGGCATGACACTCGCCCCGGGCGAGGGCGCGGTGCTCGACAATAAAGGCGACGCTTTCAGCGTGTTGCTCACCGGTTTCACGCCGTGGAAGAAGACAACATTGTCCATCCCAGCGGGCGACTCGGTCGTGTCGTCGACCTTGGCCAAGGGCGGGTTGCTGAGCAGCCGGCTTGGCCTGCCGCTGGCCGAGGGGCTGACCGTCAACTTGCTCAACAACGGCACCGGCAACTATGACGCGTACACGGCCTCGAACGGCGCATGGTCACCTGCCGAGCCGGTGGTGGCGCTTGGCCAAGCATTCATTGTCACCGCACCAAGCGCGTTGAACTGGAGCCACGACCCAACGTTGCCGCAGGTTACCTCGCAGCCGGTGGACGCGCAGGTGTTGTCCGGTGGCAAGGTTGGTTTTATTGTCAAGGCTGTCGGGGAGCCGTTCACCTACCAGTGGCTGTTCGACGGCAAGCCGATCGCCGGGGAGACGGCGTCGGCGATCCAGATTCCAGTGGTGACGCTCGCCAACGCCGGCCGCTACTCGGTACTGGTAAGCAACGGCTTCGGCAAGGCCATCAGCGAGCCGGCGCGGCTCGACATTTATTACAAGCTCGACCTGGCCCTTGAGGGTCGTGGCGGCATCGATGTTGACCCAAAGAAGTCGGCATTCCTCGCCGGTAGCAAGGTGACGTTGTCCGCCACGCCGGCAACCGGTTACTCATGGATGCACTGGAGCGGCGACGCGACGAGCAGCGATGAGACGATCACCGTCACGATGGACGCGCACAAGACCATTACCGCAAACTTCAGCCGCGACTACATCCTGCCGGATCTCAGCGATGCGGGCTTCGACGACAAGGGCCGGTTCACCTTCC
>CAJWEP010000015.1 GCA_913030945.1 uncultured Verrucomicrobiota bacterium
CGCACCCAGCACATGAGCCAGGTGATGCCATTGACCATCGGCCAGGTTCAACCCGCTGGATACTGCAATACCATCCCCAGACCAGGTCCTCACCCGGATATTTCCGCCGACCAGGTGTAGATGTCGATCGTGGCCACCTGCCCCAAGATTTTGATCTACCACGCAGTACAGGCCGGCGTTGGGATCTTCGGTGCGGAACCAGAACTCGACAGTATAGTCTGTCTCCGGGATATCGGCCTCAACGGAAACATAGTTACCCGGTGGACTACCATTAAACCTGAGAGCAGCCCCACCGCCGCCGGCGGAAACGATTGGCTTGGTGGCGCTGGCAGAGGCCACCTCAGGAGGAGTGCTGTCCTTGGCCACGGATAACACCGCCTCGCCGGAGGTCACGGCCAAATCACCCATGCTGACGGTTACTGAGTAGCGGCTCCCGTCATCGTTCGTTGTCAATACGCCCGGTGTGGTGTAGGTCGGGTCGTTGGCTCCTTCTATCGCATGGCCATTCTTGAGCCATTGAAAGGTCAGCTCCCCCACGGCGAGCGGCTTGCCCGCGGTGGTCGCTGTGTAGTCGACCTCAAACGTGTGATCCCAGCCAAGCGTGCCGATGGCGCTTTGCGGCGACTCGGTGATGGCGATCTCCGTGCCGGTGTAGAAAAATGGACCGTAATTCGTGTACGCGGCGTAGCCCTTCGTGCCCGAATGCTGGGCCTGACTGATGCCAAAATACACAGTTTCAGAGAATTCGAGATTCGTCACTCCCATCTCGATCCAGTCCAGTCCGTTGGCACTGCGGAATGCGGTGAACCGGTTGCCGGACCGTTTCATCCGAATCCACAGATTGGGCAGACCGGGCACGGTGTCGGTGTTGTAATTGATCACTCCCGCCAGTACTGGGCTGCCCGGGGTACCGTTATTGTTCCACCATTGCGGGTTAATTGACTCCTCGCGCCGCTCAAGGGCGAAGTAGCCCTGATTCGACGCGCCGCTGGGCGGGGTGACGAAAGCGCCGAGCATTTTACTGATGTCATCCAGTGTCTCGCGGACCATTAGGCCATTGCGCGCCCACGAGCCGCCCGGATTGTCGATCTTGGGCACCTGCACCGCCATGTCAAAGTCGCCGGTTTTTTCCTCAAACAAGAACGTGAAGTCATCGGCGTTGGACCAAATGTCAAACCCCCCGGCGATTACCTCGATTTCGTCGCCGAAATTGTGCGCCACACCAGTGGGGTCGACATCGCCGATGTTCAACACCTGCAGAGAGATGAAGCCTCCCGGGGTCTTGGAGGGAGCCATCTTGTTCCCGGCAAGATCCGTCACCCCCGAGACGTTGAGTTGGTAGTCTCCAACGTCCAGGCCCTCGACATCAAGCAACACCCCGTCGCCGCTGTCCTGTACAATCACATCCAACACGTCGGCCCCGGCGATCGAGTAGTTGCCTGCATCGCCCGCTGTGTCCGGGTTCAATGGCTCATCAAAGCGTACGGCGACCTCTGTGTACTCATCCTCAGTTACCAGTGCGCCGTGGGACAACAGGGCCGGCGGAATCGTCTCGGCGGTGACCGTCAGCTTGACCTTGTTGCTCGCGACGTCGCCGGCAGGGTTGCTCACGCGAAGGTGGTATGTGTCTTCGTCGCTCTTGGCCAAGCTGGCAAACTTTAATTCGGTCGAGTCGGTACCCGTGATGCCGCCGCCGTCGTTCATGGCCGACTCTACACCGAGCCGGGCCGCCGAGGCGCCCCAGCCGCTCTCGGCAAAATTCATCAGCGTGCCGTCGTACTCGTTGCCACTCATGTCGGTCAACGTGTCCCCCTCTGTTTGGTCAAAGTTGTAATAGGCAAGCAGCCAATCCTCGTCGCCGTTGAGTGGCTTGTTCATCCGTTCCTGGATTTCCTCCTGCTCGAGTGCGTAATCCCAAATGCGAAGCTCATCGATCTGTCCGTTGAGATACTGGCTGGCGGCGTCGTTGGAGAAACCGATGTTGATGTGCAACTGCCAGTCGAAGTCGGACATGTCCTTGATTCCTTCGATCACCAGTTCGCCGTCCACATAGACGAACTGCCCGCCAAGGTCGTAGCTGACGACATGAGCAATGTGATGCCACTTTCCGTCGGCCAGGTTCAGTCCATCGGATACCTCCACACCGCCGTTCCAAGTCCGAACGCGGATGTTGCCCCCGGTCAGGTGCAGATGCCGGTCATGACCGCCTCCACCAAGATTGGCATCCACCACGCAGTACAGGCCGGCGTTGGGATCCTCGGTGCGAAACCAAAATTCTGCTGTGTATTCCGTCTCCGGCACATCGATCGGCACCGAGACGTACTGGTTGCCGCCAGCAAACCTTAGCGCACCTCCGCCACCCTTGGCGCGGTACCAGCGATAGGTGTTGGGGCTGCCGGACACCTCAGCCGAGAGGCTGACCACCGTGCCCTCTTCCGCCGAGAGATCGCTTGGCTGGGAGGTGATCTTGGCCGGATCGGCGATGACGTTGGCCGCCATGGCCAAGCCGAGACTCAAACCTGCCGTCTTGGCCAAGCGGCTGGTCGAACGGATACAACGAGAGATGTGTATAATTGTTTTCATGTGCAAAATGTTTGGCTAGGAAGGGAAAACCTATGTCCGGCACTGAAACTGTCAAGCCACAAGCCATGCACTGGACTAAGCAGATATTGTTGCCACCGGGAGCGTCCGCGGTTACACAGCCGTGATCGATGAATCGCCTGTCCAAGCGTCTGCTCGCACACGCCGTCCTGCTGATGGTTGCCCTCCCGCTGGCAAGGGCCGACCGTGTCTGCCTGCTAAGCGGCCCGGTGGACGCCGCGCAATCCCGGTACGATCTCGCCATCAAGGCTCAACGTGAACTGAATATCTCCTACTTTTACGTCGGCGGGGAGGAGGATGTCATTACGATGCGCGGTTTCGCGCTGCTGCGTGAAACGGCGCGGCGCGGCGTGAAGGTGCGCCTGTTGGTCGACGCCCTGTTTCACCGGATTCCCAAGTCGCTGTGCGCGCACCTGATCCGGGAAGGCGTGGAGATCCGCGTGTTTCACCCGTTCGATCCGCTGAAGCCGTTTCGGTTCAACCGTCGGTTGCACGACAAACTTTTCATCGCGGACGGAAACTTGCTGATCGCTGGTGGGCGCAACATCGACGACTCCTACTTCGGCCTGAGCCGTTTCGGGAAGGAGGGCGACACGGCGTATCGCAACCGGATCGACCGTGACCTCCTCGTCGAGGGAGAGACTGCGGCAGAGGCGAACGCGCACTTCATGACGCTCTGGAACGGGTCGAAGGTGAAGCCGATTCGCGTTGGCAAATACTGCGGTCTCATCCGGCCCGGCGGCGTGCCGAGACCCCTCACGGCCAGCCGCCGCCGTCCTGTCCCGGCGGTGCACCGGGCGGTCCTGCGGCGCGACATCGATGCGGCCAAGGCGTCACTCGACCGGACATGGGCGGAGTTTCAGTCGCAACCAAAAGTGGTGCAATTACCAAGTCGCATTGACTGGAACCAGCGCCTGCGGCCGGTGGATGAAATCCGGTTTTTAGCCGATCCTGGCGGCAGGAAAACACGCGGCCAGCACACCGGACACCATATCGCCGCGCTGGTGAACAGGGCCGAGCCGGGCGAGACCATCTGGATCGAGTCACCGTATCTCATTCTGACGAAGAAGGCCCGGGCCGTTCTGGGCGACGCCATTCGGCGCGGTGTCCGGGTGATTATTTTCACCAACTCCCTCGACTCGACCGACAACCTCCTCGTCCAGACAGTTTACCAGAGGGAGAAGGAGGATTACCTCGCCCTTGGGCTGGAGATCATCGAGTTGGCCGGCGAACCGGGCCGCGAGGGGATAGAGACACTGCATGCCAAGAGCATGGTTTTGGAGCGGGCTGGCATCGGCATGGTCGGTTCGTTCAACATCGATCCACGCTCCGCGCGATTGAACACTGAAGTCGCCATTGAGTACCACTCAGAGGCGATGGCTGCCGAGCTGCTGCGCTCGATTCAGGAGCGGATAAAAAAGAAAGGCGTACGCATCGGCCCGGACGGAATGCCAGTGGATGGGCGCCCCCGCTACCTCGGCGCGTCACAAAAAAAGGTCCGCCGCATGAAATGGCGCACCCTCCCCGCGCTGATCTTCAAGGGCTGGCTGTAGTCGCGCTTGACCAAATGGTGTTTTGCGCTGACGGCGCCTGGCCTCTGGGATAGGTTGCGTGGCAGATGAACCGGGTTTGCAGATTGCTTTTTGCCGCGCTTGGCCTGGTGTTTGCCGTGTTATCGTCCGCCTTGGCCAAGCCCAATATCGTGCTGATTTACATCGACGATTACGGTTGGCGCGATGTCGGCTTTAACGGCACCAAGTTTTATGAGACACCCAATGCCGATCGCATTGCCCGCGAGGGGATGATCTTTCGCAGCGCCTATTCCAACGGTCCGAACTGCGCACCAAGCCGTGCCTGTCTGATGAGTGGCCTGTACTCGCCGCGGCATGGCATTTACACCGTGGCCAACTCCGATCGCGGCAAAGCCTCGCTACGCAAGATTATCCCGACAAAAAACACAACAGTGTTGGCGGATGAATTTGTCACCATGGCTGAGGCGCTGAAGATGGGTGGCTATACCACTGCGATGATGGGCAAGTGGCATCTTGGCAAGGACCCGACGACACAGGGTTTCGACATCAACATCGCCGGCCGCGAATGGGGAAGTCCGAGCGGCGGCGGTTATCACAGCCCGTACAAGTATCCCAACCTGGTGAACAAGCAAAAGGGAGAGTACCTGACCGATCGACTCGGCAGCGAGGCGGCCAAGTTCATCGAGGCGCACAAGGACAAGCCGTTTTTTCTCTACCTTACCCACTATGCCGTGCACACGCCGATTCAGGCCAAGCCTGAACTGACGTCGAAGTACCAAAAGAAGCCGACGGTTGATCAGCAGACCAACGCCAAATATGCCGCGATGATCGAGAGCATGGACGACAGCGTCGGCACAGTGCTCGAAACGCTCGACCGGCTTAAGCTGGCTGACAACACGATTGTGGTGTTTTACTCGGACAACGGTGGGCATGCCGGTGCGACATCCAACGCACCGCTGCGCGGCTCGAAAGGCATGCTGTACGAAGGAGGCATCCGCGTGCCGATGGCGGTTCGCTGGCCCGGCGTGGCCAAGGCCGGCTCGGTTTGCGAAGAGCCTGTCATCGGCATCGACCTCTACCCCACGCTGCTCGAGGCCACGAAAACCAAGCGCCCAGCCAAGGCGCAACTCGACGGCACCAGCCTCGTTCCCCTGCTGAAAGATGCCCAAGCCAGATTGTTTCGGCCGGCGTTGTACTGGCACTTTCCGGCTTATTTGCAAGGCTCCACCAGGCGGCACGGGCCATTCCGCACCACGCCGGCCGGCGCGGTGCGGATGGGCGACTGGAAGCTGATCGAGTATTTCGACGACGGTACACTGGAACTGTACAACCTGGTCAACGACATCGGAGAGACGGGCAACTTGGCCAAGCAGCAGCCGAAAAAAACAGCCCGGTTGCACGCGATGCTCAAGGCGTGGCGCAGGGCCACCGATGCTCCGGTGCCGACGGAAATGAATCCCCGGTTTGATCCCGAGGCTTGGCGCAAGGCTACGCGGAAACGGTAGTGAACTCGCCGGGCAGCGGCACCACCCGCACCAGCGACTGTCGGCCAAACTCCGACTCAATCGCTCGGCCAAGCGACTGCCCCGTTGCGACATCCGGGCAGATTGCAAAGATTGTCGAGCCGCTGCCGCACATCAGCGCGGCCTCTGCGCCGTTGGCCAGCGCGTGGAGTTTCATGAGTTTTAGCAGCGGGAACTTGTCGAACACCGGCGCCTCAAGTGAGTTGTAGAACGCATCGGCGGCTTTGGTCAGCAGGCCGTTGGCCAGGCGCCTGGCCAGTTCGTCCGCTTGGCCAAGCGGACGGGTTTTTGCCTCAGGAAACTTAGCCAAGCGTTGGTACGCCCAGGGCGTTGAGATACCGAAGCCGGGCCGCAGGAGCAGCAGCGACTTGCCGGCGAGTGCGGTGAGGGGAGCCATCGGTTCAATCACTTCGCCCCGGCCCCTGGCCACCACCGCCTGGCTTTGCAGAAAGAACGGAACGTCGCTGCCCAACTCGGCGGCGAGTGCGTGGAGTTCCACCTGGCCAAGCGCTTGGCCATGAAGTTCGTTGAGCGCGAGGAGGGTTGCCGCCGCGTTGCCGCTACCGCCGCCGAGTCCACCCTCGGCGGGGATGGTTTTCTCGAGGTGAATTCGGACGCCGCCCGCGACTCCGGCCTTGGCTGCGAACGACTCGGCGGCGCGCCAGGCCAAGTTGCCGGAGTCGGTGGGGATGCCGGGTTGGTTGCAGGTCAGTTCGATGCCGCCACCAGCCAGCTCGAAGTCAAGCCGGTCAAAGATGGACACCGGCAGCATCAGCATCTCCAACTCGTGAAAGCCATCGTCGCGCTGTCCGACTACGTTGAGCAGCAGGTTGATTTTGCAGTGCGATTGGCGGCTTAGTTTCACGACACAAAAAAGGCGCCAACCGTGGGGCTGGCGCCAAGGAAATTGCTGAACAGTGGCTCAGTGGTCAAACACCTTGAAGCGACTGCCCGGAAAGAACGGGGCCACATCGCCGCCGCCGAAACCGATGGCGGTGTTTGGGTGAAAAACGCCGTCATCCCACAGGCCGGGTGTGTAGCTGGCCGGGAACAGGGCGTCGTCCGGCATCACCAGACCTCCCCACGGGTAATCCAGCGTGGCGATGGAGGGATCCGGATAGACAGTGGCTCCCTTCAGCCACGGCTCGTAGTCCGGGGTGGGGATCGGGAAGGTGACAATCTCCGCGAAGCCCACCGCTGTGCGTGCAGCGGTTCGGCTTAAACCACGTATTACACCGGTGGTGTAGGCATGCTGCGGGCCGTCCCAGAGGGCGGTTTGCTCGACGGAACGGCTGAATTCGCCCATACGGGTAAACTCACTGAAATTGCGGAGGCCGCGGCCGAGCTTGTTTTCGGGTCCGGCACAGCCGACCGAGAGGAGAGCAACTAGGGCGGCAACGGCGGTTGTTTTTGCAAAATATCTCATTGGATCAGTCAAAAAGCGACCGGCAGCGTAGTCGAAAGGTTGCCGGTGTAAAGCCTTTTGGCGCTATTTTTCGGTTAGTTTGGCGGATTGGCTGCGGCCTCGGCGGCCTCTTTTTTCCGGTCGCGCCGATACCAAATCCAGGCGATGAAGACGCTGCACTCGTAGAAAAGCTGCATCGGTAGGGCCATGAGCACCTGGGTGACCACGTCCGGAGGGGTCAGCACGGAGGCGAGCACGAGGTTGATGACCACCCAGTAGATGCGGAATTTGGATAGTTTCTTGTAATCGAGGACGCCGATTCGCACGAGCAGCAGGATCACGACCGGCAGCTCAAACGCGATACCCATGCCAAGCATGAACTTGCAGACGAAGTTAATGTAATCCTCCGCCCGCCAGATGTCGGCGCCGAATTGCAGCCAGTTGGCAAATAGCGCCGAGGTGCTCAGCGCAATTTTCATCAGCAGAAAATAGCAGAATGACGCCCCGCAGAAAAAAAGGAAGCCTCCGATGAACACCGATCGCCGGAGGTATTTTTTCTCCTTCAACCGCAGGGCTGGGAAAATGAACTGGCCGAGGAAATACAAGACGAACGGCGACGAAACCATGATGCCGCCGTAAAAGGCCATTTGAAGGGCGACCATGAAGCCGCTGAGCGGCCCCATCGATTTGAGCTCCGGTCCGGCCTGGGCGGCCTGGGCGGTGGCAGCGAGGGCGTTTGTGTTGGGTTGAAGGAGCAACTGAAGTTTACCCTCCTCCACAGCCGGGGTGAGGTTGAATGAAGTGGCTTTGTTGGTCAGGCCGAGCAGTTGGTAGGCCTCGGCTAGCAGATTGGTTTCGACCGGTATACGAAAGACCTCCTCCTCTGTGAGCCGGACGTGGATTTCGCTTTTGCCCTCTTCGCTCAGGTTTTCCTTGCGGTTTTTTGTCAGGAACTCCCTGGCCTCCCCGAGCGGCCGGGCGAGCGTCTCGACCAGCAAGGGCGCTCCGGCGAGGCAGGCGACCATTGAGACACCCAGGGCAGCGATGCAGCGGATGAGCACCCAGCGCAGGTCCTCCATGTGTTCGAGGAACGACTTGACTGGGCCGCCGAACCCCTCGCCGTCCTCGTCGAGCTCCGGCATTGTGTCGTCGCCATCGGAGCCACCGCTGCTGCGCGGAACCGGCAAGGGAGTGCTTACTGATGACTCGAAGTAGTCTTCCTCCTGATGGTTCTCATGCCCGTGGTGGTGGTGTTCATCGTGTTGGGCGTCGGACGGGTCGTGATCCTCGTGTTCGTAGTCGTGGTGATAAGGGTCATCGTGCTGAGAGGGATCGTCGTCGTGCGGGTTTTGTGCACCCTCGTCCGCTTGGCCTGAGTCGTCATCCGTTTCAGGAGCAGTTTTTCGGGCGGGGACGTCTTGAGCTGGGAAGGTCTCGGGTGGCTCCGTTTTGTTGTCGGGGGACGATTGATCCGGCTCGGGAGGTCCGTCGGGTTCGTTTGCCATCGTTCAAACCCAAGTCACTTGGAACAGGAGGGATCAGGCGTCTTTTTTCGACTCGTCGCCCGACTTTTTGGAGTCATCACTGGGGGCTTGCTCCTCGAGCTGCGGAGTGGGAGGAGGGGTGTAAGTGGGAGTATCGTCCATCGCACGCTCCAACTCGCTGTTGACATCCCGCGTGGCTTTCTTGAATTCCTTGATGCCCTGGCCCATGCCCTTGGCCAGCTCCGGCAGTTTTTTGGCCCCGAACAATACCAGCACGACCGCGAGGATCAGGATGATTTCCCAAGGCCCCAAGCCGCCAAACGCCAATTGATGAAAAGTTGTCATAGTTCGTTAAAAAACGTCCGGTAATCTAGCCTGTTTCCCGGGAATGTAAAGTGCCAACTCCAAGCCGCAACGCAGGCTCCTTAAAATTAGTTTCCGGGCTTGGGCTTGAGCAGCACAAATTCGCCGCGACGGTTGCGGGCATAGGCGGCTTCATCTAGACCCGGGTCGGCGGGGCGATCCTCGCCCAAGCTCATCGTGCGAATCCGGTCGGCGCTCACTCCCAAGCCTGACAGCGCGTCGCGGACGCTCAGCGCCCGGCGCTCGCCCAGCGCCCGGTTGTATTCCTCGGTGCCGCGCTCGTCGCAATGGCCCTCGATCAGTACCTTGTTCTGCGCGTCCTGGGCCAGGATACCGGCCACGGCCTCCACCTTGCCCAGGTCGTCGGGGTGGATTTCAGAGCGATCCAGCTCGAAGTAAACGGTCTGGGCCGCCAGGGCATCACGATCCATCAGCATGTTCTCGAATTCGTCGAGATCGGACAGGCCAATGTTGCCGGATTCATCGATCGTGACGACATCGCCTCCGTTGTTGAGTGTGCCGCTATTATCGCGGCCAATAAGACTGCCTGCGCCGGCCACATTGGCATTTCCGCCCGGGATGGGGGTGATGTTTTTTGGCTTGGTTTTACACCCGGTCGAGGTGGCTGCCATGAGGGCTGCCAGAACCAATCCTACTTTTTTCAATGAGGTCATGGTCTTGAGGTTAATTGCCTACTTTACTTCGTCCAAGCGGACTGGGAACAGTTACCCGGAAAGCTGCGCGGCAGAGTCTTGACTCGTTTGGTGGGCACGTCAAGTACCGATAAAACCCGTTTTCTGCCGGACCGCCTGGTGAACATGAGCGTGCGCGAGTTGGGCGCCCAGGAGGGATCCTCCCCGGTCGCCAACACCTCGACATTTCCGCCGCCGGGCGGGACGATGCAGACCTCAAACACCCCGCCCCCCCGCATTGTGGTGAAAACGATCGCCTTGCCATCGGGCGACCAGTCCGGCTCGGTGGCATTCATGACGCCAATCGTGCGAATCCGCGACATGGCCCCGCCATTAGCCGGGATTTTGTACAGCCTCGTGCTGCCGCTGGCTCGGGAGGCAAAGCAAATCCAGCGTCCATCCGGCGACCAGCAGGGGGAGGACTCGGCCTCCTTGGTGGTCGTGAGCCGCCGCAGGCCGGTGCCGTTGGCGCTGCCAACCCAGATGTCGGGGCTGCCGGCCTTGCTGAGCACCATCGCCAGGCGGCGGCCGTCGGGCGACACCGTCGGGCTGATGTTCGAGCCGGAGTAACGTGCCACGGTCCGGCGCACACCGGTCTGGAGATTATGCGAATAAATGTCCGGATTGTGGCGCCGGTAGGAGTAGTAGTAGAGCGTGTTGTTGTTTGGCGTCCATTCCGGCCCGGCGGCGATCGAGTTGTCGAGCGTCAAGCGCTTGGCATTGTGCCCGTCAAAGTCGGCGACATGGATCTCGGTGTTCCGGCCGTGAAACTGCCGAAAGGCAACCCGGGTCAGGCCAATGCCGGGCGAACCGGTGATCGTCTCGACCACGTTGTTGGCAAACGTGTGCGCCAGCAACCGCGTGCCGCCCCCCCGATAACGCTTGTTCAGGATAAACGCGCGTTTCACGTGGTCGTACACCGCGCCGCTGACGCCGCTCTCGTCATGGCTGCCTTTGATGGTGAACTGCGCCTTGGCCTTGTCCACAAACTCGAAGCCCTGCACGAACAAGTCGAACTTCAGCAGGGCCAGCGTCTCGCCGGTGAAGCCCTCGAGGGTCACCGGGATGGCCTTGACCTTGCCGGCATCAAACACATCGACATCGATCGAACGTTGCGCTTGGCCAAGCGCGAGGCCGGCCAACAACAGGCCGGCCAAGGCGGGGAGTCGTTTGGGGGTTGCTTTACTCATGAAAAACTTCGCGAATTAAAATTCAGGTTGAAGGTCTGCTGCGATCCTTTCATCGATTCGGGGAACGGCTTGATGAACTTGACGCGGTCGAGCGCCTTCTGCACGGCCCGATCCCAGCTGGACACTCCCGACCGGCCCGTGATGCTTGCCGAGAGAACCCGGCCGCTGCGGGCAATAACCAGGCGCACCTTCACGATCGGGTCGCCGCTGATCGCGCCGGGATGAATCGTGGCGTCCATGTACTTGCGGCGGATGAGCGACTCGTAATTGGCAGAGGCATATCGGCCAAGCGGGACGTTGACCGCCGTTCGGCCGGAGAGCTTAGTGTCGAGATTGTTGAGCGCAGCCCGGCGCTTGGCCTCGGCTTGGCGTGCGCGCTTGGCGGCCTCCTTTTGCGCCTCTGCATTTCGTGCATCCAGCTTCCGGACATTCGAGCTTAGGTTGACCTTTATCTTCGGCTTGGGTTTTGGCTTCGGCTTAGGTTTTGGAGTGACTTTTTTTGGCTTCGGCTTGGGTTGCGGTTTCGGCTTGGGTTGGATTTTTTTGGGTTCCGGCTTGGGTTCCGGCTTGGGTTCCGGCTTGGGCTTGGTCGGAATGGGTTTGGGCGGGGCTGGGGCTGGCGGCGGCGCAACCGGGGCGGCCGGGGCCAGCAGTTTGTCGATCATGTCCGACGGGACGAGGTCAATTACCCGGATTTTCTCCTCGCGCTTGGCCAGGAGCATCGGGCCAAGCACGAGCATCGCCAGGAGCAGCACGTGAAACACGACTGATCCAACCACGCAATTGCGCTTTAACCTGCCCATTTTTCCAACCTCCTTGCCTATTCCGGCTCTGTTCGCAGGGATACCCGCGTGATGCCGTTCTCCTCGCAGCGGTTCAGCACCGCTGCCACGGCGCCGTACGTACCGCGATGATCCGCCCGGACGTACACCAAAATATTCGGGTTGCTTTGATGATCCGCAACCAGTTTTTGTTCAATCTGCTCGAGTGACATCGACTCGCCGCCGAGCATGTAGCCGCCCGACTGATCCACCTCGACGGTGCGAATGTCGTTCTTGTCCAGCGGCCGATCCGGCTGGCCGCCGCCGGGCAGATCCAGCGAGAGCCCGTGCTCCAGCAGCGGCGTGGTGATCATGAAGATGATCAGCAGCACAAACGCCAGGTCAATGAGCGGCGTGACGTTTAGGTCGCTCAGCGTGACCAGCGGGTTGCGTTGTGAAAACCGGCGCATGACGACTAAAATTTGCCAGCAGCCATCGTGATCATCTTGTACGCGCCGTACGCCACGATCACCATGATCGCCGTTTGGCCAAACGTGAGCTTCTTCGACCGGCGAAACATCCGGCGCTTGAGCTTCCGGAACGGGCTTTTGTGCATCCGGTGGCGACACTCCGGGCACTTGGAAATCACCCGCTGCACCTTGGCGCCGCATTTCTTGCACTTAACAAACAGCTGCGAGTTGCAGTACTCGCACTGCTTCAGGCCGCCGGGATTCAGGTGACTGCACTTCGGGCAGAGCAACCCTTTTTCTCCCTGGACCAGATTCTTGGAGGGCATGCCGGTTATTCGTCCTTGAGAAATTCGTTTTCCATGCAGGAGGCCAGTTCCTGCGCGAAGTTGTCCAGTTCCACCGTGAACACCCGCAGGTTGTGCACCAGCCAGTTGTAGCCGACCATCGAGGGGATGGCCACCAGCAGCCCGGCCACCGTCGTACCCAGCGCTGCCGCCACACCCGGCGCCATCACCGGCAGGCTGGCGGTCTGCAACATCGCCACGTTGGTAAAGGTGCTCATCACGCCCCAGACCGTTCCCAGCAGCCCGATGAACGGTGCGCCGCTCACGGCGATCGCCAGCAGGATCAGCCCGCCCTCGAGCTTGAGCGATTCCCTCGCCACGTCGCTCTCGATCGTGCGCTTGACGTGCTCCATTGTCTTGAGCGTCGCGTATTGTTCGGAGCCAAGCTCACCCCCGGTGCCGTTGGTCTTTAGCCGGCCAAGCAGATCCCTGCAACCGTTGTCGTACACGTTGAACAGCGGGCAGCCCTCCACATGGATGTTGCGCTCATGGATCACGAGCACGCCCTCGTGTTGGTGGAACTCGTCGACGAAGAGCTTGTTGAGCTTGCGCGCCTGGCGGGTCTGGAATGCCTTTTGCAACATAACCGACCAGACAAAAATCGACAACACCCCGAGCAGGACGATGATCGTCTTGCCCGCCGGCGTGGACGCGCTCCACACGTAAATGAGCTCGTTCGAGGACGCTGCCTGCGCCCCGGCTTGTAACAACATGATCATCTCTGCGGAGTCCGCGAACGAACCCACTCCTTGGGACCGATATTTTTATCGCTTGGCCAAGCGCGGGTCAAAGGCAAACCGGCGCTTTTTTGGCAAATCTTTCGGCTTCGGCCTTGGCCAAGCGATGCCAAAGATGTTAAGTCACCCGACGTTGGCGAAGCAACCAAAGTCCTCATGAAAATTGCCATTCCCAAGGAGATCAAAAAACAGGAATACCGGGTCGGGCTGCTCCCCTCCGTCGCCTATCAACTGGTGCAGCAAGGCCACACCGTGCTGGTGGAGCGCGGCGCCGGCGAGGGCACCGGGTATCCCGACGCCGATTACGAGCAGGTCGGCGCCAAATTGATCGACGACCATGCCGCCCTGTTCGCCGAGGGCGACCTGGTGGTGAAGGTCAAGGAACCGTTGCCGGAGGAGTACGGCCTCCTGCGGCCCGGTCAGGTGCTGTTCACCTACTTTCACCTTGCCGCCAGCCGTGAACTCACCGAGGCCGTCTGCCGCTCCGGCATCACCGCGCTCGCCTACGAGACGATCGATGTCAACGGCCGCCTGCCGCTGCTCGAGCCAATGAGCGAGATCGCCGGGCGCATGTCCGTGCTGGTCGGCGGCTACTTTCTGGCGCGCCACTACGGCGGGGCCGGCATCCTGCTCGGCGGCGTGCCGGGCGTGCTGCCGGGGCGCGTGATGGTGCTCGGCGGCGGCGTGGCCGGCGTCAACGCCGCCCGCATGGCTACCGGCCTGGACGCCGACGTCACCATCCTCGAGGTGGATGTCGAGCGGATGCGCTTTCTCGACATCACGCTCCACACCGCCAACACGCTGTACTCGAGCGAGGCGCACATCCTCGAGCAATTACCACGCGTGGACCTGTTGATTGGAGCGGTGCTGGTGCCCGGGGCCAAGGCGCCCAAGCTGATTCACCGCGACATGCTGCGCCGCATGCGTCCCGGCAGCGTGCTCGTCGACATCGCCATCGACCAGGGAGGCTGCGCCGAGACCTCGCGCCCGACCACTCATCACGACCCGGTGTTCGTCGAGGAGGGCGTGACTCATTACTGCGTGGCCAACATGCCGGCGGCCTACGCGCGCACCGCCACCCAGGCGCTGACCAACGTCACGCACCGTTACGTCGAACTGCTCGCCAACCACGGCCTCCGAGAGGCATGCGAAAAGGCGCCAGAACTTGTCGGCGGCATCAACGCCCACAACGGCCAGCTCACCTGCCCCGCCGTTGGCCAGGCGCTTGGCCTCGAGTGGCAGGAGCCCAAGCTGTAAACTAAGCGAGGTTCCGCTTGGCCAAGCGCGGCTCCGGATGATTAACTCGGCTTCGTGCAGAAGGACGAGGTTGCGGACATCCTCAGGGAGATCGGGATATTTCTCGAGTTGAAGGGGGAGAATCCGTTCAAGACACGCGCCTATCAAAATGGAGCGCGCACGCTCGAGGGTCTCGCCGAGCCGCTCGACACGCTGATCGCAGAGGAGCGCTTGGGCAGCATCAAGGGCATCGGTAAG
The DNA here is from genome assembly GCA_913030945.1 of uncultured Verrucomicrobiota bacterium. Lineage (GTDB taxonomy): Bacteria > Verrucomicrobiota > Verrucomicrobiia > Limisphaerales > UBA1096 > UBA1096. The sequence continues at coordinate 14,597 of CAJWEP010000015.1, forward strand.
GCCTTGGCCGAGAAAATCACCGAGCTGGCCACCACCGGCGAACTGGCCTACTACGACGAGCTCAAGGCCTCCATTCCTGACGGCCTCATCGCCATGCTCAACATCCCCGGCCTGGGGCCGAAAAAGGTCAAGGCCGTTTACAGCAAACTCGGCATCGAGACGGTCGAGGCCCTGGAGCAGGCCTGCAAAGACAGCCAGCTCGCCGAGTTGCCCGGCTTCGGCAAAAAGACCGAGTCGAAAATCCTCGAGGGCATCGAGTTCCGCCGCAACTACGCCTCACACCATCACATCAGCACCGCCCTCAACCTCGCTGATCCGATCCTCGAGCAGCTCCGCGCCCACCCCGACGTCATCCGCTGCAGCACCGCCGGCAGCCTGCGCCGCCACAAGGAAATCGTCCGCGACATCGACTTCCTCGTTTCGTCGAAAAATCCAGAGACAATCATAGACTTTTTCACTGGCCAAGCGGACATCCTCTCCGTCTCGGCCAAGGGCGACACCAAGGCCAGCGTGATCCTCGATGGCGGTGTCCAAGCCGATTTGCGGGTCGTGAGCGACGCCGAGTACCCGTTCGCACAGGCCTACTTCACCGGCAGCAAGGAGCACAACATCGCCATGCGCCATCGCGCCATCGCCCGTGGCCTGCGCCTCAACGAATACGGCCTGTTTAAGAGTACCGAGGAAACCCGCGACCCCAAGCTGCTGCTCGACTGCAACACCGAGGAGGACATCTTCGCCGCGCTCAACCTCGCCTACATCCCGCCGGAGCTGCGCGAGGACAAGGGTGAGTTCGACGCCGGCGAGGCGGGCGAAATCCCGCGCCTCATCGAGTGGACCAATCTCAAGGGCTCGTTGCACAACCATTCCAACTGGAGCGACGGCGCCGAGTCGCTCGAGGAGATCGCGGACTACATGAGCGAGCTCGGCTGCGAATACTGGGCGATCACCGACCACTCGCGTGCGTCGTTCCAGGCCAACGGCCTCGACGAGTCGAGGCTCCGCAAACAGATCGCCGAGGTCGCCCGCGTCAACCAGCAACTCGAGGCCGACGGCAACAACTTCCGGTTGCTCAGCGGCATCGAGGTGGACATCCTCAAAACCAGGCTAGATTTCGACGATGCCCTGCTCACCGAGCTCGACGTCGTTGTTGCCAGCCTACACGTCGCCGGCAGCAACGAGGCCGACAACACCGGCCGCCTCATCGCCGCCGCCGAGAATCCCAACATCCACATGCTCGCCCACCTCACCGGCCGGCTGCTGCTCCGCCGCGAAGCCTACCCCATCGATCAGCTTGCCGTCATCGACGCCTGCGCCGCGACCGGCACCTGGCTCGAGCTCAATGCCAACCCGTACCGATTCGACCTTGATTGGCGTCTCTGGCAACACGCCAAGGCCAAGGGCGTCAAGTGCGTCATCAACACCGATGCCCACCGCAACGAGCACGCCGGTTTTTTGCGCCTAGGCACCGGCATCGCCCGCAAAGGCTGGCTCACCGCCAACGACGTCATCAACACCCTCCCCCTGCTTAAGCTCCGCAAGGAACTCGCCAAAAAACGGGACAAGAAATAACCGCTTGGCTAAGCGCTGGTTTTAGTCGGTGGCGATTTGGTCGAGGGAGTGGCGACTGCGGAAGGCGAGGTACGTTGCGCCGCCAATGAGGCTCCACAGCAGGCTGCCGGCAAACGCCAGCAGCGAGAGCGACAACGCCGTCTTGGCCTCGATGCCGATCGCTGTGGCCGATAGCAGCCACACGTAAAGATTTTCGCGAACGCCGATGCCGCTGGGCGTGATGGGCAGTGCGCTGATGCAAATGATCGCCGGCACGATGAGCAGCAGCACGCGGAAGTGTTCACCCATCGGCAGGCCCAGCCCGTGGCCAAGCGCGACAATCTGCAGCACGCAGGCCAAGCTGAGCAGCATCGACCAGCCGAGCACTCGCGGCAGGAAGCCGGGGTTTTCGCCGAAGGCGTGGCACGCCTCGATGCAGCGCACCAACACGTCGCCCTTGGGCAGCTTGGCCAAGAGCGTCTCGAACTTCAGGCGCGCGCCTGTTGGCCCGGCCCAAAATGACAGCACGACGACCAGGCCGCTCACGAAGAGCATGCCGAGGACAACGAGCATCACGGCCATGAAGCGTTGCTGGCTCATCACGACGCTCCAGTTGGCCAAGGCCATCAGCGAAACGAAGAGCAGCATCGCGAACAGGCCAAGCAGCCGGTCAACGACAACCGTGGTCACGGCTTCGGCTTTTTTGTGATTCGTCTCCGCGGCGGAATAGTACGCCTTGAGCAGGTCTCCGCCAGTCGAGCCTAGCAGGAAGGAGTTGAAAAAATGGGCGACCAGCGAAATGCCGGCGGCACGACCAAGCGGCAGGTACAACCCCTGCACCGCCAACACGGTCCGCCATCGGATGACACCGATGAAAATCGTCGTGCCCATGAAGACGAACGAAGTCAGCAACCAGCCAAGGCTTACGCCGGAAATCGTTTTCCACAGGCCAGTCGGCCCGATCGTCCAGCTCTCGCGGAGTTGCTTGGCAAACGACAACGCGCCCCAGTCTTTGCCGAGTTGCATCTCCGCTTCACCGGCGAAAATGACGTGCAAAATCCACGCCACCAGGACGAGGCAGACCGCCAGTTTCAGCGTGAGGCGCAGGGCGTTGGACGTGAGATTCAATCCTCTCCCCAGATGGATTTCAGGTGGGCCACGCCTTCCCGGGTCTCATCGGCCTTGAGGCTTGGGCTCAGCTCGAAGACCTTGATGTGTTCCGGCTTTACGGTGTGCTTGAGTCCCTCGAAATCGATCATGCCCTTGCCCGGGGGACGGTGGTCGCGGGCCGGAAACTGCACGTCGTGCAGGTGAAAACCGCCCAAGCGCCCGACCATCGACTCCAAGTGCAGCCGGTGATGGATGAAGCCGAGGTTTTCCTTGATCTGCGCATGGCCGGCGTCGTGCCAGTAGCAGATGTTCGGGTCGTCGAAGCGCTGGAAGAAAAAGTCCCAGTCGGTGTCGATGGGGATTTCCTCGAGCGACTCGCGAATCTCGATGCCGAGCATTATTTTTCGTAGGCTCGCCTGTTCTGCGATGCGCTCGAGCATCCCGTAGGCGAGCTCGCACTGCTTGGCCTTCTTTTTTTCGCGCTTCAGTTCGGCGGCCTGGCAGAGCTTTTGGTACTTGGGTGTGTCCTGCTTTCCAGCCTCGAGCAGGTCGATCAACTTGTCTGTGTAGTTGCGCATGTCGATCTCGCCCATATGCAGCACGATCAGCCTGGCTCCGAGCTGGTCCGCCATCTCGATGGTTTTCATCGTGTGCCGGTAGGCGTTGTCGCGCTCGCGGGCGTTGGTGGAGGAGAACTTGAATACGTTCGGGTTGGCGTGGTTGCAGCCGATCGGCAGCGGACAGAAGTTGTGCAGGGTGGAAATCTTGATCACCCCGGCCTCGACCGCCTGCATGATGCCGGGCACAAGGCTCAACCGGATGCCGTGACTCAACTCCGCGTACTCGAAACCAAGGTCGCGAATCTCCTCGAGCATCTCGCGGCCATCCGTGTGGCGGTGGGAGTTCCAGCAGGTGGAGAAGGAATACATATCGTGACAAAAAAATAGCCGGAAGCTGCCTCAACTGACAACTTCCGGCGAAAAAAGTTTCGGGCGATCAGGCGTCCGCGTAGCGCGTTTTCAACATCTGCGTGAACTTGGCCACCTTCATCTTGCGGCGTTTGCGCACACTTGGCTTTTCGTAGTAACGATTGTTGCGTGCGTCCTTGATCACGTTTTCGCGGTCGAGCCGCTTCTTCAGGCGGCGCAACGCCCTGTCCAATGGTTCACCTTTTCTGATGCGTATTTCAGTCAAAAAAAATTCACTTCCTTTCCAATCGCCAAGCGGCAGAAAGATACCTGCCCCCCGACAGCAGGGCGGAGGCTAATGTCAGTTTTGGCGGCTGTCAACTTGGAATACCGGGACAATTTGGCGCACTCCCGAAGTGCGATATTGCGATTGTGGAAAACTAGTGAAAAACTCTCCAACACATCCTTAAAAAACCACTTTTTTGGTTAAAAACAGCCATTTTTCCGGATTTGTTAATCGGTGCATAAACAAGCGTAAGAGCCACTTAAATAGTTCGCATTGTTCGAGTTACCGTTGTCAGAGACCGGTTTTGGCGGTTGAGGCTGGTTCTTTCAGCGATCGAGGAACTGGTCACGCCCGGCGACCAACGCCTCCATTTTTCGATCCGCCACACTTCGTGGGAGCATCCAGAAACCGCAATCGGGATGCACCCACTTGATTCGCTCGATGCCAAGGACAGCCACGGCGTTCTCGATTCGGCCCGCGATCACGTCGGTTGACTCAACTTCGTTGTCCTTGATGTCCACCACGCCGACGCCGAGTTGGGTCTCCGGGTTTAGTTCGTTGAATGCCTCCAGTTCGTCGTAGCCGCGCCGCGCGAACTCAAGCACAAGGTGATCGACCTCCAGCCGATTGAGGAACGGCATCAAGTCCCGCCAGTAGCCTTTTTGGATCGATTGCCCGCCGTAGTTGCCGAAGCAGAGGTGCAGCGATTTCTCGCCCTGGATGCCGCCCAGCGCGAGGTTGAACGGCTCGTGTGCCCACTCGGCGTCCTCGGCGTGGCCGGTCAGGTGGGCCTCGTCCATTTGGATCACCGGCGCATCGATCGACTCGACCTGTTCGCGCAGTACCCCGGCGAGCGCCATCGTCAACGCACGAATGTCGCCGTATTGCCGGTCGATCAGGGTGCGGGCCAGCATGTACGGCGCGGTGAAGGTGAACATGGTGTCTGCGCTTGAAAGCCCCCGAAAAAGTTGCCAGTCATGCGGCAGGTTGAGCGTGCCCTCGGTGAGCGGCCCCTCGACGACTCCAGCCGGCTGCGTGCGAAAGCCCATCCGCTGCTCGGCGGCAAACCGGGCCAGGTCCTCCCGCGTGAGGGCAGACGAGATGCCGCCCATTGGTCGGATGAAGTAGTCGATCATGCCGTTGGTCTCCGGGTGGTTGATGTCGAAGCGGGACAGTTCGCCGTCGGAGACCAGGTCGATGCCGGCCAGTTCCTGTGTCTTGAGCACGACAAGAATGGCGTCGCGCAGGGCGGGCGTGGAGGGGTTGGCGGCGAGCCACGACGGTACCGGGTAGCTCCCCACGACCTTGGTTTGGATTTCCGGCTTGGCCATTGTTTTTGCGGTAAAAAGGCGAGTAATGATGCCGGCCAAGAGCTTGGCTGTCGAGCGCGCGCTTGGCCAAGCGCGTCAAACGGTGCGGGCCAATTCCTTCCGGAGCCTGGTCATGGGCTCACTCCAGTCGCCGAGCTTGACTTGACGGAAGAGACGCATCGACGGGTACCACGGGCTGTCGTCGCGGCCGAGCATCCAGCGCCAGTCCGGAGCGGCGGAGAGCAGCAGCCAAGTCGGCTTGCCGAGCGCCCCGGCCAAGTGGGCGACGGCGGTGTCGACGGTGATGACGAGGTCGAGCTGCTCGATGAGCGCGGCGGTGGAGGCGAAGTCGTCCATCAACGGCGACAGATCGGCGAGCTTGTTTTTGATCCCGGCACGGGCGGGGTCATTAGCGGCGTCGCCGAGTTGGAGGGAGAAGAACATCGCCCGCTCCTGACTGAGCAGCGGCAACAGTTGCTCGAACGGCACACTGCGCCGATCGGGGCTTTGGCTGCCGGAGCCGTGCCACGTTAGCCCGATGCGGAAGACGCCGATTGTGGCCGGCAGTTCGATGCCGTCCGGGCTTGGCGCAGTGAGGTACGGCACGGTGCCGGGGATAGTCTCCAGCGTGGTGCCGAGGATGCGCGGCAGGCTGAACATCGCCTGGTGGCTGTGGAAGCTCACTTTCCCCGCGTTGCCGGCGACGACCTGGCTTACGCCCGGCGCGCCGGTGAACAGCCGGGCGAGCGCCGGTGGGCAGCCGACTTTCACGGTCGCGCCCATTTCGGCCAGAACCGGCGCGTAGCGGATGGTCTGGAGGGTGTCGCCGTAGCCCTGCTCGGCGCGCAGGAAAAATGTCTGCCCGGCGAGGTCGCCGCCTTCCCAGAGCGGGGCGGAATCGTCGAGCTCCGGCGTGGTGCGGCTGCTGAGTTTCCAGCGCCACTCGTAGTCGTCCCACGCCTTCGGGAACTCGCCCCGGAGGGCGCACACCCAGAACCGGCCCCAGTGGGCCTCGGCGTTTTCCGGGTCGATCTCGACAGTCCGGCTGTAAGCCCCGAGCGCCTCGTCGAGTTGGCCGGCGTCCTGCAGTGCCGAGCCGAGGTAACGGTGGTTTTCGGCATTTTCCGGGGCCGCTTGGACCGCTTGGCGGTAGGCGTCCGCGGCCTCGTCGATTCGGTCCAGATGCTCGAGGCCAAGGCCAAGGTCGCGCCAGGAGTCGTCCCACTCCGGTGCCTTGGCCAAGCCGACGCGCCACCGGTCGATCGCGTCCTCGAGCCGGCCATATTTGCGGAGAAAATTGGCCAGGGTGAGCGGCACCCGTGCGGCGTCGGGCTTGGCCTTGGCCAAGCGCTCGAGCCGGCTGATGACTTCGTCGAACGCCCCCTCGTCGTCGAGCCGCTCCGCGAGCGCGAAGGTGGCCGCCTCGTGGTCGGGGTCGATCTCGAGCGCCTTCTCAAACTCGGCACGGGCCGCTTGGCGATTGTCGTTGTGCCTGAGCCTGGCCAGGCCAATCTTGAGGTGGATGTTGGGATTCGGCTTTGTCACCCCGCGGAGAAGATCCCAAAAATCAGCGGCTTCGTCCCAGCGCGCCTCGTGCTCGAGCAGCTCGGCGGTTTTCTTGAGCAGTCCGGGGTGTCGGCCATCCACCAGCAGGCCTCGGTGGCAGGCGTCGATGGCGGACTCGACTAGGTGCTCGTCCCGCTCCATCTCCCCGGCCAGTTTCAACTGGCCATCGGAGTAGGCAGGAAAACGCTCAAGGACGGTTGCGAAATTCTCGGCGGCCTCGGCCTCGCGGCCGAGTTCGTTGAGCGCCATGCCCAGCTCGACGAGGCTGTCCGGCGCGAGCCAGGTCGCATGCTCGAGAGCGGAGCCGCTGGAGGTCTTCAGGTAGTTGACACCGGCCTCGGGATTGCCTTCGCGGCACTCGAGGTAGCCGAGCCAGTAGTTGGCCTCGGGGTGTTCGGGATTGATCGAAAGCACCTCGGTGTAGAGCTGCCGCACCTCGGCGAGGTCGGACTCGGCAAACGCCGCCGAGGCGCGCTTGGCCAGTTCGTCGGCACGCGCTTGGTCGGCTTTGGAGAGGGGCATGATTGCGCGGAAAATCGGTCAGCAATACACGAGCACGTAGGGGTAGAGGGGCGAGATTCGGTCGATGTTAAACAGCTTGTCGCACATCGATTGGGAGAGCGTTTTACCCTTGGGAAACAGCAGGAAACCGTTGGCATTGTTGATGTCACGGCCGAGCGTCATGCCTTCCTTCAACTCGATGAGCAGGATTTCGCGTTCGCCGGTGGGCATCTCGGTGAGGGGCACCGCCTTGGCAATGGCGCGAACGGCGTCCGGGTCGTAGAGGTCGCCGGAGTGTTCCTCGATATCCAGCATGGCCTGGATGGGGTCGGCGTGCTTGCTGCAGAAGTCGAGTGCCACGCGAAGAAGCCTCGCCTCCCACGGGATGGTTCCTCCCTTGAGCTGGTTGGGGTAACCCTTGCCGTTCCAGTCCTCGTGATGGGCTTGAATGATCGGTTGAACCTCTTGGAACATCTTGAACGGCTTGAGCATCTCGACGGCAGTCAGAGGGTGCTGCTCAATGATTTTCATCTCGTCCCTGTTGCACTTATCCGGATCGCGCAGCCAGCGCCGGATGATCGGGCGGTCCACGCCGGGGATCGCAATGTCGTGCAATGCAGCCGCCTGGTAAAGCGACTGCGTCGGCATTTCCTCCATTCTTTGATTTTCAGCCACGGTCTTGACCAGCGCCATGGTGCGTATGGCGTTGCTCTTCAGGTTCGGGTGGAACACATAAAGCATTTCAATCATCGTCTGGATGATGGTCTCTGCATCGCCATCCCCAACGGCTACTTCAGTTTGCGCGGCTTGAACGGCCGCAGACACGGCACCGCCTTGGCCGCCGCCTCCCGACTCGGCTAGTCTCTCCAGATCACGAACCGTCCTCTCCAGATCCTTATTTTGCATGGTGAGGGAGCGGTTTTTCTCCGCGAGCCGATAGGTGTCCGCGGCGGTATTAAGGGTCAGGATCAGGTCCTCGGTCAGCCAGGGCTTGGTAATGTAGCGATAAACGAGCCGATCCTTCAATGCAGCCTGGACGGCGTCGTCATTCACACGGCTGGTCAGCAGCAGCCGCGTGGCAGAGGGCACAGACTTGCGGGCCTCCTCGAGAACCTCGAGTCCCTCCTTGTCACCGCACTTGTCGTCGGCGATGACCAAGCTTATCGAGCCGCCTTTCAGCAATTCGATCGCTTGGCTGCCCAGCTTGTGGGTGATGACGTTGAAGCCCATTGACCGGGACCGCATGATCTCGTTGAGCGACTCGATGATGATCTCGTTGTCCTCGACCAGCAGGGCGCGTATTTCCAGTTCTTTTTTCTTGACTGCCATTCTGTAAAACCAACGCGAGATTCGAACCAAAGTTCGAGAAAATCAAGCCAAGGGAAGCACGGTTTGTGCCGTGGGGGCCACGGGAGGCTGATTTCCTCGCCGCTTGGCCAAGGGGCCGGTAGGCTCCGGGCATGGAAGCAAGGGTCAGGGTGGCCGTGCTGGGCGTCGGCTCGCTCGGCCGGCAGCATACGCGCATTTACGGTGAAATGCACCGGCGCGGCACCGTGGAGTTGGTCGGCGTGTACGACACCGACTCCGCCTTGGCCAAGTCGATAGCCGAGAAACACGGCACCGCCGCGCTTGGCTCGGTCGAGGCCGCGGCGGCTGCAGCGGAAGCCCTGAGCATCGTCACGCCCACTATCACCCATCACGCCTTGGCCAAGCCGCTGCTCGAGCAGGGCAAACATCTGCTCATCGAAAAACCGATGACGGATGACGCCGCGCAGGCCGCCGATCTGGTGCGCCTGGCCAAGCGGCACGACTGCGTGCTGCAGGTCGGCCACATCGAGCGCTTCAACCCGGTCTTCAACTATCTGCGCGAGGCCGTCTGCGAGCCGCGTTTCATCGAGTCGCACCGACTCTCGCCCTACCCGGCGCGCAGCATGGACATCGGCGTGGTACTGGACCTGATGATTCACGACCTTGACATCGTGCTGGCCTTCGTGCGCTCGCCGGTCGAGCACGTCGATGCTGCTGGTGTGAGGGTGCTCAGCGTGTCCGAGGACATCGCCAACGCACGGCTGCGCTTTGCTAACGGCTGCGTCGCCAATCTCACCGTCAGCCGTGTCAGCCCGGAGAGCCTGCGCAAGATTCGCGTCTTCAGCGGCGGCGATACGCCCAGCTATGTGTCGCTCGATTATCGTGAGCAGCAGGGCTACCACTATCGGCTCGCCCGGGAGGACGAGCAGGAATCGTCGTTGCTAAAGAAACTGATCGCCGGCAAAGACAGTGCCATCGTCAGCCAGTTCGGCGGCAGGCGCGTTGTGCGCGAGCCGGTGCCGATCCAGCGTGAGGAACCGCTCAAGGTTGAACTGGAGAGCTTCGTCCGGTGTGTCGCTGAAAAACAGGAGCCGCTTGTCAGTGGCGAGTCGGCGCGGCAGGCCATCGAGCTGGCCCTCGAGATCGCCGGCCAGATCCAGGCGCAGAACGACTGATTTTTCTTCCCGCTGCTCGCTGCCGCTCGCAGACTTTCGCGAATGAGAAAACGGCGATGGCTCAAGATTGGCCTGGCGGCGCTGGCCGTGCTCGTGCTGCTCCTCATCGTGTCCCGGCGCGACCGCGGGCCGGTGGTGGACGGCCGCCCGCTCGAGGAGTGGGTGCAGGACCTGCTCGTCACCGCCGACCCCGGTCGCCGCGCCGCCGCCCAGGCTGCCGTGGCGCAACTCGGCACCAACGTCCTCCCGTGGCTTCAACTCGCGCTGCGCCACACCGACCCTGTCTGGAAACAGCCCCTGCTGGACACTGCCGACAAGCTGCCAGGCATCGAGCGGCACGATCTCCTTCGCTGGGTGAATACCTACGAGCGTTCGGAGATTCGTGCCGGCGGCGCGGCCGGACTGGCCGCGCTTGGCCAAGCGGCGGAGCCGGCCATCCCAGACCTCGTCGAATCGCTCGGCGATCCCGAGCACCTGGTTTACAACAACGCCCTCGCTGCGCTGCGCGGGCTGGGCCCGCTGCCGCTGCGCGAGATCACCAACCGGCTTGGCCAGGCGGAAGGCGGGCACCGCACGCGGATGCTCCACTTGCTGCGCAACCTGAAGTCGGACGCCATCGGGACCGCCCCGGCATTGGCCGGCATCATCGAGGCCAAGCCGGGCAGCGACGAGGCCGCCGCCGCCGCCGCCGCGCTGGCAACGTTTGGCCATCGCGCCGCCCCAGCGGTGATGCGGCTCGTCGCCAGCGAGCGGTACGAGCTGCGCGTGGTCGGGTTCGACGTGTTGCAGCGGCTCATGCCAGCCGAGCACGGCCTGTGGGATGCGCTGCGCGGCACGTTTCAGCTTGGCGGCGATCGGGAGGCGCGGATACTTGACGCGTTGAAAAACGTGTGGGGCGAGCCAGGCGCGGATTATCCGACGCTCTCGACGGCGGTGCTGCGGGGCACGACGGCATCCCGTGCGGCCGGCATCTTCCTGATGGGCGAGGCGGCCCGGCCGGGAAACGCCTATGCCCGCAAGCTGCGAAAGCTTGCCGACCGAAAGCTCAACTCCGGCCGAGAGGCGCTCGAGGTCGCGCTGAAAAAACTGGAGGCGGCGGAGGTCAGCGCTTCAGGTTCTGCGGACGAGGCGAAAACATCTTCAGAGTGACGCCGCGCGCATCGGTCCCGGCACCGTAAACGGTGACGTCAAAATACTTTGCGATTTTCTCGCCAGCGGGCAGCAGCGAGAAATCGAGCCAGTCGTCCAGGCTGACTTCGTCCAGCTCCTCCATCGGGATCATGCTGAAGATCATCTCGAACTGGTCCGCGTTGGCGCGGAGGGTGTCCATCATGCTGAGCATCATGACGCGGTCGTTCTGGTAGGCGAAAAAGCCGGAGTCCGTGCCGCCCACCACGGCTGCGGCTGCGGCCAGCCGGTTGCGCCTGGCCAGGGGCGGCTGCGTCTTGCCGTCCAGCAGGCCCTGCATCAGGTCGGCGTCGGTGGACACCGCCAGATAGCCGTCCTTGACGGCGAACAACACCTCGCTCGCCACCAGTTCGCCGGTGCTCGGATCGGGCAGTTGCATCACGCCGAAGCTGTGGGCGGTGTGATTGCCCAGCTTGCGCGGCTCGAGCACGGCCTCGTTGAGCGGCGGCGGCAGGATGCCGGGAACGGCGCCAATGCCCTTGATCAATTCCGCCGGATTGGGCGACTTGAAGAGCGCCACGATCGAGCCGGAGCCTAGGTCGTTGAGTGATTTTCCCTTCGGCGGCATCTGGTAGAGGATCAAGTCGTCCCCAAAATTGTTGAGGAAACTTTTCTTGAAATCAAAATTCGAGTCCTTGTCCTTGCCAAGCAGGCCGACGGTGAACTCGACCATATTGGCCACATCCGGCGACAACTCGAGCAGCAGCTTCTCGAGGTTTTTCCACGCGGCGCCCATGTCGACCCGCCAGCGTGTAAATGCGCCCACGTTGGCCGGGACGAACGGCGGCGGCGAGGCGTCCGCGCGCTTTGTATTCAGCAGGCCGAACAGCCCTTTACGCTTGGCCTCGGGCAGGCCAACAAAGACATCCGAGTGCGCCCCGTCAGGCCGTTCGCTGTAAGTAATGGCGAACGTGTCCAGGCCGTTGAGGCCCAGCGAACCGAACACCTCACCAAAGTCGATGCCCAGTTCCGCCCCGTCCGGTGCATTGTCGAGCAACTGCGGAATCACCTGGCCAAGGTTGGCCCACAGGTAAAAGTCGGCTCCCTTCAGCAGCGCACCATGATCCGCTACGAACGCCGGGTTGCCGGCCAGTGACCCGCCGCCCCCGCCGCCTAGCCGCGCCAGGATGCCCTCGATCTGTCCCGCTGCCGTGCCGACAATCAGCTGCGCATCAACGCGGCCGATATGCACCTGCCCCTGGCCTTCCGGGTCGCTCACTGTGGTGAAATCGACCTCGCCAATTTCCGTCTCGCTGACGTTGCGATCCGCCTTCTTCCAGTCACGCTCCATTCGCGACAAGGTCCTGCGCAGGGTGAAACTTTTCCGCCCGGCATCGAGCAGCAGCAGCAGTGCCGGTTCCTCGCCGGCGGCCTGCCCGGGCACCACGGCCAGGGCGACCGGGCCGCTGGCCATCTCCTCGAACGCCTCGAAGTCGACCGCCAATTCCTCCTCGATCTTGGCCAGCACGTTCGCCTCGAAGCCGTCAGCCAGTTTTTTTCGGAACGGCCTAAACTCGGCACTGTCCCAAAACTGCCCCGAGGCGCTGGCCTTGAAATGCTTCTTCGCGCTGGCGTAGTCCGACGCGGCCATCACCAGCACGGTTTCAGCCGGCAGCAATGCCTCCAGCGAAGTGGCCTCGGCAGCCTTTGAAGATGAAACGAGCGCGAGGCCGGCCAGAACGGGAACAATGATTTTTTTCATGACAACAGGAATGATGACAGGGAAACACTCCCCGGAAATTATGCTACACGGCGATTCTGCAAAAAGTTACGCCCCTTGTCAGCCAAAAAGTCCACCTTGGGCCGGGGTTGCGATGCCCACCCGCGCAGCATAATCTGGTGGCCGGGGGAACCAACCCGTCCGGCGCTTGGCCAAGCGGCTGCACCCATCCGTGAAACAACTGAAGAAATACATCGACGCGAACCGGCAACGGTTCGTCGACGAGCTAATCGAATACCTCCGCTTCCCCAGCGTTTCGGCGCAGAGCACGCACAAAAAAGACATGACGGCCTGCGCCCGCTGGCTTGCCAGCCACGCCAAGTCTCTTGGCCTCAAGTCGCGCGTGCACCTTACCGCCGGCCACCCGATCGTCACCATCGCCACCCCGCGAAAGCGCAACAGCACCAAGCCGCACTTTCTCGTGTACGGCCACTACGACGTGCAGCCGCCCGAGCCGTTGGAACTGTGGAAGAGTCCGCCGTTCGAGCCGACCCTTCGCGGCCGCAACCTCTTCGCGCGCGGTGCCAGCGACAACAAGGGCCAGCACTTCGCCCACCTCAAGGCGGTCGAGGCGTATCTCAAGACCGGCACCGAGCTGCCGTGCGACCTGACGTTTGTTGTCGAGGGCGAGGAAGAGGTCGGCGGCGAGGCGCTCGTCGGGTTTCTCAGGCAGAACAAGCGCGAACTCAAGTGCGACGGCGTCGTGGTTTCCGACACCGGTATGCCAGACCTCAAGCACCCGGCGCTGACGTACGCGTTGCGCGGAGTCGCCGCACTCGAGGTCAAGCTCACCGGTCCCGACCGCGATTTGCACTCCGGCATCTACGGTGGCTCGGTCGAGAATCCCGCGATGGCGCTGAGCAAGCTGCTCGGCAGGATGATCAACAAAAACGGTAGCATCAACGTGCCAGGTTTTTATGACGGTGTCGTCAAGCTTACTGCCTACGAGCGCAAGCAACTTGCCCGAGTCCCATACAGTGAGGTCAAGTACAAAAAACTACTAGGAGTGAAGGCTCTCTTCGGCGAAAAAGGTTTCACGCCCAACGAGCAGCGCGCCGCGCGGCCGACGTTCGAGATCAACGGCCTCACCAGCGGCTACCAGGGCGAGGGCAGCAAAACGATTGTGCCCAGTTTCGCCAGCGCAAAGATCACCATGCGCCTTGTGCCGAACCAGGATCCCCAAAAAATCCTCCACCTGGTTGCCAGGCAACTCAAGGCGCTCTGCCCGCCGACGATGCG
>CAJWEP010000016.1 GCA_913030945.1 uncultured Verrucomicrobiota bacterium
CAGCCTGATTGGCCATCAGTTCTGTCTGCTGGGCCAAGAGCCCTTCCTTCTGGCCAACGATAGTTGTCTGTTGCGTTCTTAGCGCAGCCAAATCCGGGCTGTTGGGATCCGCCGCCTCGAGTTGGGCAATAGCCCCGTTTACTTGGGCCAAACCGGCCTCAGCCTGCGCCAGCCCGCCGTCCACCTGAGCCAAGCCGCCGGTGACCTGGGTTAACAAACCGTCAATCTGGCCAATTCCACCCTTGATCATATTAATTGTTGGCTCCAATTCGCCAAGGATATCGCGCCCAGTCATCGCGCTGACCAACGGCAGGCGGCTGTGATAGTTGATAAAGTAAAAACCGAACTCCGTATCGTTGAGCCCCTCGGCAAAATAACGCGCCGCCAGGCCAAACTGTCCGCTGTCGCTAGCGCGGTTGCTCTTGCCGCGCGGGATCGCTGCCGCGTGCGACGGCAGGAATGGCGCGTTGGCCGCGCTCGGCGGCAGCGCCGGGTTGAACCCTGGATTCGAGATAGTGGGCACCCGAGCTGGTTCGCCCTCGAGCAGCCCGTAAAGCGGATTGTCCATCCAACTCTCCATGTTGGGCTGGCCAAAGCTGCCGAAACCGATCATGGCATACTGCCCGCCTGGCCCGACAAAATCCTTCGTGCTGAAATAACTTCCCGCCGGATCGACCTCCATCTCCTCCTGCTTGAACTGGTAAAAACCCTCCAGCGTCAGATTGTCGGTTGCTTGGACGGAAAACGAAAGCATCGGCACGGGCATGAGCGCTTCGCGCAATTCCGAGCCCGGCACGCGAAACTTTTTCACGTCGATCGGGTTGATGATGTTGATGCCGTTCTGGATGAACGTGCTCTCACCCCAGCTCAGCACCTGGTTGCCCAGGCGGATGTTCACCGGAATGGAGGTCGGCAGATCGTAGGAGATGTAGGCGTCGAGCAGTTCCATTTCGCGGCCCACCTCGCGCTTGGCCGAGTCGGACAACGGGCTGTCGCCGCGGATGTTCTCGAAGTCTACAAAGTAGGTGCCGCGCAGGAACAAGCTCACGTCCTCCAGTTTCTTGAAGCCCAGCTCCAGGTCGTGCGTGCCCTTGGCCACGTGGGAGAAGAGTCCTGTGCCGTAGTTCAGGTTGGCATCGTCCCCGTTGACGGAATAACGCCTACCGCCATTGGCGATGCCTATGTTGTCGGGATCCGGACCTGTGGTGCGAAAGGATCCTCCGTAACTTAGCGTCGTGTCGAAGTTGCCCTCGATGACGTCGTTCTCGAACTCCACCGCCTGAGTCGTCACTGCCGCCGCGGCAATTGCGGACAAAGCAAAGCGACCGATTGCGGGGAATTCGCCATTGATTCGGGCGATTAGGTTGCTCATTGGTCGGGGGCGTCATACCATGCCACACCCCAAATGCACGCAAAAAGTTGTAGTTTTTTTCATGGTTGCCACCCTGTATCCACACAGCCATTTGCCACGCCTTTTGGCCAAGTTGACGAGTAGGGAAATCCGGGCGAAAAGGTTGACCAATTCGAGGGTGCACGAGATGCTCCCCGCCGATGACCCGGCTTTTTCTTTTGCCTGTTTTTTTCGCTCTTGGCCAAGCGGCTATCGCGCAATCTGTGAAGGAGTTGCCCGGCAACCTTCGAGCCGTACTGAAAAACACAAAGCCGCTTGCGACACCGATAAACGAACGTCTGCCACTCTTCGTGCTGCCCATCAGCGGATCGCTCTCCTCCCTGCCGGATGGCCAAGCGGAAACGGTGCTCAACAACTTGGCCAAGCGGGGCATCGGCTATTCGGTAAACTGGAACCATGGATCCTTTGAGGCGTCGCTGAAAGAAGGGTTGCGAATCGGCAAGATGCAGCAGCGCTTGGGCAGGATGGTTTCCGTTCATGCCACGGGATGCCTGTATTCCTTTTTTGACGGTACCGACACAACCCAGCACATCGATGCCGACGGCAAGCCTTTTGCCGAGACCTCGTTTGGCGGCACGATGGGTTGCCCGTTCACGCTGGAGCATCGAATCCCGGTAATCCGGCAACGCGTTGAGTCGTTCCTGAAGCAATACAAGTCTGCCGGCATTGATGTCGATTTCATCTTTGCAGACTGGGAGATCGACGGACCCATCGAGTGGAACGGCGCCTGGGCCAGTTCCAAGCGCTGCAGCCGTTGCCGCGAACACGTGTCGGACATCGATGTTTTCCGCAAATTCCAAGCCAAGCTGCGGGCAATCCGAAGCGATCTGCAACGCGAAGCGTTTGGCGACAATGTCACCCGTTATTTCCCGGAAGCGCTTGTCGGCAACTATGCCGTCTATCCGCACAACGGCCACCGGTACTGGTACGACTACTTTGAACGCGAGACCCCCGACGCCCCGGCGTTGACGGATCAACGCGCCCGATACCGCGAGTGGGCCCACGAGTTTGAACCGTGCGGATACACCTTTGCGATGCCGGTGGTTTACACATGGTATCCCACGTTTGGCTGGTACGACTTTGAGCCCAAGGATTACCGCTGGTTTTACAACATGATGCTGGTTGCCTCGAACGCGGGCCAACACACTTCACGGCAAACGCCGATCATTCCCTTTGTCCACTGGCACACTACTGCGCCCCCGGACAACCCCGACCCGTCCGTGGAACAGTTCAGCAGGCAAAACTATCAGGAACTGCTCTGGCACATGCTGTTGCGCGGGCACGACACGTTTTTCCTCTGGTGCACCGGCCCGGAGTTGGCAACAGAAATCCAGCTGGTTCATGAAGTATACCGTGAAAGTTTGCAGTACAGCGGCTTCATCGATCGTGGAGTGCCCATCGAGTTTCGCGTGCCTTCAACGCCCGGTCCGGTCGTGTCCGGCCTGCGCCTAGGCAACCGTGTGCTGGCGCGGCGAACCGATTTCGGATCGGAGACGGGCAACGAAACTTTGCCTGTGGCTGGTGGGGGTGAAGTCTCCGTCGCCGCCAAGCGAGGGTTGCAGATTCTCACCGTTGAACAGACGCCGGAACATCCCGGTATCCTCACAGACCACAACGGCAGGCTGCGTTTCCCGATTGGTTTCTATGAGTTCCCTGGCGACAAGGAAAAGCTTCAAAGAATGGCTGAGAGTGGCATCAACCTTGTCCGATGCGGTAACCGGGACGCTCTCGACTTGGCACACGAGCAGGGAATGATGGGCTGGGTATCGCTCAGCGTCCAGCAGGGGGCCACCCCGGGGTTGCGGAAACAGATCGAGACACTGCGGAACCACCCTGCCTTGGCCGTATGGGAGGGTCCGGACGAAATTGTCTGGACATTTACCGCGTACAGCTTCCTGAAGGAGCGAGCCGGCTTCACCCGGGAAGACTGGAACAACCAGATACCCAAGGCGGTAAATTATGCAAAAAAAGAGGGAGAGAAAGTCATCACGAAGATGAATGAAGGCATTCGACTCGTCCAGGAGTTGGACCAACGCAACCTACCCTTCTGGGTAAACGAAGCTGCTGACAGCGACGTGAAATACGTTCGGGATTACATCGACTCCATCGACATCACTGGTTGCGACTACTATGCAGTGCGCAGCACGGGCACGGATCTGCGGAGCATAGGACGACTGGTGAATCGTTGGGATGCCATCAGTCGCGGCAAACCTGTCTGGATGGTTCTCCAAGGATTTTCATGGCACAAGGCCAAAGCCGGGCGCAAGCGCCTTTATCCTAGCTATCACCAGTCACGATTCATGGCCTATGACGCCATTGCGCACGGCGCACGAGGCATCCTCTATTGGGGAACACAGACCATCGACGATCCGCTGTTTCGGGAATCCCTCTACACCCTGACCTCCGAGTTAAGCCAACTGGAACCATTCCTGGTGGATGCCGATAATACGGTTGAAGTGGCAGTCATCGACGATCTTTTTGACCCACCGGGGATCGGTGTCCGAGGCACGCTCAAGGGGAACCAAACCGACTATCTCCTGATCCTGGTCAACGAAGACGATCACCGACATCTCGGGGTAGATGTCACCCAACTGGAGGCATTGAACGGCCGTACGCTTCATCTGCTGTACGGCGACGAAAAAACGGTTGTTCGAAGTGGAGGTATTGTCACCCGGATGCAGGCCCATGAGGTAAAGCTATTTTGCACCAGCCCACGTTTTGAAACCAAGCGAACCAGGGGCCGCGATTACGTGGACGCCGTAAAGTGAGCCACCATCGCTCCGAAGCCTCATTTGGGAATGAATTGACCCCGCGGCCGCCCGGCGGGACTCTCCTTGGCCCATGAAGCGCATTTTGCCGTTGCTCCTTTTCGTTGCGCTTGGCCAAGCGGATGACACCCTGGCCAAGCGGCCCAACTTCCTGATCATCATGGCCGACGACTGCACGTACAACGACCTCCCGTTGTACGGCGGCCAAAACGCCCGGACCCCGAATATCGATCGCTTGGCCAGCCAGGGGCTCACGTTTAACCGCGCCTATCTCGCCGAGGCGATGTGCCAGCCGTGCCGCGCCGAGTTGATGACCGGCCAATACCCGCTGCACAACGGTTGCGCATGGAACCACTCCGCCAGCCAGCCCAGCGTGAAAAGCATGCCGCACCACCTCGGCGCGCTGGGCTACCGCGTGGGCATCGCCGGCAAGGTGCACGTGAAACCGGCGGCGGCGTTTCCGTTCGAAAATGTCGGCGGCTTCGATCCAAGTTGTGTTCGCAATCCCACCCAGCCTCACGAGCTCAACGGCATTAGCGAATTTATGGAGCGCGATAGCAAGCAACCGTTCTGCCTTGTCGTTGCATTGGTCGAACCGCATGTGCCGTGGGTGATGGGCGACCCGTCGCAGTACCCGCCGGCCAAACTCAAGCTGCCGCCGAACATCGCAGACACACTCCGCACCAGACAGGACTTCGCCAAATACCTCGCTGAGATCACCTACATGGACGGCCAGGTCGGCCAGATCCTCGACACCCTCAAGGCCAGCGGCGAGGAGCAGGAAACCGGCGTGCTGTTCACCTCCGAGCAGGGCTCGCAGTTTCCCGGAAACAAATGGACGAACTGGAACACCGGCTTGCACACCGCGCTGGTCGCCCGCTGGCCGGGCCAAGTGCCAGCCGGCAAACGCACCGACGCACTCGTGCAGTACGCCGACATTCTGCCGACGCTCGTCGATGCAGCTGGAGGCAAGCCGTTACTGCGTCCCTACGATGGCTCGAGTTTTCTCTCGGTGCTGCACGGCAAAACCGGCACGCATCGGCAATTCACTTACGGTGTGCACAACAACATCCCGGAAGGCCCGCCTTATCCTATACGCTCCGTGAACGACGGCGAGTACCACTACATCCGCAACCTTTCACCGGATGAGATCTACATCGAGAAACACCTAATGGGCACACGAGGCACAGGCCAGCTCAACAATCCGTACTGGGCCACATGGGTTTGGGATTCGTGGAACTCGCCGCGCAGTTACAACCTGGTCAAGCGCTACATGCACCGACCGGCCGAGCAGCTTTATCGCGTCACCACCGACCCGTATGAAATGAAAAACCTGGCCAACCATCCGTCGGAAGCCAAGCGCTTGGCCAAGCTGCGTGCGGAACTGGACCGGTGGATGACCGCGCAGGGCGATCCCGGTGCGCCAGTCGACACGCCCGAAGCCATCCAGGCATCAAAACGCGGCTCCCACCTCCACGGCCAACCCGCAACAGAATCTATTCGATAGCCCCAAGGAGGGTTTTGCCAAGTTGGCGAACGACGGCCTCGTCGCCCTGCAGGTGGATGGTGCGATGGAGGTGCGTCGCGCTCTCGCCCGGCTTGAGCGCCAGCGCCGGTGAGGAGGATTCCAACTCGTAAAACGGGCCAAGCGGCTTGGCGCCGGGGCCAGGCGGGCCGTCGTTGTAGCTGTTCACCACGTCGCCCCGGAACGGCTCGTCCTGCAGTTCCCACATGGAGTTGACGTAGTCGATCGCCCCTTCCGGCTTGGTGTACTGCACGAGAGTCAGCAACTGCCGGGTGGCGTCGTAGCTGCCGAGCACCGGCTTGGCGCGTTGCGGCGTGAGGCCGATCTTGCTGCGGTACTGGCCGTCGCCGGAGAAGCGAATCACGCCGTCGGCCACCTTCAGCCGGTCGGCCGGCACGGTGCCGAAGTAGTCGGCGTTGACGATCGGGCCAAGCGCGGCTTCGTCGCCCTCGACATAAGGCACCAGCACGGTCGTCTGCGCGGAATGTTTGTACATGCCGAGAATCCAGATCGAGAGCAAGCCGCCCTGCTTTGCCCAGGCGGCATCGCCAGTGTTGGTTAGGGTATTCTCCGTCTCGTAGGCCACGGCACGGATGCCCTCGGACAGCACCGTGCCGAGCATTTCACCGATCCGGACGCGGTCCAGCAGGCGCACGGTGCGATCGATGCGCAAGCTGAACGCGGTGGCGGAGTAGTTCTTGATCGTCGCCTCATGGCGGAAGGCCACCTCGCTGTCGGTCCGCGAGGTCACCTTGTACGGCGCGGTGTCGATGACGGCCGGGGTTTGCCAGTGCTCAAGGTCAAACGGATCGTCCTTCTTGAAGAAGATGGAAAACTGGCCACCCTCCGGACCCAGCCAAAAGCGGTCCTCGCCGCCAAAGGCATTGATGTGCGGGCCGGTCTTTCCGGATGCAATGAGGTCGTAGTTGAGCCAGCCGTGGCTTGGGTTCGCGGCACCGCCCACGGTGCTGGTCATCACCCGGCCCTGATAAGCCGGCACAATCGCCACGCGCGGGCCACCCGCTTGGCCAAGCGTGATGACCTCAACGTGTTTTTCAAGAAAGGCAACGTTTTCGGGGAATGTTATTTCTTTTTTGGGTGGGACGCCAGCCACCGGCTTGGCCAAGGGCGCTTTACTGCAGCAGCCGGCCTGGCCAAGAGCCAGCAACACGGCAGCAGCAGCGGAGGGTAACCTGCCTGGGTTCATCATGCGGGGAGGCGCCGGGTCACTGTCCGGCGCGCTTGGCCGGGAGCAGCACCGGCGGCTTGATGTTGGGTAGCGGCCGGGGCTCGTTGCCTGGCACAACCGATTCCGGCTTCCCTCCTTCCTTTTTGTTCGAGGGGAGATCGTCCGGCCGCGTGAGCTGGAAGCCGCCGACAACCATGATCTCCCCTTCCTTGAAGCCCAGCCGCGGGCGGTTGGCAGCGATAAGGTAGTGGCGGCGCGTGTTGATTTTTCCATCGGGATCGATCACGGAGTAGATGTATTCCCTGGCCCCGGACTGGCAGAGCACATGCAGGTTGCCGCGGGGATCGACCTGGGCCTTGGGCGGGTTGAACGACACCATGGCACAAACCGGCAGCACCCGGTGCACGTGGCCGCCGGGGCCGTCGTCCACCCGGGCGTAGAGGCTCATCGCCTTGAGATGCTTGGCCTGCTGGAGGACGTAGCGCCGGACCTGCCTCGGCTCGCCAGGCGGGTCGTCCTTCTTAAGTGGCAGGCCAAATGCCTGCTCCCAGAGGATGGTGCCGTTGGTGACGTCGAACTTGACCGGCTTGGCGGTGAGTTGTTTGCCCCATTGCTTGATGATCACCTTGGCGGTGAGGGTGTAGCGGCCGGCCTGCTCAAGCGCATAATACGGGGCGATATCCATCTCCTTTGTGGCGCGGATGGAGGACTCGACGGTGAAGCGCCCCTTCACGGGCGGCGGGTCGGCAATGGGCGCGATTTCCTCCCCGGTCTCGGACTCGAGCTGGAACTGCAGCCAATGGTCGTCCTCGCCGAACAACAGCGTTTGGCCGGAGAAATTGACGATCTTGAGCTTGGCCAACAGCGATTCGCGCGGGAGAAACCGGTTCTTCCCCAACTCAACCGTCACCGTCACCTGCGCCTGCACGCTCGCTGCCAACACCGGCAACAACAGCCACACGGCGGCTGCACGCCAAAATTTAACGGGAACCGTGACGGCAGCGTTTTCAGTGTAAGTCAAGTTCATCTCGGAAAGCCTGATGCTTGGCCAGGCGCAATTGATCAAAAAGAAAACTGCCTGACGTGGGACTTGCGCTTGAGCCGCTCGAACCACTTGTCCTCTCGGGCCTGTTGCTCGGCCTCCAGCAGGGTTTGCTCGATCTGCCCGCGAACCTCGGCGAGGCTCTTGAGCTTGGCCTGGCTTATCTCCTCGCAGCGCAAAATAAAGCATCCCTGGGGCGTCGCCACCACGGGACTGAACTGCCCCTGGCCAAGCGCGAAGGCGGCCTTTTCCAGCGCCGGAGCCAGAATCCCCCGCTGGATCCACTCCTCCCGCAGCCCTCCGGTGGCGCGGTTTTGATCGGAGTAAATCGAGGCGACCCCGGCAAAGGAGTCGCCCGTCTGCAGGACCCGGTGGATCTCGTCGGCCAGCTTGCGGGTGTCTTCCGCGTCGCCGTGCTTTTTGGCATCGAGAAATATGATCCGGAGCCGAATCTCGACGCCGGAGCGAAACTTGTCCTTGTTGGCCACGTAATATTCCTCGATCTGCCTCGGGGAGATGACGATGTTCGCCTTGGAAATGAACTGGCCGCGCATGACCATCTGGATGATCTTCTCGCGCTGTAACCGGGCAAACTCCTCGTAGGTCATGTCACTTTGCTGGAGGGACTTGATGAGCGTTACCCGGTTGCCGTACTCGGCGCGGATGTCCTCCAGAATGCGCTGCTCGATGATGGACTCGGGCAGCTTGTAGTCCTTCTCCTGATACTCGTGCAGCACCAGCTCGCGGCGGATCAATGCCTCGAGTGTGTCGGCCTGAAGCTGCGTATATTTCTGGCCATAAAGCTGCGGCTGGCGGGCGGCGTACTGGCGGCGCAACAGGTCGGCCTCACGCCTCATGGCATCGATCACCATTTGGCGGGTGATGATCTTGTCGTTCACCTCGGCGACAATGCCGTTGCGGCGGGCGGACGGCGCCTGTCCCACTGCCTCGCACGCGAGCAGCACGGCGGCACAGGCAACGAGTAATCGGCTCAGGATCCTTTTCATCGGCGGCACGGATGCTAGGCCCGCCGAGCAAGGCGGGTCAAGCGGCGTCAACCTTCTCGCACCGATTCTGCCAGCGCTGCCTCCATGGCATCCTCGAAAAAGAACCGCTCCCCGCCAAACGCCGGTTGCAGCTCCGACAACCAAGTGGCCTTGGAATCGTACTTCGCAAAAAAGAGCCGATTGGCCCAGCCGGGTTCGCGGCCCTGCAGGAATTTCAGCACAAACACCTTCTCACCGGCCACCTCGGTGATGCCGTCGACCAGCACCTTGCCCGGCATTGCGGACATGGACGGACCGCGCACGGTGCGGCACAGGCCGGCCACCTGGCTGTACGCCTCGGTGAACACCTTGTACGCCCGGGCCAGCGGCACCTCGAAGTAGGCTCTGGCCCCGGTGTTGCGCTCCACGAACATGTAGTACGGCACCATGCCCAGCCGCACCTGCCGCCGCCAAAGCTGCGCCCAGACGTTGGCGTTGGCGTTGACCTTGCGGATGAGCGGTGCCTGGCAGCGGATCACCGCACCGGCGTTAAGTACCCGCTCGATCGCGTGCCGGGCCACCTTTGGCTCCAGCTCTCGCGAGTGGCTTGAGTGCGCCATCAGCGCGAAATGCTTGCCGGCCGCCTTGACCTCCCCCACCAGCCGCAAAAAGTCGTCCGCGTCCTCCCCCTCGGTAAAGCGGTGCGGCCAGTAGGCGAGCGCCTTGGTGCCGATGCGGATGCTGTGCAGGTTCGGCAGCCTCGCCGCCAGCAACGGCTCGATGTATCGGCGCAGCACCGGCGTCTTCATCACCATCGGGTCACCGCCGGTGATCAGCACGCTGCTCACCTGCGGATTGTCCCGCACGTAACGCACCAGCTGTCCGGCCTCCCTGCTGGCGAACTTCAGGTCGGTGTCGCCGATGAATTGCGCCCAGCGGAAACAGTAGCTGCAGTAGGCGTGGCAGGTCTGCCCCTGGCTCGGGAAGAACAAAACCGTTTCCTGATACTTGTGCTGTATCCCGGCCACCACTTCACCATCGAGCCGGGGCACGTTCAGCTCCATCTGTCCCGCGGGATGCGGGTTGAGACGCCCGCGGATCTCATCCGCCGCCAGCTTGATCTCCGCCTCGGGGGCGCCCTTGACCACCAAATCGCGCACGCGCCGGAAATCCTCCTCCTCGAGCATGCCGCGTTGCGGGAAGGTCAGTTGAAAAATCGGGTCGTTCGGCACGCCCTCGGGATCGATCAGGTGCTCGATCACGTAGTCGTTGACGCGAAACGGCAGCACCGCCGACACCGCCTGCATGTCAGTCAACTGGTCACGATTGAACCGCAGTTTCTCCGCGATCCGCGGAAGATCCCGCCGGGTGTTCGCCTTGAATTTTGTCATAACGGTTGCTTCACGGGTTGTCGTATCGCCGCCCATTCCGCAGGCGGCTTGGCCAAAAGCCCTTAATTCATTCGGTCCTCCATGCTAACACAACCCGACAAAAAGGAAAGTCCAACGTTTTGGGCCGTTTATTAATGAAAATCGCCCTGCCAAGCGCAGCTTTGGCCTTGCCCCGCCAAGCTGCGGCGTTACATTTCCGGCCCGTTCACAATGATGCTCTTCCGACCACTGACGTTGCTCTGCCTCGCCGCCGTATTTGCGGCTCCGTGCGGTTTGCCCTTGGCCAAGTCCGCTGACGGCCCGATCCGTGTGCTCTTCCTCGGCCACGAAAGTGAACATCACAACTCCAACCTATACTACCCGATGCTCTCCCGCGCGCTTGGCCGCGATGCGATTTATTTCGACTACGTGACCTCCGTCGAGGAAGCGCTCGGCGATGCCACGCGCTTGGCCCAGTTCGACGCCCTGCTGCTCTATGCGAACCACGGCAGGATCGAGCCCCACCAATGGACCAACCTGAAGAACTATGTCGAGAACGGCGGCGGCTTCGTGCCGGTGCATTGCGCGTGCGCGTGCTTCGCCAACGAGCCGGGCTTTGACCAGCTGGTCGGCGGTCGCTTCAAGAGTCACAAAAGCGCAGAGTTCGCCGCCAGGATCGTGAAGCCGAATCACCCCGCACTGAAGGACGTGAAGGAATTCACCGCTTGGGACGAAACTTATTTTCACAAGAACCACAACACGAAGAACCGCACGGTGCTGATGGTTCGCGAGGCGATGAAGGGCGATCCACACACCAAGCCCGAGCCGTGGACGTGGGTGCGCACGCAGGGCAAAGGCCGCGTCTTTTACACCGCCTCAGGCCACGACCAACGCGTGTGGAGCAACGCCGGTTTTCATCAACTGCTCAAGAGCGGCATTCTTTGGGCCGTCGGCGACAAGGCCCGCAAACGCTACGACAACTTCCTTGCGAGTCGTGCCCCGCTTCAATACGAAAAGCGCGGCAACATCCCGAACTACGAACGCCGCCCCGAGCCGCTCCCCTACCAACTGCCACTCCCGCCGGAGGAGAGCATGAAATACACGCAGGTGCCGATCGGCTTCCGTATGGAGCTGTTCGCCGCCGAGCCGAATGTCATCAACCCAATCTACATGACGTGGGATGAGCGCGGCCGGCTGTGGGTCGTCGAGTCGGTCGACTACCCGAACGAATTCAAGGCCGGCCGCAAAGGCAACGACCGCATCAAGATTTGCGAAGACACCAACGGCGACGGCAGGGCCGACAAGTTCACCGTCTTCGCCGACGGCTTTAACATCACGACCTCGATGACTTTTTCCCGGGGCGGCATCATTCTCGCGCACGCGCCGGAGTTTTATTTCCTCAAAGACACCGACGGCGACGACAAGGCAGACGTCCGCGAGGTGCTCTTCTCCGGCTGGGGCGTGGGCGACACGCACGCTGGCCCGAGCAATCTGCGCTACGGTTTTGACAACTGGATTTACGGCACGGTCGGCTATGCTCGTTTCAACGGCACGATCAACGGCGAGAAACACAACTTCGGCATGGGTGTGTTCCGCTTCAGGTCGGACGGCTCCGACATCGAGTTTCTGCACCAGTTCAACAACAACACCTGGGGAATGGGCTTCAACACCGCCGGCGATGTCTTTGGCTCCACCGCCAACAACAACCCGACGTTTTTCGGAGGCATCCCGGCGACCGTTTACGGCAACGACAAAAAGATGAGCGCAAAAATGATCGCTGATTCGCGCTCCTTCCATCCCATCACACCGAATATCCGCCAAGTGGACGCCTTCAACGCCTACACCGCCGGCTGCGGACACGCCTTCGCCACCTCGGCGGCGTTCCCGAAAAAATACCGAAACGGCACTGCGTTCGTTTGCGGCCCGACCGGCAACCTGCTGGGAACCTATCGCATGGAGAAAAAAGGCGCCGGTTACATCGCCAAAAACAGTTTCAGCTTCGTCGCCAGTGCCGATGAATGGTTCTCACCCATCGTCGCCGAGGTCGGCCCGGACGGTCACCTCTGGATCGCCGACTGGTACAACTTCATCATCCAGCATAACCCCACCCCAAGCGTCGGCCGCGGCGGCTACGCCGCCCAACGCGGTCGGGGCAATGCGCATGTCAACCCCAACCGGGACCGGCAACACGGCCGCATTTACCGCGTGATTTGGGACGGTGCACCGAAGTCAAAAATCAAGTCCTTGGCCAAAGCCAAAACCAAGCAGCTCGTCGCCGCGCTAGACAGTGACAACCTGTTCTGGCGTCAAACCGCTCAACGCCTCCTGGTCGAAGGTAGTCACAAGAACGCCATTCCGACCCTGCGCAAACGAGCGCTTGGCCAAGGCGCTGGCGCCATCCACGCCCTATGGGCACTGGAGGGGCTCGGCGCACTCGATGCCGAAACCAAGCGCACAATACTCATCAGCACCGACCCGGCCGTCAAACGCAACGTTATCCGAGCGCTTGGCCAATCGAAGGACGACGAACAGTTGCTCTACGACAGTGCCACTTTGGCTGATGCAGATCTGCACGTGCGCCTGGCCGCGTTCGTCAAGCTCGCCCAGTTCCCCGAATCGAAAACGCATCAACGAGCTGCCACTGTTTTGTCGCAGGACAAAATCAACGCCGAAGATGAGTGGCTCAAGCTCGCGCTCAGCGCGACCGGTGCCGACCAGACCAACATCGTCGGCTACGAACGCGGCTCCAACCTCCTGGCCAACGCCTCATTCGAAAAAGCCGAAGGCACACTGCCTGCCGGCTGGAAAGTACGCACCTACAGTGCCAAGGGCTCCGACGTCGAACACTCAATCGAAACCCGCGGGGCCTATGTGCATAGCGGCAAGTCGTCGGTGAAGATTCGCTCCGGCAACGGCCACGACACCAGTGTCTACACCCCGGTCAACCTGAAGTCCGGCACCAAGTACGCGCTCAGTGCTTGGATCAAAACCGATGGCATAAGCGGCGCACATGGCGCGCTGCTGAACATTCACGAGTTGCAGCACAAAGCCAAAACCAAGGCGCTGCAAAAGACCACCGACTGGCAAAAGGTCGAGATCGTTTTCGACAACACACAGGCCGGCCCGCTCACCATCAACTGCCTTTTTGGCGGCTGGGGCCAATCCAATGGAACCGCCTGGTTTGACGACCTGTCGCTGCAGGAAGTGAAACCGATCTACAAAAAATCAACCGAACAAAAAGAGATCACCGGCTTGGCCAAGCGTGGTGAGGACATCTTCCACAAACACGCCGTCGCCTCCTGCATCCGCTGCCACAAGGTCGAAAATGAAGGGGGCATCATTGGCCCAGCGCTGGACGGCATTGCCAGCCGTAAAGATCGCGACTATCTCCACCGCGCGCTGATCAACCCCACCGCTGAGTTGGCTGAGGGATTCGACAAACTCGGCGCCAGCCCCATGCCTCCGATGAACATCCTGCTAAACGAACAACAAATGGCCGACGTCATGGCCTACCTCATGACACTGAAGTAGATAAATTGGGTAAATGTTTGACTAAGCGCTGGGTTACTTGCGTTGATAAACACGGACCCAGTCTACATCCATTTGCACTGGAAATCTGGTCGCACTTGTCGGAGGACCGGGTAGATTGCCACCAACGGCAACATTAAGGATCAGATGGAAGCGTTGATCGAAAGGCGCAGGAAATTTTGCGCCCTCGGTACTCCAACGTTTTTGGGTCTGCCAATGGATTCCATCGACATACCAGCGCACCTCACCCTTCTCCCACTCGAACGCGAAGGTGTGAAAATTATCGCCGAACGTGCCTTTCGCCAGCTTGTAGTCCTTGCGTGTATGGCGATTGTTTGGCCACTTGCCGCCGTATTGCAGCGAACCTAGATATTCGGATGGTTTGTGTCCGACAAGTTCCATGATATCGATCTCGCCGCTTGCTGCCCAAGTGCCGTATTTTTCATCGGTCGGCAGCATCCAGATAGCAGGCCATATGCCACGACCGAGTGGAAGCTTGGCCCGAACCTCGATGCGACCATAGAGCCAGTCGCCCCGGTGCTTGGTACGCAATCGCGCTGAACTGTACTCGCGCTGGGTTCCCTGGATGTTGTGGTTGTCCTTGTGAGCTTCGATGATCAGTTTCCCGTTCTCAACGCGAACATTCTTCGGACGATCGGTATAAAGCTGAAGCTCGTTGTTGCCACCGCCGAATGAATTCACCTCCACGCTCCACTTGTTGTAGTCAAGTTGTCCGCCATCGAACTCGTCAGACCAAACCAACTTCCAGTCCTCCGATCGAAGATCGATGGCGACACATGCAAAGATAATGACTAGCCAATGCATTGGAGAGATGCATCAATGTTATGGACTGTAAAAGCCCCTTAATTCACTTTGCCCGATTGGCCAAGCGGACAGCAATCACGCAATCACGTCCTGAATCACCCGGCCGTGCACGTCGGTAAGGCGCAGGTCACGGCCGCCGTGGCGGTAGGTCAACTCCTCGTGATCCATGCCCATCAAGTGCAGCACCGTCGCCCACAGGTCATAGATGTCGCACTTGTTCACGATGACGTGGTAGCCAAGTTCGTCGGTCGCGCCGTAAATGGTGCCACCCTTCACGCCGCCGCCGGCCAGCCAGATGGTGTAGCCGTACGGGTTGTGGTCACGGCCGTTGGTACCCTGCGAAAACGGCGTACGGCCAAATTCACTCCCCCAGATCACCAGCGTGTCATCAAGCAACCCACGCACCTTTAGATCTTTGATCAGGCCACCAATCGGCTGATCGACCTGCCTCGCCATGTTCGAGTGGCCATTCTTAAGATTGCCATGTTGGTCCCACGGGTTTGGCGCCTGGCCACCGCCCATTTTTTCAGGCAAACAACTCAACTCGACAAACCTCACCCCGCGCTCCACCAACCGGCGTGCCAGCAACGCCTGTCGCCCATAAGCCGCTGTCACACCGTTGGGCGAATCCATGCCGTACAGTTTTTTTGTGGCAGCCGTCTCGCCGCGCAAGTCGCACAACTCCGGCACGGATGCCTGCATCAAGTATGCCGTCTCATAGTTTTGCACTGCCGCCTCAATGTCGTTGTTACCGCCGATGCGTTGAACAAACTCCCGGTCGAGGCCCTTTACAAAATCCAGCCGCACACGCTGTGCCGCACTCGTCTCGGGCGACTGTATGTTCCGCACTGCCGGAGTCTTGTCCCCCACGATGATGGACGCCTGGTTCTCCGCCGGTAAAAAACCGTTGCTGAACAATCCCACGCCACCATGAGGCACTGCCGCCCCGCCGGACTGCAGCACGACGAAGCCGGGCAAGTTCTGGTTCTCCGAGCCCAGTCCGTACGACACCCAGGCGCCGGCCGCCGGCTGCCCCATGAACGGCACTGCCGTGTGAAAGGCGTAGTTGCCCTGCGCATGCTCGCTGACCTTGCTGGTCATGGAGCGAATGATGGCTAACTCATCGACCGACTCCGCAACATGCGGGAACAGGCTGCTGACCGGGATGCCGCTCTGCCCGTACTGCCGGAACTCAAAAGGCGAAGCCATCACATTGCCGTTGTTGTTGAACTGAGTACGCAGGATTTCCACCGGCATCGGCTTGCCGTGCAGATAGCGCAGACTCGGTTTTGGATCGAACGTGTCCAGATGCGACGCCCCGCCCGACATGTAACAAAGGATCACACGCTTCGCGCGCGGCCTGAAGTGGGACTTCCGGGTGGTGTAGGCAAGCGAGCGATTAGCCATCAGCCCCTGAAGCGCCATCAGGCCAAAACCACTTGAGCACCGCGCCAACATCTCGCGCCTCGTGAGTATTTTTTTAGCATTCATGGTTTTCCTCTGCGTTTCATCATTGCAAATAAATGAACTCCTTCAAGCTGAACATCGCCTGGGCCAAATCCTGCCACGGGTCTTGTGGTGCGGCTCCGGCTTCTTCCTGTGCTGCAGCCTGTTGATTCAATTTCGTCAACTCCGAGTTTAACTCAGCAACTTGCCTTCGCTGCGGCCCGGTCATGCCGGCAAGCAGATCACGCTCAGCAACGTAATTCGGGTTACCGCCGAAGGAAGCCTTCACTTCGCCCAACTCCAGTGCGCGGTCGTACAGGCGAGCCTTCAAAAGTTTTCCGGCCAGCATGCGGTTGTCGTCCGCGCCCGTGCCATGGCGCAGACCAAGCAGCACCTCCGAGTTGTCGGCAGCGAACGGTTGCAACCCGGTTTTGTAGCTGCGGCCATAAGGCTCTCCGTTGCGGTAGCCGATGATCGTGCCATCGGCCCGGTACACGACTGCCACATGCACCGGCTGATCCTTGGCCTCCTTTTCAGCCGAGCCGTTGAAATCCTTCGTGCGGTTAAACGTATTGCTGCCAGCCAGCCAGTGTTGCGATTTCTTTTCGGCAAAAACAATGGCGTCAAACGTGTTGCCATCCCGTGTCTGCACCGCCATCACTCCGCCGCCGCGCTGGTCGAGGGTGTTCAACAGCACCCACGCCTCGAGTGTCTTTGCGCGAAGCGGCTTGGCTAGGGGCACGCTTCGGGCGTACGCCGTACGTCCATTCAAAACCAACATGCCACCGGCCACTTTGGCACCCCCTTCGAGTGACAGGTGAGCTTGGCCAATCTGATCCTCTACGCCAATGCTGAAGTCCCACGAGACAAATGGCTTGGGGCCGTTAGGCGTTGTTTGGCCACCCTCGCTTCGCCTGGCTATGAGGCGTTGACGCACCGGCTCGCGAATGGCCGCCAACTTTGCCTGCACATCCGCAATCTGTCTGCGCGACATGCCCAACTCTTTCCCGGCCAAACGCTGCCTTTGGGCCGAGTCTTCGATGTACGCCTTGGCACTGGCCAACTCCTGCGTCGTCGCCGCCCGACTCAACGCGAGCTGGAACATATGCGAGAGCCGCTCAGTGTCGTCGCCACGAACGCGCTTGGCCAGACGCTTGGCCGACCGGATGACGAAGGGTGAGTTCATCATCGCAAGTGACTGCTCGGGAACGTTGGTTTCGTTGCGACTCCCCTGGGTGCTGGTGGGCACCGGCGCATCAAAAATGGACAGGAAAGGGTCGAGCCGATTGCGAATGATGGAAACATAAACGCTCCGGTGACTGGTGTCGCCTCTCTCCGAACCCCGCACCGGTGTACGATCAAGCGAGCCGCTGGCCAGCAACACGGCATCACGAATCGCCTCGGCTCCGAGCCGGCGAATGTGGGCGCGTGTCAGCAGCCGATTTTCCGGGTCGGCTTCACGCACCGCTGCGGAACCCTCAATACTGAGCTGGAACGTGCGTGTGAGCGCCAGTTCGCGAATGAGTTTTTTGAGCGACCACTCTTCCGCGATGAAACGACTGGCCAAGTAGTCGAGCAACCCGGGGTGTGTCGGCTCCTTTCCCAGCCGGCCAAAGTTGTCCGGCGTGGCGACGAGCCCGCGGCCGAACACGTGATGCCAAACACGGTTTACGATCACCCTTGCCGTCAGTGGATTGTCCGGATGCAGCATCGCCTCAGCCAAGTCAAGCCTGCCAGATTGTTTCGTTTGAAACGGCTTGGCGTTGATTACCTCGAGGAAACGGCGCGGCACCGGCTTACCCAACTGCTTGTGATTGCCCCGGATAAACAATGGCCGGTCCTTGGCCTCCGCCTCGATCACACCCGGCGCACGTTGCGGCACCGGCACGGCAGCCTCGAGCTGCCGATACTCCTCCACCAGCAATGCGACCGCGGGCACGTCAGCAGCCGAGTTGGGCAGCAAACCACTTCGGACAAAATGGCCAAGGAAATTGGCCTGCTCATCGGTCATGTCGTTGTGCTGCCAGGACCGGATGCTGTCGCGAATTGCGAACGCGTAATTCTTGGCCAAACCTTCAAGGTTGTCCGGGCTGCCCTGGTCAAACAGCGGAGCAACAAACTCAGCCGGCTCATCGCGCGGGGCCGGCTGTCCCTCCTCAATCACGATGACATCGGTTACGCCAAACCATGAGTTCGGCTTGTTCACGGCAAGTGTAGCCTGATCCCCCGCCGTGGTGACCTCCAGATGCACGTCGTCGCCCTGCCAGTACTTGATGCTCCACGATTGCCAGCGCCACTTGCCATCATTGAGTCGCGTGACCGGATAAACAGTTCCGCTCCGCGTGTAATTTTGCACCACATAACGCGCCATGACATCTCCACCGCCGATGACGCGCACAAAAAGGGACTGCCGGGGTCCCACTCGAAATGACGGTGAACCAAGCACCCCCACATGTTTGTCCGAAAGCAGATGCGAATAAACGCCAGCGGGCAGGATGTCGTCCACGATTCGATCACCACTCGGCAGCACGCGAAAGACGCCGGGCTTGGCCACCGTGCCATCCAATCCGTTGCCATCGAGAATCCAACGGCTTAGTGAGTCGTTGTCCTTACCAAACCGCCAGCGCTGGGCATATTTGCGTTTGCGTTGACCATCCAGCGCCTTCCTGCTATTGGCGAAATCGTCAGCGAGTTGCTTCCATTTTTCGCGAAACCCTTCGCCCTTGACCCGGCGCAGTTTGTTCCACGCATGCAATGGATTTTTGTTCTCCTTGGCATTGTCGATGGCCTTCTGCCAGCGACCGCTTGGCTTGCCCAACAGCTCAGTTAGCCTGGTTATTTCGGCCAGCCACTGCTCGGCGAGCGCGGCTCGGATCTTCGGCTTTAGCCTGCCCAAGGCGACCTTGTTGGTTTCCTGCCGGGCAGGGGTGTCGACATTGACAGTTGCCGGCCGGCAACTGGTCATGATGCCGTATAGGGCGTAGTAGTCCTGCTGGCTGATGGGATCAAACTTGTGGTTGTGACAACGTGTGCACGAAACGGTAATACCCAGGAAAGCCTTGGTGGTGACATCGATCTGGTTCTCCGTCGTGCGCGTGAGTTCCTCAAGTGCATCAGTCGGGGCGAAGCCCTGCAGCACAAAGCGGTAATGCGCCGGGCCAATGGCCGACTCGTTAAGGCCAAGTTTCTCGTTGAGCCGCGGCTTGGCCAGCAGATCACCGGCGATGTGCTCGCGTAGCAGTTGATTATACGGGACATCAGCATTCAGCGCGCGGATGAGATAGTTACGGTACTGGTTGGCGTGCGGGATGCGCGGATCACCCTCGCTCCCAAGCGACTCGGCGTAGCGCACCCAGTCCATCCAATGCCTCGCCCAGCGCTCGCCAAAGTGCGGCGAGGTAATCAACCGCTCAACAGCCGCCGCAATGGCGGCCCGGCGATTGCGTCCTGCCGCCTGCACAAACGACGCGCTTTCCTCCGGAGTGGGTGGAAGGCCGGTCAATACGAATGACAAACGGCGAATTAGCACCTGCGATTCGGCATCGACCGCTGGAGAGAATCCCCCATCCTCCCATGCAGCCTGAATAAATTTGTCGATATCGGTCTGCGCCCAATCGCCCTTCACACTCGGAGGCGCAGGAGAACGGATCGGCCGAAAACTCCACCACTGCTTGCGCTGCCCGCGGATGGACTCCCACGAAGTGACCTTTGCAATGTCCTCCCTGCTGGGCTGCTTGGCACGCGGATCGGGCGCACCCATCGCGATCCATTTCTCGAAATTGGCGATCACCTCTGACGACAATTTTGGACCATCCTTGGGCATTTTAAGCTCCTTGTTCTTGTGCCGGATTGCGCGAAGCAACAGGCTCTCGCCCGGCTTGCTGGCAACAATCACCGGTCCGCTCTCACCGCCCCTGGCAAAGCCGCCCCGCCAATCCAACGCCAGACCGCCCTTGGTCTTGTCGCCGCTGTTATGACACTCGTAACAACGTTCAGCCAGCACCGGCCGGATGTGTTTCTCAAAAAATGCCACCGGCTCAGTCGATGGCACAGCCACCGCCGAGGTTGTCATGACTCCGACGCAAAGTACGCCGATCTTGAAGAAGTGTGCCATCGCTGCGAATTAAATGTCAGTCCGGAAAAATGCGCAACCGCAAATTGCCCCACCCCGGTTACTCGGTGGCCCGGAGGTGCGCTTGATCAAGCCGCCTCATTGCAGGGCCGCCTCGACGGCTTGCATCATCGGTCGATGGGCATCGGGACGCACCCAAAGCCAGTCGTGCGAGACGTTGAATCCTTCGCCCGTAATTTGCCGAGTCGGGATGTAACCGGGCGCGCACTCGCCGTAGCCAAGCATCATCAGGAACAAATCGGGCTGTAACTTTTGCGCCTGAAGCGAGTAGCCGACAAACGTTTCCCCCGGCATCAACACCACTCGCGCCGCACCAAGATCGAGCACCGGCACATCCAGCACATGGCCAGCCTTGACACGCTTGTGCCAACTCAACCCAAGCGCCGCCTTGACGCGCTCGAACGGGGAACTGCCCGGCGCAGTCAACTTGCGCTCGAGATCCTCCGGCTTGAAGCCGTCCCCCACTCGCGCCTCCAGTCGCAGTGGCACAGACCTCCAGTCCGCCTGCGTCAGCAGGATGCGATGAGTGTCAATCCAGGCGGATTCCATCGCCTCAACCAGTCGCCCGGTCAGGCTCACCCGACTGGTCGGCGAACCGTCGTTGTATTTGCCGGCGGTCACGTCGCCCGCACAACCCGACGCGTAAACAGCGTGCACGTCAGGGTGCGCCCTTTGCCAGCGTGCCCGTGCCAAGCCGACAAAGTCGCTCGAGACCTCGCCGCCGCCGTAGTACGACATCGGATGCGTGGCGTAGCTCATCAGCGCTGCCACCGGCCGGTCTCCAGACCAAAAACTGAGCGTCCGCAGCCAGGGGTCAATTTCGCCATCCGGAAACTCGCGATAAGCCGGATTGCCCCCGCCGTTGCTGCCCCGGCCAAAGTGGATGCGACCGTCCGGCTCAACAAACCGGCGATTCGACGCGATGCGCTCCACCATCGCCTGTCCCATCCCGAAGTGCGTGACAAGCACCGCGTTTTTCAAACCGGTACGGAGTGACTCGGCGGTTTTTTGCACCATGCGCTCGTGGTAATCCAAGTCGATCAACTGCACCCCGGCGCCCCGGGCTTGCAGGATGCGCTCCGCCTCCAAGTCGGCCAACGGGGCGTCGTGCTGGTGGACACTCGTCACCATGACACGATTCGGCGTGGTACCAGCCGCCTTGGCCAAGACCTCGCGCCAGCGGTCATGGGCATCGTTGCGGATTTCGCACCAGTCCACGGCAACGAGCACCATTACCCCGCTCTCCTCGCCGAGTACAAAGCCGCGCGCGAACAATGAGTCGGCAATCGTCCGGGCCGTTTTGCCACCAAACAACGGATGCCCAAGCGGCGGAGTGATTTCCGCAGAAAAAGTGGCCAAGCGCATCGCCGACTGGGCTTCCTGTGCAGCCAGGCTGCCACCCACGGCCAAAGCCAAAAGCAGGCGTTGCCCAAGCGATGTGAAACAACTTTTATTTCTGCTCATGATTTGGAGTCACTTGGCCAAGCGAACGATGGATGAGGCGTAGCCAAGACGGCTGTGCCACGGCCCGTCCTTCCATTCATGACTGAAAAACCGCGCACACACCCAGCGGATTTTTCGTGTCGAATCCGCCTGGCTGGCCAGCACTTTGTCCGACAGGATGGTTTCGTTGAGCGTCGATGCATCCTGCGCCTGCACTGCCGTGAGCGGATAATGCAGAAACGATTCAGCAGCCATCGCCATCGAAATGCTGACTCCGATCAAAATAATTGTAAGGGATCGATGCATCGCAACTGATTAAATGGCAGCCGCAATAAATCCACAACTGTAAAGGTCAGGTAGCGACGAATGAGGCGAGGACTTTACGGATGCCCTTGAAGGTGCGGCGGCCGTGCATGGCAACGTAATTGTCAACCAAGGCAAGATCGCCGGCCTGCCACGGGATGTCTAAAGTGAGTTCGTCGGCGAGGGCACTGGCAACGGCCACTTCCGCCGGATCGAGCGGCGTGTCATCGCCGAAGGTGATCGCCTTGGCCGGGTCGTTGCGGGTGTCTTTCCAGCCGTAAAACGCGGCGATGAGCTGGTTAAAAAAACTCGTTCGCCCGCCGCCGAGATTGCGCACGGCGGGGAGCACCGGCGTGGTGGCTCGGAGGTCGCCGTTGGCCTGCCATTCCCACGAGTAGCCCAGCTTGGCCAGGCGCGCCTCGGCGGCTTCGCGGCTGTCCTCGCTGAAGGTGCTTTGCCAACTGCGCCCCATGCCGGACGACTCGTCGGCTTTATCCGGCATGACGTTGGAATACTTCAAGCCCTTGATCCGGCAGGCGGCGGCAAAGCCGGGCCGTTGTTCGCGCAGGCGTTCCCACAGAATATCGGAGCGGCAAACCGGCGTCGCGCCGCCCTCATCGGCTGCCGTCTGGCAGAAGAAAAACAGCATGCTCGGATAGATCGGCGTCTGCGCCATTTCGTGGTGCAGAAAAATGGTGATATCCGACGGCGCCTCGTTGGCAGAAAAAACTCGCGGTGTGAAGTTGATGCGATAGGCATTGGAGAGCGATTCCTCGTAGGAGAAATTCGGCAAGTCAAATGCAGTCACGATTGCGTCAAAATCCTCCGGCTTGGCTATCGGCAGCCCGCGAACCAAAACGGCTCCGTGTTCAAAGGCCGCTTTGGATAATTCACCAGCAACTCCCCCCGCCCACTCGCAACCTTCCGACAGGGAACCTTCCGGCGCCTTGATCGCCAATGGAAACGGCTTCCCGCCGTACTCGTGCTGCCCTGGAATGGCGATGGGATTCATCACGTCAAAAACGATAGCGCTCGGCTTCCTCGTAAGGCTTCATTGCCTCAACCTCTTTCCCCGAGCGCACGGCGTAATCCTTCATAAACTGTTCAAGCGCTTCGGGCGAATCACGATGATCGAACGCGTCCAATGCAAAATCGTTGTGCTTCACCATCCACGACCGAAGTTTTTGCCGGAGGCTCAAAAGCGCTTCATTGCCCGACTTGGAAGCCGTCTCTCGCTGTTTGTTCGGAAGCAAGTTTTCGAGACAGAACGGATCCTTTCCGAGATCGTAGAATTCCTCAACCGTTCGGTATTCGAAATGATGCACGCGCTTGGCCAAGCCGGAGTTCTTCTCTCCCTTCCTCTTCATCGCCCGATACGTCAACCCTGCCATCGGCGCGGCCCGATACGCGCGTTTGCCATTGGACCATGCGTTAAAAATGTAGGTATGATTTTTTGTGATGATCGACCGCATCGGATATGGATTGCGGCCGTGGATATGATGAAACTGCGCGAAAACGGCGCCGCGACCACTCTGCTTTTCTCCCTTCAACAACGGAAAAAACGAACGGCCATCCAACATCTCTGGCAGCGGCAAATCGACCACCTCAAGCAGCGTCGGCAACAAGTCAACCGTCGAAACCATATGATCGCGATCAACTTGTTGTTTTTGAATTTGCTTTGGCCAACGAATGATCAACGGCGTGCGGGTGCTTTCCACATAACAATTCGTTTTGGCGAACGGCGCTGACATTCCGTGATCCGAAAGGAATACGACAACGGTGTCGTCGATGTTTTTCGTTTTGGCCAGCTCTGAAAGAATCGTCCCCACCATGTCATCCAGTCGCCTTGCCGAGGTGCAGTACCCTGCCATCTCCTTTCGCACATCCGGAATGTCAGGAAGGAATCCCGGCACCTTCACTTCTTTGGGTTTGTAAGTGCGCGACGATTTCGTTCGCTCAAAATGTGGTGCACCAGATTTCCCACCACCGTAGGGCC
The DNA here is from genome assembly GCA_913030945.1 of uncultured Verrucomicrobiota bacterium. GTDB lineage: Bacteria > Verrucomicrobiota > Verrucomicrobiia > Limisphaerales > UBA1096 > UBA1096. Next base: position 23,965 of record CAJWEP010000016.1, read on the forward strand.
GGTGCGGGTCGTGCGAACTCGCCATCAAAAAAAACGGCTGCTGCGCCACTTTGGCTATATGAAAAAACGACTTGGCGAATCGCCGATAAACCTCCGGATCGCGGCCCCAACGATTTTCATCGCCCGTCCCCTGCCAACGGTAATTGACTGACCAATGAAAAATACCCTGCTGCCGCAGCGGCTTCCCAATCGTCCCGCAGAGATACCCTTCCTCACTGAGAATCGCAGGCAGAGTCGGCGTGCCGGGATGAATCCGCTGAAATCCCTCCGCGCCGTTGTTGTGTGAATACAACCCCGTAAGCATCACACTCCGGGAAGGCGTGCAAACCGCGATGTTTACATACGCGTGCTCAAACCGAATTCCTTCCGATGCCAGGCGATCGATGTTCGGCGTGATTTCCGGGCCGGCGCCGCCGAAGCAGCCGGGCGTGTCCCAGTTCATGTCGTCCGCAACGATCATCACGATGTTGGGACGCTTGATCGGCGCCTTCTGCTGCGCCCAGACAGTGACACCCAAACCAAGCGCACCGATCGCGCAGACAAGAAATCGAACGGAAAAAATCATGCGGTCAACAGCTTGGCCAAGCGCTTGGCCAACAACAAGTGGATAAAGTTCACCAAGCCATGTGTGTCAGGGACTCCGCACACTCCACCAATAACACGGCTGTGTCGATTGCTGCGAGCAGTGCTTTCTTGGTGAGTTGACAATCACACCGATAAGAGCAGTTACCAAGGCGTTTTAACTGTTGCCGCAAAGCCACTCAGCCTCAAAAATTGAGGGTTGATGGCTGAACCTCAATCATACGAGCCTGTCAGCCGGAGGGGCAATCGGTGCTTCACCCGGGCTTTACTGTGAGGACGATTGCGACTAGTTCTGGTTTGTGATGTTCCACACGACGAGGTCTGAGAAATTCCAGTCATAGAGATTTGTTGACTGAGTATAATAAATAATCACAGATGACCTTACTTGCCATACATACCATCCGCTCCATCGCAAGAACGATCGCGCTACTCGTCTTCAGCCTCTGCGCTTTCCCAACCGCGCACGGCGTCCTCCACATCACGGAATTTATGGCTGATAATGGTGGCTCGCGCCTTGACAGCGATGGCGACGCCTCCGACTGGATCGAGATCTTCAATTCCGGGCCGGATACCGCTGACCTCGACGGCTGTTTCCTCACCGACGAGGAAGGCGACATGACCAAGTGGCAAATCCCCGCCGTTCAGCTCCCCGCAGGCGGATTCCTGCTGGTCTTCGCCTCGGGGAAAAACCGCAGCGGCGCCGGCTCTGAGTTACACACGAATTTCAACATTGCCAAGGCCGGGGAATATCTCGCGCTCGTTGCCCACGACGGTTCAACTGTAATCGCCGAATTCGGATCCGCCACAAGCCCGTTGCCGGCCCAGTTCGAGGATATTTCCTATGGTCTCATGCAAACAGGCAACACGAAAGCGACAGTCCTTATCCCAAGTGGAACCCCCGCAAAGGCGCTTGTGCCGGCGGACGGATCTCTCGGCAAGACCTGGACCAGGATCGGGTTCGATGACGCAGCCTGGAATAAAGTCGCAACCGGCGTCGGCTATGACGAAAACAGCACATACATCCCGGAGTTCGGCGCTGGCGGCAACCTCGGCAACAGACTGAACAACGTCAACACAAGCCTTTACCTCCGTGTCCTTTTCGATGTGGCCGACGCCCCTGCGATCTCGAAGCTCACCTTGAAGATGAAATATGACGACGGCTTTGCCACTTACCTCAATGGCGTTCGCGTGGCCGTTTCAAACTCCCCGGCATCGACAATCTGGAACTCCATAGCCACCGGCAACCATGCCGATGGTGATGCCACCACTTTCAAAACCTTCAACATCAGCGCCCACGCTCATCTGTTAAACAACGGCGCCAATGTTCTGGCGATCCAAGGCTTGAACACCAGCATGACGAGTTCGGACATGCTCATTTCCCCAGAACTGCATGCGGTTCGAATCACCGACCCTACAATCGGAGGTCCCGGTTATTTAGGAATCCCCTCGCCGGGAACTTTCAATGGCGACACATTTGACAGCTTTGTCAGTGATACAAAATTCAGCGTTAATCGCGGTTTTTTCAAGTCACCTTTCGATGTCAGGATCACCACGGACACCGCGGATGCCGAGATCCGATACACCTTGGACGGCACAGCGCCCAGCAGGACCCGAGGAAAAATTCACTCGGGTCCGATTAAGATCAGCGGCACAACCATCGTCCGTGCCATGGCCCACCGACCAGGTTTCAAGCCGACCAACATCGACACCCACACCTACCTGTTCGCAGCGGATGTAATGACCCAGCCGAAAATGCGCACCACCATCACCCGATTGGGAGCCTATGGCCCGCAGATGGTCGATTCGTTGAAAGCCGTGCCAACCATCTCACTGGTCACACCTAACGCCGCATTCTTGAACGAGAGCGGGAGTAACATCAGAGAGGAATACCAGAGCTCGATCGAAATGATCTTCCCCGACGGTACCCCTGGTTTTCAGGAAAACGGGGGGCTAAGCAACTACGGTGGGCGCTATACGAATTTTCGCAAGAAGAATTTCCGTGTCGCCTTTCGCTCCAAGTTCGGAGTGGCCAAGCTGAGATACCCCATCTTCGACGGCTTTGAATACAGCCACTACCCCCCGGCCGAGGATTTTGACGTGATCAACCTGCGCAGCGGTTCGCACGACATGTCGAGCCGCGGTGCCTACATGTCGAATCGCTTTACCGACGACTCGATGTTGGACATGGGCAATATCGCCCCGCACGGCCGCTTCGTGCACCTCTACCTAAACGGCAACTACTGGGGGCAGTACCATTTGCGCGAGCGCTGGAGCGCAGACATGGCCTCGAGCTACTTCGGCGGATCGGAAGACGACTACGATGCGATCAACGCCAACGATAATTTCCGGAACGACGAGGATGTGTACGATGGCAGTGGACAGTTCTGGAGTGAAACCAAGCGTCTTCTGTCCGGGCCAAATCCCTTCATCAACGCAGCTGATCACATCGATATCGCCAACATTGTCGACTTCATGCTGCTGTGGGTGAGCGGCAACTCGGAGAGTGAGTTCCGGGCATTCGGCTCGGAAACACGTGGGATTCCGTTCAAGTTTATGATCAAGGACGCCGATGGCTTCCTGCGCAGCCCCGGACACTCGGCCAACCACGCCGGGCCCTACAGTATAATGAGCGAGATGCGCACAGGTGGCAACCCGGACTACGGGATCCTTCTAGCCGACCGCATCCACAAGCACTTCTTCAACAACGGGGCATTAACCCCCTCGAAAAACATTCAGCGGCTAAAAAGGCGTGTCGATGAAGCTCGGCTCGGTTTCATCTCTGAAGCCGCACGTTGGGGCAATCTGTTCCGCGAACCAACGTCGTGGGAGTCGTACCAAAACAACCTCCTTAACAACCATTTCCCCGGCCTCACAAGGACCATGATCGGTCGTTTCAAGTCCGCGGGCATGTATCCCGACATCATTGCGCCGGTCTACAGCCAGCACGGGGGTTCGGTGTCTCCAGACACCCCGGTGACGATGGCCACCGACGCCAACACCATCTATTACACACTTGACGGCAGCGACCCTCGCCTGCTCGGCGGTGCGCCGAACCCGGATGCCTTGACCGCTTCCTTTGATGTCAGCGGCCCCGATCCAGTTACCTTCCTTTCCACCGGGCACACCTGGAAATACCTAGACGACGGCTCCGATCAAAGCACCGCCTGGAGGTCGCCAGGATTTGATGATTCGGGCTGGAAATCGGGCCCGTCCGAACTTGGATACGGCGACGACGGGGAAGGGGCTGGGCAAATTGTTGGCTTTGGCCCGGATTCCTCGGCGAAACACCCAACCACCTATTTCCGCACTACCGTCAACATCCCAGATCCGTCGTTATTCTTTAACTTCCAATTGCGAGTCAAATACGATGACGGAATCGCCGTCTACATCAATGGGGTAGATATACTCCGCCAAAACCTCTCTAACATTGCGACGTTTAGCAGCTATGCCAATGGCAACATCGGCGACGAAGCCGGCTGGAAAGACTTCACCTTGCCAAACTTCGAGCTTGTGCCTGGATTGATAGCCTACTGGCCGTTGGATAGTGCTTCTGACATTGTTGACAAGGTTGCAGGAATCCCGGGCGAGGTGCTTGGAACCGTGGCAGATGCCGAAGGTGTCATTGGCAGTGCCGTTAATTTGGGCGAAGCACAAAACTGGATCAGGGTTGATGCTGAAGCCTCCGGATGGCTGGCGCCGGCATCGGA
>CAJWEP010000017.1 GCA_913030945.1 uncultured Verrucomicrobiota bacterium
CCCGCCAAGCCGCTTTGCCTCGTTTTTGGCGATGAGGATTTTCTTGTGCGCGACCGCGCCAGTCAGGTTTACGACGGATGGTGCGCCGAGGCCGGCGGGGAGGACCACGAGGTCATCGACGGCACGGTGCGCAACGCCACCGAGGCGCTGGAGGCGTTGGTCAAGCTCAACGAGGCGGTGCAGACACTGCCGTTTTTTGGCGGGGCCAAGGTGGTGTGGCTGCGCGGCGCCAACTTCCTTGGCGACGACCGCACGGCTTCGAGCCGTGACGTGACCGAACAGCTCAACGGCTTGGCCAAGGGCTGGGAGACCTTCGACTGGCAGGGGGTGCAAGTGCTGATCAGCTCCGGCAAGGTCGATAAGCGAAAGACATTCTTCAAGACGGCCAGGAAGATCGGCGTCGTCGAGGACCTGTCGGTTGCCGACAAGGAACGCGGCAGCAGGGCGGCATTGATCGTGCGGCAGCGCTTGGCCGAGCTGGGCAAAAAGATTTCCCCGCACGTTGCCGACGAGCTGGTGCTGTTGGCCGGTGCCAATTTGCAGCAATTGCACACCGAGGCCGACAAACTCGCGGTTTACGTGGGTGAACGCGACGAGGTCACCCGGCAGGACGTGCACGAGATCGCCACCCGAACCAAGCAGGCGAAGGCGTTCGCCCTGGCCGACGCGCTGGGCGAGCGGAACCTGCCCAAGCTCCTGCGCGTGCTCGACGAGGAATTGTGGGAGGTGAAACTCGATGCCAAGAAATCACCCATCGCGCTGCTCTACGGCCTGATCTCGAAGGTGCGGACGATGATTTTCCTCAAGGAACTGCTGCGGCTGAAATGGATACACGCCGGTGGGGGCTACCCGCAGTTCAAGTCACAACTTGAGGCCATCCCGGACGACCGGCTGCCGGACGACCGGAAGTTCAACCCCAAGGCGATGCACCCTTACATGCTCTTCAACGCGCTTGGCCACGCGCGGCAGTACTCGGAAGGGGAACTAACGCGAGCGATGGATATTTTGCTGCGATGCAACAGGCAGCTGGTCTCCTCAAGCACCGACGACACGCTGCTCCTGCAACAGGCGCTGGTGCAAATCGTCAGCAGGGCGGCGTAGCCCCGGTGATTCGCGCCGGGTCGGTTGGGCCGTTCCCGGTGCAATCAGCTTTCTGGCAGGAGTTTGTTGAGTCGCTTGGCCAGGCGCTTGGCGCGGCAAATGGGATTTGCTTTCGCTTGGGGCATCAGATTCACTGGCGGCGATGTTTTCGCACATAGTTATTTTCTGGACCAAGCCGGGCGTGGAGGATGCCGAGCAGCAGTTGATCGACGGACTGAACCGTTATTTGCCGGACATCCCCGGTGTGATCTCGATGCACGTGGGCCGGTGCGCCCCGAGCGACCGGCCGGTGGTGGATCAAAGTTATCAGGTCGCCTTGAACATCACGTTCAAGAACAAGATTGTGCAAGACGCGTACCAGGCGCATCCGCAACACGTCGAGTTTGTGGAGAAGGTGTTCAAGCAGGTTTGCGACCGGGTGGTCGTGTATGACTTCGGGGATTTGGAATAGCCGCGAGCGACCATCAGTCAAGCCAAGCGCATGGATCCGGATCCGTTCATTTACAACTTCGTTCTTGGCGGGGCGGTCTTTGTCTTTGGCGTGGTGCTGGCGTGGAGGCAGGGCAGCCTGGGCTTGAGTGCTAAGGGGCTTCGCAATCTCTGCCTTGTGTTGGGCGTGTTCGGGTTTTACTTCATCCTGCAAGCGTTTCTCCAATACAAGGCGCCCGGCATGCCCGCTGCCGAGCCGTCCGCGTACAATCCAACGCCAGCCAGCGAGGCGGCGGTCGATCCCGGCAAGAGCTATCGAGGCGAGTGGATCGATTACGCGATCATGATCGGCTACTTCGCGATCATCGTCATCATGGGAGTGTACTTTGGGCGAAAGATGAAATCGACCGACGATTTTTTCTTCGGCGGCCGCAAATTTGCCTGGTGGTTGATTGCGTTCAGCATGATCGCCACGACGATCGGCTCGTATAGTTTTTTGAAGTACTCGAGCAAGGGCTACGAGTACGGGCTCTCAAGCACGCAGACGTACAGCAACGACTGGATTTACTTTCCGCTGCTGCTCTTTTGCTGGCTGCCGATTTTGTATTTCTCCCGCGTCACGTCGATTCCGGAGTATTTCGGGAAGCGCTTCAACTCGAAGGTTCGCTTTTGGGCGACGATTTGTCTGCTGGTGTACATGGTCGGTTACGTCGGCGTGAACCTGTTCACGATGGGCAAGGTACTGCACCATTTGCTGGGGTGGGATATTTTCATCGGCGCGGTGGTCGTGGCGCTGGTGTCGATGTCGTACGTGTCGAGCGGCGGACAGACGAGCGTGATCATGACCGATCTGTTCCAGGGCGTGATGCTGCTCGTCACTGGTTTTTTGATTCTCGGGTTGGGCTTTGCCTATCTCGGCGGCTTCGATGTGTTTTGGGCCAACCTGCCCGACGACTCGCGGAAGGTGTTTCATAATTTCAACAGCGACCCCGGCTTCCCCAGCGTTGGTATTTTTTGGCAGGACGGCCTGGCCAACTCGATCATGTTCGGTTTTCTACACCAGGGGACGATCATGCGCTACATGTCGGCGCGGTCGTTTGCGGACTGCAAAAAGGCGGTTATCACGCACCTGGTTGTGCTGATGCCGCTGGCCGCCTGTGTGGTTGGTGGCGCTGGCTGGCTGGCCAAGGCCCTGGCCAACCACGGCGATCTCCCCGGTAACATGGCGGCGGATGATTCGTTCTATGCCGCCACGCAACTCATCAGCCAGCCGGGCATCTTCGGGCTGATTTTGGCGGCAATGATCGCCGCCCTGATGTCCACCGTGGACACGCTCATCACGGCGATCTCCGCCGTGTGGGTGAACGACGTGCATAAGCTATACATTAAAAAGGACATGACCGACCGCCAGGCGCTCATGGTGGCCCGGTTGACGGCGATCGGCGCGACGCTGGTGGGAATTGCCATGGTGCCGGTGTTCATGAATTTTGACTCGATCTACGACGCGCACGGGGCGTTCACGGCGGCGGTGACGCCGCCGCTGGTGGTGACGTTTGTGCTGAGCGTGTTCTGGAAGCGCTTCACCGCTCCGGCGGCGTTGGCGACACTGGTCGTGGGGTTGGTTGCGATTGGTGTTTCCTTCTTTGTGCCGGAAGTAATCACGCCGTTCGCGCACGGTGTGCCGATGGGCGAGGCTGGCGACGGGCTCTTCGCCGGCGTGAAACAGTACAAGTTCATGCGCGCCTGTTACGGGCTGACAATCTGCGCGGTGGTGGGCGTCGTGGTGGCCTTCTTCACCAGACCGGAGACCAAGTCGCTGACCGGCTTGGTCTGGGAGAAGGGATATTATCGGTCCCTGAACATCAATTAACCGGCATGGCCAGGGCGAACTACGTCAAAAAAAAGTTTTACTCGGCCTACAAAAACCTGGACCGGACCGTTTACGATGCGGAGAAGCGCCGGCTGCAGGCGGAGTTGCTCAATCTCCAGCACTGGGCGGTCGAGAACAGGAAACGCGTCGCCATCGCCGTCGAGGGCCGCGACGCGGCGGGTAAGGGCGGCACGATCAAGCGCTTTGTCGAGTACCTTATGCCGAAGTACCTGCGCGTGGTCGAGTTGGGCGTGCCGACGGAGAAGGAGTCGCGCAACTGGTTCCGCCGTTACGAGAAGCAGATGCCCCAGAAGGGTGAAATCGTTTTCTTCGACCGCTCCTGGTACAACCGCGCGCTCGTCGAGCCGACCATGGGCTACTGCACCGAGCGGCAGTACCGCTACTTTATGAAGCGTGTTGTGCCGTGGGAGGAGCAGCTCATCGCCGACGGGCTGATCCTCATCAAGTTTTACCTGTCGGTGGATCGGGACACACAGTTGTTCCGGTTCAAGGAACGTATCATCCACCCGCTCAAGTATTGGAAATACTCTAAGAACGACGAGAAAGCCCGGGCCAAGTGGGAGGTGTTCACCAACTACAAGACGCAAATGCTCGAGCGCGCGGCATCGGATGCCAGCCCGTGGGTCGTCATCAACGCGAACGACAAGATGTATGCGCGCCTGGCCTGCATGCTCTACACCATCTACCACATCCCGTACGTCGAGAAACAGGCCTTCAAGCCGCTGACAGGCAAGGAACTGCCGACCAAGTTCCGCATCGAGATCGACGGCGTGCCGTTCAGCAACCTGAGCTACCGCCAATACAGCGTTCTCGAGCGCCTCTCCAAGCCGCATTAGCTGCGTCTTGCCAAGCGCCCGGTTTTGGGTTGGCTCGGTTGAATGGGGCGGGTACTTTTGCCGTCCACGTTTTGACAGTGAATATGGCTATATTTTTTCGCATGCCTTTTGCCCGACAGATATGCCTGGTTTTTGTGGCGGCCTTGGTTTTCTCAGCTTGGCCCAGCGGTTTGGTTGCGGGGGAGAACCCGGCCAAGGTCGACTTTGCCCGCGACATCCGGCCGCTCCTAAGTGACAACTGCTTCGCCTGCCACGGTCCCGACTCCAAGAAGCGAAAAGCTGATCTGAGACTTGACACTCGCGAGGGTGCCTTTGCCGATCTCGACGGCACCACGGCGATCGTCCACGGCAAACCAAACGACAGTGAACTGGTCAGTCGCATCATCACCGACGATGAGGACGATCTCATGCCACCGCCCGACTCGGGCAAAAAACTCGACGACAGCCAAAAGGCGTTGCTCCAGCGATGGATCGCCGAGGGTGCTCAGTACGATCTTCACTGGGCCTACAAGCCGATCACCCGCCCGATGCCGCCAAGCGTTAAAAGAGGCTCCTTCGTTATTAACGACATTGACCGGTTTGTACTGGCCACGATGCGGGCTAAGGGGTACGAGCCGGCGCGGGAGGTCGATCGACGCACGCTGATTCGCCGGTTGTCGTTCGATCTCACCGGGTTGCCGCCAACGTGGGAGCAGGTGCAGTCATTTGTTGGCGACTCATCGCTGCACGCCTTCGAGAAACTGGTCGATCGGTTGCTGGCCAGCCCGCATTACGGCGAGCGCATGGCAGCATTTTGGCTCGACCTCGTTCGCTATGCAGACACGATGGGTTACCACTCGGACAATGAGCAAACCAAGCCGCTCTACCGCGAGTACGTCATCAACGCCTTCAATAACAACCTGCCGTTCGATCGGTTCACGCGCGAGCAGCTTGCCGGCGATCTGTTGCCCGACCGCACGCGGCAGCAGTTGATCGCCTCCGGGTACAACCGGCTGAACATGACCACTCGCGAGGGCGGTTCGCAGCCGAAGGAATACATCGCCATATACCTCGGCGACCGCGTGCGCAATGTCTCAGCCGTCTGGATGGCCACCACGCTCAACTGCACGGAGTGTCACGACCACAAGTTTGACCCGTTCTCGATGAGGGATTATTACAGTCTCGGCTCGTTCTTCGCTGACCTCGAGGAGACGCCGGTTGGCCCGCAGAAATACACACCGTTGCCAACCCGCGCTCAGCAGGCTGCGGTGGATGAATTAAAGAAAAAACTTCCGGTGCTTGAGGCGATGCTCAACACGCAGACCCCCGCGCTCGACGACGCCTTGGCCAAGTGGGAAACCGCACAGGTCAAGTGGACTGGGCTGGAGCCAAGCGGAGCATTGTCCGAGAACGGCACTGAGCTGACGATTCGCGAGGATCACTCTGTTCTCGGCTCCGGCACGCTGCCGGACACGGACACGTACACCGTGACGCTCAAGGGTGCTCCCGCCGGCACGCGGGCATTTCGTATCGAGGCGCTCCCCGATGACTCGCTGCCGAAGAAAGGCCCGGGCCGCGCCGGCAACGGCAACTTCGTGATCACGGAAGCGATCGTGAAAGCCGGTGAAAAAACCATCCCGTTGCGGAACGCCACAGCGTCTTTCGAGCAGACGCTGGCCAACGAGAATAACCCGTACAAGAAGTGGAGCGCCGCCAGCGCCATCGACGGTGACGCCAAGGGCGCGTCGTTTGGCTGGTCCGTGCTGCCGAAAGTGGGTGTCGCACAGCGGCTCATCTTTGAAGCGGCCGAAGCCCTCGAGGGGGCGGGGGAGCTTACGTTCATTCTGAAACAGGCACACGGCACGCAGCACACGCTGGGGCGATTTAAGATTTTTGCCACCGATCACGCCGGCAAAGTGACGGCCGACTCCGCTGTGCTGTCAAAAAAAATCGGCGACATCCTTGCCATCCCATTAGCCAAACGGAGCGACGGGCAGAAAAAAAAGATCGCCGCGCACTACCGTGCGTTTGCACCCGAATTGGCCGATACACGCAAAGATCTGGCTGACCTCAAATTGCGGATCAAGGAGTTGGAAAAGGCGTTCCCAACCTCGCTCGTCTCCGTGCGTCTGGCCAAGCCGCGCACGGTGCGCATCCTGCCGCGCGGCAATTGGCAGGACGACTCCGGGCCGGAGATGCAGCCGGCGGTTCCTGCCCATCTCAAGCGCGGTGACTTCAAGGGCCGCGCCTCGCGCGGCGAATTGGCGGACTGGTTGGTTTCAAGGGAGAATCCACTCACTGCCCGTGTGATGGTCAACCGGCTTTGGGCGATGTGTTTCGGGCGCGGACTCGCCACGCCGCTGGATGACTTTGGCTCACAGGGTACGCCGCCCACGCACCCGGAGTTGCTCGACTGGCTGGCGGCCGATTTTATGGATCACGACTGGGACATCAAGCGAACGATGAAGCTGCTCATCACCAGCGGCGCGTATCGCCAGTCCTCCACCACCGATGCCGAAACTCTGGCCGCCGATCCGTTCAACAAATGGCTCGCGAGGCAGGGTCGATGGCGGCTGGACGCGGAGATGGTGCGTGACAACGCTCTCGCCGTGAGCGGCCTGTTGGCCAATCCGATCGGCGGAGCCAGCGTCAAGCCGTACCAGCCGGTCGGTTACTGGAAGCATCTCAACTTTCCCAAGCGTAAATGGACGCACGACAGCGGTGTCAGCCAGTATCGTCGTGGGCTCTACACCTTCTGGTGCCGCACATTTTTGCATCCGAGCATGCTGGCGTTCGATGCGCCGAGCCGGGAGGGCTGCGTTGCCCAGCGTACCCGCTCGAACACACCGCAGCAGGCGCTCGTCTTGCTCAACGACCCGACCTACGTCGAGGCGTCGCGGGTGTTTGCTGAGCGCATTTTGCAGCACGGCGGCGACACGGATCGAGAGCGGCTGGCTTGGGCGTTCGAGCGGGCGCTGTGCCGCAAGCCAAGCGATGGCGAGCGCGATATTTTATTGCGCCTGGTCGGGGAGCGCGCCGGGTATTTTGCTGCGCACGCCGGGGCGGCCAAGGCAGCAGCCACCGTAGGTGAGTGGACCGTTGCCAAGTCGCTGAAGCCGGAGCGCGTTGCCGCATGGGCGGCGGTGTCCCGCGCGATTTTAAACCTGTACGAAACCACATCCCGTTTTTAAATCCCTGTAAAATGAACCCGGAACAATTTGCCACTGGACTAAATCGCCGCTCGTTCTTGAACAACGTTTCGCTGGGTGTTGGCTCGCTCGCATTGACCTCGATGCTTGGCCCGAGCGGCTTGGCCAAGCCGGGCAAGTTGTCGTCGTTTGGCGTGATTAATCCGCTGCACTTCGCCCCCAGGGCCAAGCGAGTGATTCACCTCTGCATGGCTGGCGGGCCGTCCCATCTTGAGACGCTTGACTACAAGCCGAAGCTTGCGGAGATGAACGGCAAGGGCATGCCCAGGTCGATCACCGACGGCCAGCCGATCGCCCAGTTGCAGGGAAACAAGGAATTGAAATGCCTCGGGCCGCAGCATGAGTTCAAGACCTTTGGCCAGTCCGGCCAGTCGATCTCCAGTGCACTGCCGCATATCGGCGGGATCGCGGATGAGATTTGCATCATCCGCTCGATGACCACACAGCAGATTAATCACGACCCGGCGCATACGTTCATGAACACCGGCGCTCTCATTTCCGGCCTGCCCAGCATGGGCTCGTGGATCAATTACGGGTTAGGCAGCGAGGGCAGCGAGCTGCCCGGTTTCGTGGTGCTGACTTCGGTGGGCGGGGCGCAGGATCAGCCGATTGCTTCGAGGCAGTGGCACAGCGGCTTTTTGCCAAGCCGATTTCAGGGTGTGCATTTCCACTCGACCGGTGACCCGGTATTGTACATAAGCAATCCCAAGGGCGTGGATTCGAAAGGACAGGGTGCGGTTATCGACGCCGTCAACTCGATCAACAAACTACGCAACAAAACTGTTGCCGATCCGGAGATTGCCACGCGCATCAGCCAGTACGAGATGGCGTTCCGCATGCAGACAAGCGTGCCGGAACTGATCGATACGTCTAAGGAGCCGGAGCATGTGTTTGACCTGTACGGGGCCAAGCCGGGTGACGGTTCGTTTGCGAGCAACTGCATGCTGGCCCGGCGCCTGGCCGAGCGCGGTACGCGGTTCATCCAGCTTTATCACCGTGGATGGGATCACCATGGCGGCGTGAAAAACGGTGTGCTCACCACGGCCAAGCACATCGACAAGGCTTCCGCCGCGCTGATCAAGGACCTGAAGGATCGTGGAATGCTCGACGACACGCTGATAATCTGGGGCGGCGAATTTGGCCGCACCCCGATGGCGCAGGGTTCCGGGCGTGATCACCACATCAAAGGCTTTTCATTCTGGCTGGCCGGCGGCGGCATCAAGGGCGGCATCAGCTACGGCAACACCGACGACTTCGGCTACAACGCTGTCCAGGATGTCGTCAACGTGCACGACTTCCACGCCACGATGCTGCATTTGCTGGGGGTGGATCACGAAAAATTCACCTTCAAATTCCAGGGTCTGGACTTCCGCCTCAGCGGCGTCGAGGAGGCTCACGTGCTCAAGAAGTTGATCGCGTAGGGCCGACTATCCCGATCAGTCCACGACAAATCAGGGCGCTGTCGATAAAGTTAAGGCTTGGCCAGGCGGGCGGCTGCTTTTTTGACATTCCAGCATGTTCGCTCGAGGGCGTGGCTGGCTTCGGCGTGGCTGGCGTTGGTGAGTTGGCAGACGATGCGCACGGCCCGGTCGCGCAGCTTGGTGTTGCTCGGATCGAGGTCGATCATCAGGTTACCGATCACTTTGCCGCTCTTGGCCATCGCCAGCGTGGTGATCATGTTCAGGATCAGTTTGGTGGCGGTGCCGCTTTTGAGTCGGGTGGAGCCAGTGAGTAGCTCGGGGCCAAGGTCGGGCTTGATGAGGACATTCGGCCGGTTTTTGCTCGGAATTTTCAGCGTCGGGTTGAAACAGAGCAGCACTGTTTTCGCGCCGCGCCGGTTGGCCTCCCAGATGCCGCCCCACACGAACGGTGTCCGGCCGCTGGCAGCGATGCCGATGAACACGTCCTTCTGTCCGACACCGCGGAAACGCACCGCCTCGGCGCCGGCTTCAGGGTCGTCCTCGGCACCCTCGATCGAGCGGTACAGTGCCGGTTGGCCGCCGGCGATGATGCCCTGCACCTGCCTCGGGTCGGCGCGGAAGGTGGGTGGGCATTCGCTGGCGTCGAGTACGCCCAGGCGGCCGCTCGTGCCGGCGCCGCTGTAAAAGAGCCGGCCCCCGTTTTGGAATGCGTCGCGCACCCAGCCGATCACGCGCACGATTTTGGTTTTCTCGCGCGCGATGGCGACGGGCAATTGGCTGTCCTCATCGAGAAACAGGTCGATCGCTTGGCCAAGCGGCATGCGGTCGAGTTGCATCGAGCGCGGATGGCGCTGCTCGGTTTGCGCTTGGCCAAGCTGCGCGAGGCCGGGCACGGGGATGGTCGAGCGATTGGCCTCGACCGTGGCGCTTGGATTGGCGGGCGGGCGCTTGGCCAGGCGGCAGGCGATGTTGAGTGCGCCGGTGCAGCTTTCGTTTTTCAGTGTGGCGACCTGTGAGCCGGGCCGCCGGGCGCGGATGGCTTTTGCCAACTTGGCGGCAAACTTGGGCTGCTTGAGCAGCACGCTGCCGGCCAGCAGGAAACGAACCGACCCGGTTTTGCCGACAAGTTTTTTGGCGCACGCGCAGGCGTCCTCGGCCAGTGTGTTCGCTGCAGCGGCGAGAATGTCGGCGGCGATCTTGTCGCGCTTGGCCCAGGCGGCGAACACTTCTCGGGCCAAGCCGGCGACCTCGGCCTTTTCGGCTTGGGCGATCCAGTCGATGAGTTGGTCGGGTGAGTTGAGTTGCAACCGGCACAGCAGTCGTTGGCCAAGCGCAGACCAGACATCATCGCGGTCGAGATAAAACACGCAGGCCTTGAGGGCACGCAGGCCGATTTCGTAGCCGCTGCCCTTGTCGCCTAGGACGTGGCCCCAGCCGCCGAGCTTGGCGGTGGTGCCGTCAGGCGTCTGACCGAAGCAGCAGGAGCCGGTGCCGCTGAGCACGAGCACGCGGCTTGCCGGCTTGCACCAGGTGTCGGCGGCAAGGGCGGTCTCGAGATCGTTTGTGGCGTGGATCGTGGCTCTTGGCCAGGCGATGGAGGCGGAGCGGTAGAGCCGTTTTTTGTCGGCTTGCGTGCATGTGCCAGCCATGCCGATGGCAACCGCGACCGGCTTGGGGAACTGTTTGGCAATCTGGCGTAGCCGCTTGGCCAACTGTGCGTCGTCAAGCAACCGGAGGTTGGCCGGGCCAAATTCGGCGCGGACGACCTGACCATCATCCTCATGCAACGCGACAGTGTGTGTGGCTCCACACTCGATGCCAAGCATTCCAGGCATGGGTTAGCCTTCAAGCAGCCCGGCCGGGGCGACCTCGATTTTGGCAGCGAGTTCCTTCGGGATATTGCAGGCTTTCATCGCGCTGCGGTCGGCGATCGAGACGCAGACGACGGTCATCTCCCCGGTTGCGGCGAGTTCAGGCTGATCGCCGTTGAGCTTGTGGATTCGGAATTTATAGGTGATCGACTTGGAGCGCAGCCTGGCCACGAGCAGATGAATCTCGATTTCGTCCTCGAAGCGCAGTGGCTTTTTGAAGTCGAACCCGATGCGGACACGCGGCCACCCGACACGCGGGCTGTCCTTGGCGGCAACAATCGAGTGGCCGATCGAGCGAAAAAACCGGTGCTCGGCCGCCTCCAAGTATTTGGCATAGTTGGAGAAATGCACGATGCCGGCCATGTCGGTCTCGGAAAACTCGACGAGGCGGACGAACTTGAACTCGTATGCCACGGGGGAAATGTAGGGATACCCGGTGCCGAAGACGACAGGTTTTTATTTACCGAGAAGGCCGCGCAGGTAGGCAAACACGAGGTCGGGCAGGTCGTCGCTGTATCCGCCCTCCATCGCACTGGCCACCGGCACGCCAAGGCCGGCGAGCGTTTTGCCAAACCACCTGAAATCCTCTTCGCTGAGTTTCTGGTTACAGAGTGGGTCGCCGGCGTAGGCGTCGAAGCCGGCGGAGACGATGATCAACTCCGGGCTGTACACCTTGAGATCAGCGATCGCGCGCTCGGCGATCTTTCGGTAATCCTCGCGCGGCAGGTTGGGCCGGGCGATGTAGTTGTGGCAGTTGTCGAACGACTTGGTGCCGCTGCCGGGGTAGGCGGGATGCTGGTGGATGGAGAAGAACTCGATGCCGTTTTTTCGAGTAAGAATTTCCTCGGTGCCATTACCGTGATGCACGTCGAAGTCGAACACGGCAACTTTCCTCGAGTCGGCAGCCTTGGCCTCGAGCGCGGCGATGGCGACTGATCCGAGATAGCAAAAACCCATCGAGTGTTCCCTCGTGGCATGGTGGCCAGGAGGACGCAGCAAGCTGAAGTTCGGCTTGCCGGCTTTGGCCAGTTCGAGCGCCTTGAGCGCGCCGCCGACGCTGCGCAGCGCGTGGTCGCGAATGCCTGTGTGGTAGGGGGTGTCGCTGTCAAAATCGTGCGGCACAGCCAAACGCTGAAAGTGGTTGGTCGTGTGGGCGCGCAGCACTTTGGCCTTGGGTGCTGGCTCAGGCTTGAGCCACTCGAGCTTGAGGCTGGTCTGTGCCTTGAGTTGCTTGACCGTGCCGCTGACCCGGAACGGCCGCTCCGGGTGCCCGGGCGAGTCGTAGGCGGTGCAGCGCTCGTCGGTGATGATGGTCATTTTACTGGGAGGGAATTTAGCGCTTCGTCAAGCCAATGAAAAGCATCCGTCCGTTAATTTCCGTTTGCGCTGCCTGGCCAAGAGGGGCACTCTTCGGCCTTCCAATGATGACGACGTTTCTCATCCTTGGCCCCTTTGTTTTTGTGTGGGCGGTGGCGGTGCTGTTTTATGCACTGGGCCGCCGGCGCGCGCGGCAGGTGCAGTTCGACGAGATCAACTTCGCGCGCAGCGTGCGGCAGCGGCTGGTGCCGTCGGTCTTCAGCCGCCCGCGCACCTGGCTGGCGATCCGGTCGCGCAACCCGGAGGATGTCGCCCGCTCGATGGGCCTGGGCGACCTGCATCCGTGCACCTTTGCCGAGGCGATGGCCGACCCCGACGTCGGGCAACTATTTGTCTCGCCGCCGGTCAATGGCTGGGTGGTGGTCATGGGGTGGGCGTTGCCCGATCCCTCGGAGGACATCGATGCCTGCTACCGGTTTCTCGCCGACATGAGCGGGCGGCTGGGCCATCTGCAGTTTTTTCACGGCAACCCGGCGCTGGGCCACCATGCCTGGGCCAGGCTGATCGAGCGGAAGGTCATCCGGGCCTACGCGTGGACCGGCGAGACAGCCTGGAACCAGGGCAAGCCGACGCGGGCCGAGCAGAAGACCGGCATGTGCTGTTTCGACTATCTCACGGACGGAGATGAGGAGTCGTATCAGCGTTGGGAGATTGTTGGCACGAACGTGGACCGACTGCCGGTGCTCGCCTCGATCTGGAGCGTGGACCCGGTGGTGTTCGAGGACGCTGCAATGCGGTTGAAGCCGGGCTGGGCCGGCCGTTTGCCGGTGCGCCGTTCCGAGATCAATTGACCGCCGCCTGGCCAAGCGCTCCCGATGACGCCCGACGAATGCCCGAACTGCGGCGCGGATCTTTCGGCCAAGGCGCGCGCCTGCCCCGAGTGTGGCGCCTGCCCGGACACTGGCTGGGCCGACGAGGCGCAATACGAGTCCACCCACCTGCCGGAGGAGGAGTTTGACTACGACGACTTTGTGGCGCGGGAGTTCGGGCAGGGTGGGAGGCCGAGGGGCAAACGTTTGCACTGGCTCTGGGTCGTGGCGGCTATTCTTCTGATTCTGTTTTTCCTGACGCACGTTTGGTAAGTGATTGCGGGCTTTACAAACCTCCCCGGGACTCGCAGGGTTTCGGGCGTTGTTGATGAGGTGGTTTTGTTTCATTGGTGCCTGTTTTTTCCTGTTGGCGGGGTGTACCACCAGCACCATCACCAACCTCACACCGCGTGAGCTGCCCTGGAGCCAAACCGGACTGTACCCGGTCGAGGCAATGTTTCGGAGCAACCAGCGCACACTCGACTCGGCCTCGATCAAGCCGATGGTGATCTTCAACAACCAGGCCTTCCCAATGCGGCAAACCCAGCTCACCCAGGGCCGTTGGGAGACGCTGGTGCTGATCCCCGACGGCACGCGGGTCATCAACTACCATTTCAAGTTCGACTATGACTACAGCGCGGTGCTCATGCGCGGCGCCGACAGCAAGCTTTCGCCGCCGTACCAGCTCCAGATTGTCGATGAATCCTCCACCGGCAATCTGCTGATGCTGCGGGAATAACCGATTTACACCATGCAACGCGTCAAGCTTTTCAAGGGATTGGAAACCGAGGTCGAGGCACTCGAGCAGCAGATCAACGACTGGGCTGAGAGCGAGGGGGCGAAGATTCTCCAGGTGAACGGCACCATCGCCACTCAGAGCTACAACCCGGCCGCCAAGCAGGGAGGTTCACTTCAGGGGAATGTCGCGGCTCCGTCCGACGTGCTGATCACGGTTCTGTACGAGAAGGACTGACCGCGCCGCTTGGCCAAGTGCTTGGCCGAGTCAATCCTCCGGCGATCGCAGCAGCTCGATCCGGTCGAACCACGCCGCACCGCCCAACGCAGTCGGGGCGATGCCGGTTAGCGTCAGGTTGCCGAAATCCTTCCACAAATCCTGGGTGATCACCGTCCAATCGGTCGGCTGTTTTTCCGATACACGGGTGGCCTGCCAATCGGACGTGTTTTTGCCGCTGTAATAGCGCCGTTCCGGGCTGCCCGATGAGGGCCACGCGCCGTTGTCGGCCAGTTCCACCATCACGCCGGCCGCCTTGGGCGCCTTCCACGCCAGGCGCAAGTAGCGGTACTCACCTATACCGGGATTTTCCCGGATGCGAAACGCCCAGCCTGGGATACGCTTTGAGTGCCGCTGCAACGGCGTGATGCGCAGCGACGCCGTACCGCTGTGCTTGTCGCCGGTCACGACCGTTGCCGAGCCGCCGCCTTCCGTAAGCAGATCGACAAATGCCGGGCTGTCGTCGAACAGCACCTGCCGCGTCGTCGGCTGCCGCAGCCAGGCGATTACGTTGGCCACATCGCTTGGCTTCAGGGCCACCGCCAGCGACTCTGGCATGAGCGACACCGGCAGCGATTTGAGCGCCTGCACGTCCTTTCGCAATACATCGAGTCGCACGCCGCCCGGCAGGGTCAGCGTCAGGCTGTTGGCCGACTCGCCGGTGAGCATGCCGCTTAGCACCCGCCCGTCTGAGGTCTCGACCGTGTACGTCTCGTGGCCGGCGACGATCACTGCGCTGGGCGCGAGGATGTCGCGAACGATTGTCTCCTCAGCGCGGCGAAACTCCGACGTCAAGTCCGGCCCCACGGCGAAGCCGATGCCGTGTGCGCGGTGGCAGGTGGCGCAATGCTGGTTGAACGTCACCTGTCCGGCACCCGTGTCGCGCTTGGCGTTTAGCGCAGTGACGAACCGTTGCAGAGTCGCCTCATCCACCGGCTTCAGTGTGGCGAAGAGTGCTTCTGCGCGCTTGGCCAAGCCGGCGTTTTTTTGGCCGAGCAACGCGGTGCGCTGAACAGCATTGAACGCAGGGGAGGGCAGTTTGTCCTGCTCCATGGCCACCACCACGGCAGGGAGATAGTCGCTGCGGGCGAAGGCCGTCTCGAGGATGGCGCGGCGCACCATCGGCGTGGCGGCGGGATAGGCGTTGAGCAGGCTGGCGGCGATTGCGGTGTCGTTTTCCGAGGCCAAGCCGCGTACGGCGGCCAGTCGGCGATCTGCCGGCAGTTGCACATTCGCCACGTCGCGGAGCGCCTTGGCCAAGCGCTCCGTGCGCTCGGCGGTTGACTCGAGCTTCAGCACGCGACTCAACTCGAGCGCGGCGACGCGCACCCCGCCGCTACCGGTGGTGGCCAGTTGCATCAACGCCTCACGAGGCGCGTCGCTGATGGTGAGAGTGGTGGCGGATTTGAATGGCGCGCGTAGTCCCTTCAGGCATTCGAGTTGCAGGTCTGGATTATCGAGTCCGCTCAAGAGAGCGATCACGTCGGAAAACTCTTTCGGGTTTTTTCGGGAGGCCACCGCGCTGCAAAGCCGGGGAATCAGCCCGCGCGCTTGGCCAAGCGCATCCGGCTTGTCCGACAGCAGGGTCTTGAGCATTTGGCCGGCGCGGTTGCCGAGCGAACTGAGAATGGCGCCGTCGAGCCAAGCCTCTTCACCGTGCCGTCTGGCCAAGCCGGCGAGGGCGCTGAGCGAACGGGGATCGTCAGATTCGCCGAGCGATAGGGCAAGCTGCAGCCGGACGACTGGCGATGCGTCATTGGCCAGGCGCAATGCGGCGGCGAGCAGGCGTTCGCTGTCACTGAACCGGCGCTCGACCAGGCGCAACGCATGGCGCCGCACACCCGGTTCGCTGTGGCCAAGTGCGGAGACGAGCTTTTTTTCATCGAGTCGCTCGAGGGCATCGAGCGTGTACAGCGCGTTGACGGCGGCGGCGGTGTCGTCCGGCGGGAGGGCGATATCGGTTTGTCGGTCGTTGCGCTCGAGCAGCAATCGGCGAGCGGTCTGTCGCCGCCAAAAACGCGGGCTGGCGACTTCGCGGCCCAGCGCGGCATTGCTGAGCTTGGCCATGTTAGGGGACTGCGGCTTGGGCATGTTGTTGTGCAGGAGCCGCCAAACGCGGCCGTGGTCCTTGCCATCGTCGAGGCCGTATTGCTGCTGCAGGTAGCGAGGTATCGCCGAGTAGTCCTCGATAATTTCGCGGTAAAAATCGGCGATGTAAACGCCACCGTTTGGACCGATGGAAAGGTGGATCGGATGAAACCAAATGTCTCCCGATGCGAGAAACTCAGACTGCGCTTCACCCGCTGTTCGTCGAATGTTGAGTCGGATACCGTCGCGTTGTAGTTCGGCACGATGAACAAGATTTTGCGCCGGGGCACAGGCGAGGATTTGTCCGCTCAAGCCGGGCAGGGCGGAGTCGATATAAACGAGCGGCGAACAGGCGGAGGTGAAGTAGCCGTTGGGGATCGACTCGGCAGCACCGTAGTGGTCTCTATAATATTTGCCGAAACCGGGGTCGTCGGCGCGCTTGGTGCGCCATGGATGAGGTTTGCTGATGGGGAACGTCGTGTTGAAATTCGCACCGTTGCGGCGCGACGCGCGCACCGCAATGTCGGCATTGCGCGACAGGTAGTGCCACGGCAGAGGCGCAACTTGAATGCCGGGTGTGCCGGTGGAAATCACGAATCGGTCGCCATCGGCGTTGAACGTGAAACCGTATGTGCCGGTGTGGCCGCTTACCGGCTCGATCGCCGAACCGTCCGGCCTGATGCGGAAGCCGGTCACCGGGATGTCAACCGGTGCGGCGAGTCTCGGGCCGGTAATGCGGCCGCCTTGTCCGCCGTCGATGTAAATCCAGTTGTCCGGCCCCCATTGCGGCGAGTTGATCCGGCGCTCAATGATACCGGACTTGAAACCAGTATACAGTGACTCGCGCACCTCGGCTTTACCGTCGCCATCACGGTCGGCCAGGAAAATGATGTCGGGCGAACAAACGGCGATGATTCCGCCGTGCGCGGGGCAGATGCCAAAACAGGCCGGCAGTCCGTCGGCCCAAACCTCGGCGCGATCCATCGTGCCGTCACCGTCGTCGTCGATCATTTTTTTTACCGTGCCAAGTTGCTCGACCTCGGCTCGGCGCATGGCCTCGGCGTTGGCCGGGATGCGTCGCACCACGCGGTCGAGTTTTCCGGTTTTGTTGAGAGCCTCAATATCGTACTGGCCCTCGCGGTTGTAACCGTGTAGTTCACTGACGAAGAGGTTGCCGTGGGCGTCCCAGCAGACGCCGGAGGGCTGGCGGACGAGTGGCTCGGCGGCGACGAGTTCCAGCCGAAATCCAGTCGGGAGTTTGACGAGCTTGGCGCTATCGGTGGGGGAGAGCGGCTTGGGCGCATCGGCCGGCTTGGTGATTTGGCCAAGCGCTTGGCCGGCGAGAGCGGCCAACGCGGCAGGCAGTAGAAGATGTTTCATCACGTTATCCAGTGGTCTGCCGGGTACTGTAGCAGGCGTCACCCTGCGAAACCAGCCATCGCTTGGCCAAGCGCGGTGGGATAAAGCGGTTGTACACCGGCACATCGACACGGTAAAAACCGTCTTGCGGGCGCCGCGTGCGGCGAGTGAACGATGAGTCGATCAATCTTATGGGCAATTGGGGCGGCGCTGCTGATCGCGTTGGTGCTTGGCCTGCTGCCGTTGCTGCTCAGCTTGGCGCAGGGGTTCGTGTGGCTGTTTGTGATCGTGCCGGTCGTCGGGACGGCACTTGGGTTGTTCATAGCGGCGATCATTCACCGCTACATTCTGCAGCCGGGCAGTCGGCACCGGGGCAGTGGCTCGGTGACGATGTACACCGTCGCCGCCTGCTGGCTGGTGGTGTTACTCACCTCCTGTTGAACGGCCGGCGATGAAGGTTCACGTCTTGCAGCATGTCCCCTTTGAGGGAATCGGGAGCATGGAGCGTTGGCTGGTCAAGCGGGGTGCAAGTGTTCAACACACGCGGTTTTTCGAGTCGGCCGAACTGCCGGATCCGAGCCAGTGCGACCTCGTGATCGCAATGGGCGGGCCGATGAGTGTCAATGACGAGCAGGAGCATCCGTGGCTCGTGCCGGAGAAGGCGTTCATCCGGCAGGCGATCCGGCTTGGCCTGCCGGTCGTTGGGATTTGCCTCGGGGCGCAATTGATCGCCAGCGCGCTTGGCGCGGGGGTGTACCTCGGTCGGCACCGGGAGATCGGCTGGTTTCCGCTCGAGACGGCGGACACGGGCGGGGATGTTTTTCGGCTGCCGTCGGGTGTGCCGGTGTTCCACTGGCACGGCGAGACATTCGACCTGCCAAGCGGCGCGGTGCACTTGGCCAAGAGCGAAGCCTGCGAGCATCAGGCGTTTCAGGTCGGCAGGAATGTCGTCGGGCTGCAGTTTCATCTCGAGACGACACCGGAATCCGCCGCGTTGATCCTAGAGCATTGCGGCGACGAACTGGTGCCGGGAGAGTACGTGCAGACAGAGTCGGATATCCGGGAGACCTCCGAAACCGCCTGCGCCGAAATCAACCGGGTGATGGATGATTTGTTGTCTTACGTGACCGCATGATCCGGCTCTCGGGTTGTGTTGCGGGGAGTGTTTAACGCTCGCTACAAGGTGTAGTCGGACGCAGAATCACGAGCCGAAGGCGAATGAAGCATATCCACAAAACAATCGTAGCTGTGCTGTTGGTGGTGGGTATGACTCAAGGTTTTACCCAGTTGAAGGACAACGATTCAGTCCGCTCACAGGATGCTGTTGTTTCGACGAGCGGTCGTATTCGCCTGAACGAAATACTTGCCTCAAATCGCGCAGGCAGGCTTGACGACGAGGGGCAGACCAGTGACTGGGTCGAGATCCACAACCCTGGCAATGTGCCGGTGCGACTCGGAGAATACGGCTTAACCAACGATCCCAAAGATACCGGCAAGTGGGCTTTCCCGGACATCCGAATCCCGGCGGGCGGATACCATGTCGTGTGGATGTCCGGCCTTGACCGTGTCGCCTTGGCACCCGAGGCGCTGAGGACATCAGTCGCGACGATTCCATTTGAGACCACGTTGATCGAGCACGGTGCTGACTGGAGGTTTCTTTCAGGTCCCAACAAAAAGAAAAACACGACCGGCTGGACTGCTGTCGATTTCGACGACAGCGCGTTCGCAGTTGGCCCGGCCGGTTTCGGGTATGGTGACGAGGATGATGCGACCGAGTTGCAATTCGGCACGACGGCTGTCCTGATCCGGCGCGAGTTCACCCTGAAGGAGCCGCTGATGTCCGGGGCGATCGTTCTTCAGGTGGACTACGACGACGGGTTTGCCGCCTACCTGAACGGGACACGCGTCGCCGAGGTGAACGCCCCCCCCGACGAACCGGATCTCGACAGCGTCGCGAGAGGCAGTCGTGAGGCGGGTTCCGCGGAGCGATTCGACCTCTCAGAACACGTCGGACTCCTTCGGCAGGGGAAGAATGTGCTCGCAGTCGCAGGATTGAATACCCACCGGGAAAGCTCGGACATGTCACTCCGGGTCGCGCTGGGCGTGCTTCCCACCGTGTGGCATGCCAATTTTCGACTTCCCAAGGAAGGCGGCCAATTGCAACTGATTGGTCCGGAGAGACGGGTCATGGATAGCGTCCTTTACGACCAACAGGCCAACGACCAATCATATGGAAGGAATCAAACAGCGGAGGCTGATTGGGGGTATTTCCTGACGCCCACCCCGGGTTCAGTCAACGACGGCCCGCAACAAACCGCGCCGTTAAAGTCCAAGCTGGCGTTCTCACCCAAGCCAGGCTTTCACGATGTCGGAGTCGAAGTGCGAATCACAGCGAATGCGTCGACCGAAGTGGACATCCGCTACACGCGGGATGGCTCTGAGCCGGTTGCAAACAGCACCCGAGTGGATGGGCCGGTGCGGTTGGATAAAACAGGGCTTTTTCGTGCGGCAGCGTTCGTCGGCAAGGAGCGCGTGGGGGAGATAAAGTCGGCAACCTATATCGTCGGGCGGCGACCGACGTTGCCAGTGATGTCGATCTCGATGAAGCCGGAGGATTTTTACGAGGTACACATGCGCAGCAGTGCCACCGGCCGGGGCAGCGAGCGCACCTCGCACATGGAAATTTTCAACACGAAGGGCAAACGAAAGGTGTCGACCGGATTCGGCCTGCGCTTGCACGGTGGCTTTTCTCGCCGAGGCGATTTCAAGACGAAGAAGTCGTACCGTGCCTATTTCAGGGACGTATACGGCTCGCCCAGGTTGAAGTACAACATCATCCCCATGGCTGGCGTAAAGGATTTCGACAAGCTTGTACTAAGGGCCAACGCCAATGACCGCGCACCCGGCGGCGCCTACATTCGCGACCAGTTGATGCGAGACCTTCACAAGGACATGGGAGGGCTGGTATCAAACGGGACGTGGTGCCTGCTCTATGTCAACGGCAAGAACTACGGGGTGTACAACCTCGTTGAACGGATGGACGAGGATTTCCTGGCGTCGCACATCGGCAAGGGGGAGTTTGACATCATGAAAACCGGGAACACAATCCTTAGCGGCACTCGTGATGCGTGGGAGGAACTGGGCCGCTTCATTGGCTCAACCGATATTTCACAGAAGGAGAATTACAAGGCGCTTAAAAAGCGCGTCGATATCGAGGACTTCACAGCATACATGATAGTGAACCTTTGGGGACAAAACTATGATTGGCCTCACAACAACTGGTACGCGGCGCGCCGACTGCCGGACGGCAAATGGCGATTCATGTGCTGGGACTCCGAGTGGGGCTTCCGCGGCGGCCCGTACAAGCCTGACACCGACTCCTACGCTTTTATTGACAGCGGTGGCGCGTACGGCTTCAGTACACAGCGAAAGATGTTCATCGCGCTACTCGGCAACCCGGAGTACCGTGAGTATTATCAGGCGGAGGTCCGCCGACATCTGGACGGGGCGTTGTCGGAGGAGAACGTGCTGCGCCGAACCCGGCAGTTAAGGGATACCATCGCAAACGAGATCGCGCACGAATATCGGGCACGTAAATATGACATCAAGGTCTGGCACCGGAAGATTGAAGAGGTCGAGGAGTTCGGGCGAATCGCTGGAGAAAATTTCCGCAGGTGGACGAACGACTACTTTGCGTTCCGCAACAAGCCGGTTTCCAATCCCGGACTAGCCCGACTTCAAAACGAGGCCGGCTATCGCCACGTTGTCCATCGGGATGCTAATGGCGGATGGAGTGAACTCATTGCCGCTCCTGGCAGCGACGACTGGACGGCTTCAACACTCCCCCTCTCTCCGCCGGCTGCGGGTCGCCCGGCGCTGTACACCCTTGCTGGGGACGAGCGCCGACTCGTCTACCGCGGGACGGACGGACACATTTACGAGCACTCCAGCGTGTCGAACGCTGGGGCGAAGGGCAAGTGGAACCGGCAAAACCTGACTAGGCAGATTGGCCTGTCGAAGGCGGCGGCCGACCCCTCGGTGGTGGTTGCGAACGGTGTTCCGCACGTAGTCTACGTCGATGAACTTGGGGAAATCCATGAACTATGGCTCGACGGCCAATGGCGGCACTTTCCCCTACCCGCCATGCCCCGGGCCGAGGGCGGCGCGGTGGCTTCGCTGGACGGTTCAACGTTGTGTGTGATGTACCTCTCCATGTTTGGCGTGCCGTACGAACAGTCGCTCGACCTGAACTCAGCCACGCCGGATCAGCGATCCTGGCGAACCGACGGCGTGCATCGACTGCCCGCGCTTGGCCAACCGTTTGGTCTGACTTTAAATGGTAGGCGCAATGCAGTCTTTCTAGCTGCCAGCGACTGGCCAAGACGGGCTCCATTCGTCTTCGATTGGAACGAGCGTAAGCGGGTGCCGGGGTATCGTACTTATCAAGGAAATCGGAATACTTTAGTTTACGCAGCGGAGATCGGTCAGCGGTTTAAAGATTTGTTTTCAATCGACGAAACCACCGGTCAGGTTGCTGGAACTTTCCATCTTTTTAGTGATTTTTTGAGTACTAAACACTATTTGGCATTCCGAGACATGCAGGGAACCATCCGGGAGTACGTGATTCGAGGTGAAACATGGAAAATGACCAAACCTACCGAGTTTGCCAATGCCCCAAAGGCAGCAGGTGATCCAATAGGCTGGATTGATGGCAAAGTTGGGACGCGACACTATATTTACCAGGGGGATAGAGCACACGTACATGAGCTAATTTTTGATGGTAATTGGATACACCGAAACCTCTCGCTGTCAGAGTAACAATCCCCCAAAAAAGCCAATCTCCTCTGCTAGCACGACGGCAAGGCGAATGAAGAAATGAAAGCTGTAGGTAAATGAACGGCGCTAAAGTAAAGTTGCTGAATGTCAAATGGCTAAATAACTCACATTTTTTACTACTGGTATACAAATGGTGAAGCGGCTCCTTTTTTTGGATATTTTGCCTTAGCCATCAAAGAAACTCATTGCAATCAATAAACAATTAAGCTGAGCTTTTCGCGGACCAATGAAATCACTACTTTTATTCACGATAGTACTAGTCGAGTCTTTGGCTCTGGCGCAGCCGAGAGGGGCTGGGGCAACTGAAACAGGCAAGCATCTTTTTATTCTTTCAGGGCAGTCGAACATGCAGGGACACCGCCCTCAGGAAGCGTTTACGCCGGCGGTGAAAGAGGCCTTGGGAGAAGACAAGGTAATCGTAATACAGGATGCTTTGGGTGGCCAACCCATACAACGCTGGTGGAAGGACTGGAAATCACCTGAGGGAGAAAAACCAAAACAAACGGGAGATCTCTATGACCGACTCATGGGGAAGGTAATGCCTAAGATCAAGGGGCAGTCGCTGAGTTCAGTCACCTTCATCTGGATGCAGGGTGAAAGGGACGCCAAGATGCGTTGGGGTGAAGTTTATGAAGTCAGCCTAAAGGGGCTTTACGATCAACTCTGCAAGGATCTTGGCCGCAACGATATAAACTTTGTGATTGGGCGCCTCAGTGACTTCGATCTAAAGAACCAGAGATACCCCCACTGGACTATGATTCGAAAGGTTCAAGTGAAATTGGCTGAATCGAGCCCCAGATTTGGCTGGTTGAATACGGATGATCTCAATGATGGGGTCAATCGAAAGGGCAAAAAGATTCAGAATGATCTGCATTACTCGGCCGAGGGATACAAGACGCTCGGCAAACGCTTTGCTGAAAGCGCACTTAAGTTGACCAAGCAAAATTCTAAATCCAGATAACGGATTTAAAAGCATTCAAATGAGTAATTAATTTGTCATTTTACTGATGTGAAACAACTACTCATAACAACAATCGCAGCTGTGCTGGGTGCCCAGTCGACACGACTCCACTGGCAATCCGAGGAATCAAACAAGGAGCCAAGCCACGACTTCGAATAACTGGCGGTTTCAACAAGCCGACGAATCCGGCCGAATGCGCTTGGCCAAGCGTGCAGGGATGATCAGGGCGAGGCTTGTTTGTGGCGGGCCTTGCAGGACACCGTGCTCATTTCTCGTGAACGGGCCGGCCGGGCGGGGGCGGGGGCGGCTGTTCCCAGTTCCAGTCGGACTGATACGGGATGTCCAGGTAGGGCGTCGGCACTGCTGTGCCGCCCCGCTTCAATGAGATAAGCGCTGCGTCGAGAATGGCGCTGGTGTACAGTGTGCGCTCCGCAGGCCAGGAGGGCCTGTCCGTGTGGAACATCTGCTCGGTGCCCTTGACAAGATAGGTGAAGTGCATGAACGGTCGCGCCTCCTGCGTCCAGAACATTGTTGCCTTGGTTTTACCGTCCTCGTGCCAGGCCACACTCCATTCGTTGACCGCACCATTAAGCGTCAGGATGCTGGCCCGAAATCCATCCCGGTAGTCGACTATCATCGCCGTCGGTTCCTTTGCCATTTCCTTCAGTGATTGATCTCCCCGTTTTACCGGGCTGCCTTCCAGCGGAACCACGGCTGCCTGCAACAACTCCTCGTCTATCGTGCCGTTGGCCAACGCCTCCCAAACCCTGTTGCCCGAAAGGCAGCGCACTTGCCGCACGCCCGTCTCACCGCCTGCACGACGCTCGGCCAGGCACTGCACCATTTCAAGTGCGTGAAAACCGTAAGCATCCAGCGTGTGATACGAGATGGCCACCATCTGCGTGAGATTGGCTCCGCGACGTACATCCGCCGGGGGTCGCCGCCAGAGCGTAGGCAGCGAAGAGCCGGCCATCAGCGGCGACTTCAATTCATGCGCTGTGTCATAAAGCCACTTTGCATCGCGCCAGTTGTCAGCCAAATGCTTGTCGCAGAACAGCGGCACGGAGGTATTGCTGGCGCGAAACACCTTCGCAACGGCCTCGAACAACCGCCGCTTTGGATAGATGACGTTGCCGGTCTCGTTCTTGGGATAGTTCCCGTGCTCGGCGACGAGCAGCACGCCGTCAACCGCCAGTTTGCCGGTGCCGAGTGTGAGCGCGTCTGCGATGTTCGTGAAAACTGGAACATTATTTTGTCGCATCAGATCCCGGCTCGTGTCGTTTGCGGGGATTTGATCGGTGTACAGCGAAACCAGTTTTAGATTGGGAAATTCGCCCTTGCCATCGAGCGTGTGCGATTCCACCAGCCGCCCAACGATGACGTCCGCGTGGGAGTTGTGGCGGTACTCGGTGACAATGGCGGCGATGCGCTTGGGCGGCGGCTTGGTCACTTCGGCACACCCCACGAGCAACAACGTGCAAATTGGCATTAAAGCCGTTCTCATGGTGGGCACAGTATGATTACAATGTACACCTCCCGGCCAGTCGAAAATCTCACTTGGTCAGCCCTCGGGCTTTGCGACAGGTTGATACGGCTCGATAACCCAGTTCTGAGGAGTGCTTGAACAGTCAAGTTGAGCAGGGGAGGGATCCCCACTTGGTTTCGCTTTTTCAAGCGTTGAATGTCATATGCGTGACCCCTCAAGAAATAGACTCTTTTCTCACGGTGAACCCAGCAATTCCTCAACAGTCCACGAGTCAGTACGTTCGCGAGTTTGGATTCGTATTTTGCCGATTGTCTCCTGAGAAACCGACTCGGCAGGTTTGCCCCATGCAGCCCGAATGTAGGTCAGAATTGCGGCGATGTCCTGATCATCAAAAAATCCCATGGCAGGCATTTCCAGGTTGTATTCTTTATCCGCCACGGTGATGGGCCCACGCAGGCCTTGCAGGACAATCCGGGCCAAGCGCTCCTCGGATTCACTCGCCCATCGGGTTCCTGCCAGGGGCGGCGCGATGCCTTCCAAGCCTCGTCCATTGGCCTGATGGCAAGCAGCGCAACTCACCAAATAGAGAGCCTTGCCCTTGGCTGCCAGTGGATTGTTATGGTGCTGTGGACCAGAAGTTGTGCAATTGGCCAAAAGAAACAATGCGCCAAAGATGAGCAGAACAACACGCAAGACTCGGGGAGAGGCCGGCACGACTGCCGGGGCATGGGTTTATTTCAGGGTGATCACCAGGTTGCGCTTGGGGATGTTGCCCACCTCAATATGCGTGATGACCTTTTTGGTGCGGCAATCCACCACGCAAACCTTCTTTTCCGAGCGTACGGCCGCGTAGCAGAAGCGGCTGTCCGGGGTGAAGCATAGCCAGTAAATGCGGCCGATCATCGGGATCCGGGTTATTTCCGGGAACTCCTCCTTGGTGATGTCATGCACGTGCAAGGTCTTGTGCTCCACGTTGCAGGACCAGATTTCCTTTTGGTCGGGCCGAATGGCAAGCCCGTGGCAGCGGCTCTTCTTGCCCTTGTACTCCTCTGGGATCGTGTGCTTCACCGTGGCAATGACCTTGCGTGAGGCGATGTCGGCCACCTGAAAGCCAACCAGCCCATCAATATGCTGGAAGAAACGTTTGTTGTCTGCGGCCAACGCCGGCGGGCGCACTGAATTGGCAAAGGGAATCTCCCCCACCACCTTGTGATTCGCCTTGACGTCCACGATGGTGACGCGCTTGGGCGGTC
Source organism: uncultured Verrucomicrobiota bacterium (assembly GCA_913030945.1). Classification (GTDB taxonomy): domain Bacteria; phylum Verrucomicrobiota; class Verrucomicrobiia; order Limisphaerales; family UBA1096; genus UBA1096. Next base: position 25,919 of record CAJWEP010000017.1, read on the forward strand.
CCATGGGCGAGAGATACATGAAACGGCCATCGCGGGAACACTGGGTATTGTGCGGCCTGCCGCCGGTCTTGATTTTCTTCACCACCTTTTTTGCCCTGGCATCGATCACCCAGTAATGCCCATCGTTGCACGGCACATACACCCAGCGGCCATCGGGCGTGCAGGCGATCTGGTTGGGCTTGGGGCCGATGGTCAGGCGATGGGTAATCTTGTAGGTTTTTGGGTCGACCCAAACCAGTTCACCCAGCGGCCCCTTGAGATTCTCGATGGCCACAAACACCACATGGGCGTCATCGGGCGCGGCAATGCCGTGAGGCTGCGGCCCCACCTTGATGTGCCCGACCACTTTTTGGGTGGCCACATCGATGACATGGACATCATCCCCATAGGAATTGGTCTGCCACATAAATTGACGGCCCTTGGATGATTTGACTGCAGCGTAGCTGCAAAGAATTCCCGCCAACAAAACAGCACAAGAAATGATCCAACGCTTGGGTTTCATGGGTTCACCCTTACACAAAGTCGCCGCATTTTGCGATATTGATATATTGCCCATACACAAAAGCTTGCTTGATTCAATGCATTCAATCAAGCCAAATTGTAAGGTGATACGCTAATCAAGTTAATCCCATTTGCTAAGCTTGTATTGTATGCTCATTTTTTGTTCAAAGCCTCCAGGCCAAAGTTTTCTGATAGTGAGAAATCAAGAGGCAGGGTGATCCCGCCATTACCCAACCCCTTTCTGTTTCGCTCGGCCTTGGCTTCGTTAAGAATTCGATTCAAGTTTTTGTAGGCGACCTTGGATCGCGTTTGATCTGGCAGCGCATTCAAGAGGGCTTGATATTTTCTTAACTCCATCGGGATGCCGCTGTATTTGCCGACCGAATCCGACCCGATGAGGAAGTTGCCCGGGTATTTCCGGATCAGGGCCACCCATCCGTCCATGTCCTTGTAAACATAGTTGCCGAGCACCACCCACGACAAATCGAGGTAAAGGTTCTCATGATACTCGTCTAGGATTCGCTCGAGGGTTTGACGGTAATTCTCGACCACGATCCGGCGGCTGATGCCGGCGTGGCACCAGATGACCCTGGGCCGATCGGCTGCATCGGCTTCATCGCGGATCGTGCGGTTGAGCAGGTCCAAAAACTCGTCCAGATACCAGGGCTGCTTGACCTCGTTGTCATTGCGGGAGACCGGGGCGACGTTGTGATGAATGCTGACCGGCAGGCTCACCCGCCCGGCAAACTTGAACAGCCGGATGAACGACAGATGATTCGCCCGGGGGCGCTCCCCGGTGGTCAGGTTGGTGAGGTCGTCGTGGCGCGACATGAGTTCCCCCAGGCCCTCCCAGACTCCCGGGTATTCCCGGATGCGCTTGATCGCCAGGTCGACGGCTCCCAGGTCAGTTGTGTCGAGCCCGCAGATGAACGGATGCAGGCGCGCCAGTTTGTCTAACCGGGTCTTGTTTCCAGCGAACTGTCGCCTGTAGTCCATGAACGCGGCGGCGACCTGCAAGTCGGTGTCTCGGGCGGCCTTCACCCGCGAACTCGAGTCCAGGTAATATTTCGGTCGTAGGAAAAAATCGTCCTCGGCCCATTTCTTGACAAACGGCATGCCGCAAACCACCACGTCAGCGATGTTGTGCCTGTTGGTGACATCGATCAATCCAGTCAGCCGTCGGTGCCGTTCCCCGTACGGGAGCTGGAAATAACGCCCATCCTTCATCAGGCCGGAGGCGTCGCAGGGGAAGGCCCCGTCCCGGTTGTCGAACTCCCCGTTTTGGAGGAAATCCAGCAGATGAAAATGGCAGTCCCCGTACGGCTTGGCCTGCGCGAACTGGCCGGCGCACAGGCCGGCTCCAGCGAGTAAAAGAATGATCGGTTTCATGGGCGCTTCCGGTGGGCACTATGAAAAATATTTCAGGAAAAGTCTCGAATTATTTATCTGCGGCTGCCGGCCGGGAGGGGGTGGTTGAAAAATGGTGCGCACTGTTGGATTTGAACCAACGACTTCTACCGTGTGAAGGTA